>CAYJTN010000017.1:0-12563 GCA_964373235.1 uncultured Candidatus Saccharibacteria bacterium
TTGATGTTTTTTAACGCGGTGCTATATTTAAATTAAGGTCAACATAAGTGTTCTTTCAATCTATTGCCCAGAAAGGGGGCGACTTTAGATGGTCGCCCCCGAATATTATAAATTTTATTCAAAATTATGTCTTTAATTAAAAAACAAGAAATAGAAATACTCTCAACAAGAGCTGTCAGTAAATTTCTGAAAACAATTAAAGCAATGCTTTTAACTAAAGAGCAAGAGAAAGAATTGTTAAAAAAAATCGCCAAGGGTGATAAGAAAGCCATCATTAGGTTGATGCGCGCGAATTTATTTTTGGTACAGAGCATCGCCAAAAAATACAAAGACAACAATCACTACCTTTCATACAAAACATTAGTTGATATTGGCAGGAGTGGTTTAAGAAAAGCCATAGACAAATACAATCCAGATAAAGATTATAAGTTTTCAACCTATGCTACTTGGTGGATAAGACAGGCTATACATTTAGCTCTAGGCATTAAAGACCAAGAAAAAAATTAATATGGAGCTTAATAAAATAAGTGTAAAAGCCATGTGCGTGGTGGGGCGAAACGGCCAAGAAGTACTGGCCGGAATCGGCCGTGATGATGTTAAGGGAGAAGATTTTGGCCGTATTGTCGGCGGGAAAATTGAATTTGGAGAAACCGCAGAATCGGCTGTGCGAAGAGAGTTTCAAGAGGAGTTAAGCGCCAATCTTGAGGATCTCTCTTTTATAAAGATGGTTGAAAATATTTTTACTTACAACGGCCAGCAGGGCCACGAAGTTGTGTTTGTATATAGAGGAAATCTTGCGGATAGAGCATTGTATCAAAAAGATCTAATTAGAGTAGAAGACGGTGGCAGAAAGTTTGATGTAAAGTGGGTCTCGCTGGACGATGTGTCTTCGGGAAAGCTAAAACTTTACCCGGGGCTTGATTATAAAACAATCTTAAAATATAAAGCATAGTTTTAGATTCCAAGACTAAGTTTTAGAATATCTTCCTGATCGAAGTCGAACCTTAATCAGCCCCCGGCCTCAAAACGGTCGGGGGATTTTTTAACAGTTTTGATAACAAAACCAATTTATATTACATTACCTTTTAACACTATGCAGACCAGGGTTCGCGCAATTATCATCCAAAATGGGCATATTATACTCATCAAAAGACGGTACTCATAATATTGTCAAAGTGCCTCTATCGAAAATCGGCTAACTTAACCTTCTACCTCTTGAGGTAAGAGATTTGATTGTAAAAATGTTTTTCACGGCAAGTTAATTGTAAATAAATCTGGCACGAAGATATTGGGTACGGGGAAGAATATTATTGATTATTATACTCTGTATCATCACTGAGAACCTAAGAGAACCTAAACTACAACGAGCATGCGATCGCATGCTCGTTGTATATTTATGTAGTATATAAGTAGTATAATTAAATTATTATGCCCAATCTCGGGAAAAAGATCTATCGTTTGGGTCCGAATCAGAAAAAAGTTTTATTGCTTCTTTTTGCTGGTATTGGTTTAAGTTTGTCTAGAACACCCAGGCAATATTTTAAAGTGATTAAAGCAACCAGCCAAGAATGGCAAAAGGTAAACTATCGGGTTCTCAATAATACCATAAGATCACTTTACAAATCCCGCCTCATCCGCGAACACGAAAACCCAGATGGTTCTTTAACCATGGTGCTTACCAACAAAGGCAAGGAAAAAGTGGTTACTTTTAACATTGATAATATGGAAATAAAAAAGCCCAAAGTCTGGGACAAAAAATGGAGGATGGTAATATTTGATATCCCCGAAAAACACAAGCCAGCCAGAGAAGCTCTTAGAGAGACTTTAAAACGACTGGGTTTTTATGAATATCAAAAGAGCGTCTTAATCCATCCCTATCCTTGCCAGGACGAAGTAGATTACCTAATTGAATATTATGAGATCAGGCCTTGGGTTAGAATCGTTACCGCTACAGAGTTGGATAATGAGATACACCTATGTAAAATATTCAGCATACAGTGAGCATGCGATCGCATGCTCACTGTAGTTTAATCATTAATTAATAGTCATTAATTAAAATATTAACCTTGATACGTGTTTAATATATGATATATGGTTCTAAGATATTTAACTTTGATAACTTGTGATTTGTATTGTAATTTTCGTAGGTGTGCCTAATAATAGTTAGTAATGAAGCGGTACTATTTTTTACTGGCCTTGGCGGCGCTGTTGGACTTGGCCGTTTTGCCCTGGCTTTTTGGGGCCAGCTGGCTGCCTAAGCTGGTTTTGGCTCTGCTGCCGTTTGGGTTTTTGTCTTTGCCTAACCGCGATGTAAAAATAGTTTTTATAATCGCGCTGGTATATTTGCGCGTTACCAGTGATTTTAATCTGGGCCTGTTGTTTCTCGCGTTGATGATATTTTTATTTTTTGAAAGATGGTTCTTGGTTAATTTTTTTCACCGCTCGGCTTGGCAAACATTAGTCCTCTCTGGTTTGGGCGTGGCGGTTTTTTATGCGGTTATGCTGGGTTCAAGTTGGGCCTTTGACCCGGCCGCTTTCGCCTTAAACCCGGCTTTATTTATGGCTCTACTGATTTCCAGCTTAAGTGCGGCCGGCGCCAGTTTTTTATTTAATAAATTTGCGCAATAGAAATGTTTAGACGTAGGTACAAGCACAAGCTGGATCATTTGGAAATAGATGAAGTTTTTTTTGATTCCCATCAGCTTACCCAAAAAGATTTAAGATGGGAGAATCGTTTGGCTTTAAACGTAACGGCGGGTTCGTTAAAAAAAATCGGCTACGCGCTTTTTGCCATTTTGGCCGTGGTTTTTATTAGAGAACTCCATTTGGTTTTGTTTAAAGGTGGTCAATATTCAGCCCAAGCCGAGGCTAATTATATTAAGGAGTTGTGGGAGCGCGCGCCGCGGGGCATAATCTACGATTCTCAATCAAAGCCACTGGTAAAGAATACTCTGTCTTTTAATTTGGTGATGATTCCGGCCGAACTGCCCCGCCTAAAAAGCGAACAGGAAAAAATAGTAAATGTGTTGGGTGATTTTTTAAAAGAGGACGCCGGGGCGGTCAAAGAAAAATTTAAAGATATAGACCGGTTTTCTTTTAGGCCGGTTTTGGTTCTGGAAGATTTAAACCATGAGGAGCTTTTGGCTGTTAAAGCCAAACTGCAAGATTGGCCGGGGATACGTTTGGAAGAAGATTTTAAAAGGGAATACCAAGACCGGGGCGCGTCTAGTCATGTTTTAGGCTACACCGGGCGTGTTTCCGCTAAAGATATAAAACAGAATCCCCAATTTTTGCTGACGGATATCGTAGGCAAAAACGGGTTGGAATTGGAGTACGAAAATTATTTAAGAGGTCAGCACGGCGTCACCAGATTAGAAACCTATGCCTCTGGCGGCACCGGCCGGCCGGTGGGTAGCCGGCCGGCTGTGGCCGGCCGCAATCTAAATTTATTTTTAGACGGCAATTTGCAATCAAAATTGACTGAAGTTATGATGCGGCATTTGGCGGCTGCTGGCTTCACTAAAGCCGCCGCGGTGGCGGTTGATCCTAAAAGCGGCGGCGTTTTGGCTATGCAAAGCCTACCGACTTTTGACAGCAATATTTTCGCTGCGCGTTTGAGCCCAGAAACTTTTAAAAATCTTTTTGAAAATAAAAATCAGCCGATGTTTAACCGGGCCGTTGGCGGCGTTTACCCGCCCGGTTCTACCCTCAAGCCATTTTTGGGCCTAGCCGCTCTTCAGGAAAAAATCGTGGATGATACCACTACTATATATGATTCTGGTGTGATTACGGTGGGCTCGCAGGATTTTAGGGGTTGGAAGCCGCTCGGCGTGGTGGACATCTACAAAGCCATCGCCTTATCTTCTAACATATTTTTTTATACCGTGGGTGGAGGCTATGGCCCTATAGCCGGTTTGGGGCCGGAAAGAATCGGCGATTATTTAAAGAGGTTCGGTTTTTCCAAATTAACCCAGATTGATTTGCCGGGCGAATCAGCCGGTTTTATTCCTGATCCTGACTGGAAACGGTTGGTTAAGCGCGAAGGCTGGTTTGTGGGCGACACTTACAATATGTCTATCGGCCAGGGATTTATTCAGGTGACACCGCTGCAATTGGCTCTCGCCACTGCCGCTATTGCCAACAACGGTACGTTATTTAAACCGAGAGTGGTAAAATCAATAAGCGGCGCCGATGGCCAAACTATAAAAAGTATTGAGCCTGAAATATTAAATAAAAATTTTGTGGACGCGGAATCATTGGCTATAATCAGAAAAGCCATGCACGAAACTGTAGTGGCCGGATCGGCGCGATCACTTTCAGCTTTACCCGGCAGCGCCGGCGGCAAAACCGGCACGGCCCAAACCGGTGTGGGCCATAACACTCATGCTTGGTTTACGGTTTTTGCGCCCTACGAAGATCCGAAGGTAGCTCTAACGATTATAGTGGAAAACGGCGGCGAGGGCTCCAGTATGGCGGTGCCCATCGCGAGGGAAGTTCTGGAATGGTATTTGACTAGGAATTAGCTTCCTAGCTTATTAGCTTCTTAGTTTTAAATCTAGAAAGCTAACAATCTAGAAAGCTAAAAAGCCATTCATGATTTTTGACGGCAAACAACTAGCCCAGAAAATTTTAGCTGAACTCAAAACTGAAACCGCGCCGTGGCCCCAAAAGCCCGGCCTGGCTGTGGTCAGTTTTGGCGAAAAAAAAGAAAATTCTTCGTATATTCTGCAAAAGAAAAAAACTGCCGAGTTTTTGGGTTTTGATTTTGATCACTACCATTATGCCACCGCGGATTTTCCCCAGGCCAGAGCCTATTTAAATAAGATAGTTAAAATGCAAAAGATCTCGGCCGTGGTAGTTCAACTGCCCCTGCCCGCGGGTTTGAATTATTCCATTTTAAATTTAATACCGCCCGAGAAAGATCCAGATATTCTTTCCGATAAAGCTGTAGGCATGTTTTTTAACGGGCGCTCACTGGTGGAGCCGCCCACGTCCTCGGCCATATTTAGAATCCTTAAAGAAGCCGACATAGCCATCAAAAACAAGAGAGTTGTTTTATGGGGCTATGGCCGTTTGGTGGGCCGGTTTTTAGTGCCGATGCTTATAAAAGCCGGCGCTATACTAGCCATAATAGAAAAAGATACTCTTCCCCAAGAGGCCCATGAAATTTCATCGGATTGTGATATTGTTATAACCGCAACTGGGCAAAGCAGATTTTTAACGGGTGATATGTTAAAAGAAGGCGCGGTGGTGATTGATGTCGGTTTCTCCATCCTTGACGGCAGGATTACAGGTGATGTAGACTTAGATTCTGTGAAAGATAGAGTTTCTTTAGTAACCCCCGTGCCGGGCGGCGTGGGGCCGGTGGGAGTGGCCGAACTCTTTGGCAATGTGGCCAGATTATTAAAACTTTCTAATAAAAAATAACACCAACTGACGGTGTTTTTAATTATATAAAAATGCCCACTAAATATATTTCTAAGGCAGATTTGGAAAAATTTAAAGAGGAGCTGCATAACCTAAAAACCACCCAGCGCCAGGAAATTGCCCAGCGCATAGAAGAAGCCAAATCTTTGGGCGATCTTTCGGAGAACGCCGAATATATTGAAGCCCGCGAAGCCCAGGCTTTTAACGAAGGCCGGATTAGAGAGCTGGAAGAGCTGATTAAAAACGCTGTTCTTATAGATGAAAATAAAAACAAAAGCGGAGCCAAAGCAGTGGTAGAGGTAGGCGATACCGTAGAGGTCAAAAATGAAAAGGGCGAAAAACTTTTTTTTACCATTGTGGGTTCCAATGGTGCCGATCCCGCGCAAAACAAAATTTCCAACGAATCGCCTTTGGGCCAGGCTTTTCTTTTTAGAATTCCGGGCGAGGAGGTGGAAGCCTTAACCCCGCGGGGCAAAATTAAATATAAAATCTTGGCGATCAAATAGCTGTTGTGATAAAATAGAATCAAGTCAAATTTGTTCTTTTTTTAAACCATATTAAATAGGGGAGTTAATATGGCTAAGAAGTTAGGTAGAGATGGAAGATGCAGGTATACGGCGGATGATCCTAACGGTATTGGGGTTGGATGTCATATAGTGGGTGTGATCACTGGCAATGGAAATTGCAGTGATAAGAAAGTAACGAAAATAGAGCATCACAAAAGATATGTTGTAATTATAGATGGAGGGGCGATTAGATCGGCTAGTGGCAGCGAGTTGGATACTTATAACTGTTATTAACCCGAACCTAGATGGTTCGGTCTATAACAACCTTCTTAAAGGGGAGTTGTTGCCATGCAGATCGAAGGTCAGCCAATGATCAAGCCGGGAGAGATCTTTCCCATCCACATAGAATTAGCGGGTGGGGCTAAGGCAGTGGTGCATGCGACAGTCAATAGCGTGGTTCAGCCCTATAAGCCGGGGGATGAGACCGTCTACATTCTGACGGTGCCTGTCCCTGCGAGCGATTTGAGAAGGACATAACTATAGTTCGACCAGTTCACCATAAAAAGTGAGCAAAATTTCTGGCCGAGGAGAAAACTCTCCCCGGCCTTTTTATTTAGTATAAGAATATAGTCACATTTTTGGGATACAATTACGATAACATATATTATCCAGCCTCGTTCCATTATCACATATACCGAGAATGCTGCAGCATTCTCGGTATATGTGTGTGGCTTCTTGGGTAATATAACCATCTACGATCTGGTATTATAGAGGATTTTTTCTTTGACCCAAAATCATTAAAAAGATAGAATATAGGGCATGGCCTCATTGGAAGAACTTCGGCAAACTAGAATATCAAAACTAGAATCTCTCAAGAATCAGGGTAAGTATCCCTATCCCGCGCGGGTGCGGAAGGACTACTCTAATTCTTACGTTCACGATTATTTTGACTCTTTGGCTACCGCCACCCAGCCGGTGTTTTTGGCCGGGCGGGTTAAAGCCATCCGCCTGCATGGGGGTTCGGCCTTTTTGGATATTGAAGACGACACGGCCGAGCTTCAGATTTTTTTGCAAAAAGATCGTTTAGGTGAAGAAGTTTTTAAGTTGTTTGAAACCAACACCGATGTGGGCGACTTTATTGAGGTTGGTGGCAAGTTATTTAAAACCAAACAGGATGCTAAAACTTTAGAAGCCGACAGTTTTAGAATAATCGTCAAAGCCCTTAGGCCCCTGCCCGAAGAATGGTTTGGCCTGAAAGATATGGAAGAAAGAATGCGCCATCGCTATTTAGATTTAATTTTAAATAAGGGCGTCAAAGAAACTTTTCGCAACCGTTCGCGCTTAGTGGCCGACCTTAGAAAATTTTTAGCCAAAGAAGGTTTTATGGAAGTGGAAACCCCGATTTTACAGCCCCTGGCCGGCGGGGCTTTGGCCGAACCTTTCAAAACTCATCTTAACGCTCTGGGTTTGGATATGTATCTTAGGGTGGCGCCGGAGTTGTATCTTAAAAGGTTATTGGTGGGTGGGTTTGAGAAGATTTTTGAAATCGGCCGCTGTTTTAGAAACGAGGGCGTCAGCCCGGCGCATAACCCGGAATTTACCATGCTGGAACTCTACTGGGCTTACCAGGATTATAAGGGTTTGATGAAGTTTACCCAAAAACTGCTTAAAAAATGGATCAAGGGCAAATGGCAGATCAAAGATTTTTCCAAGATATTCAAAGAAAAAACCGGCCAGAAATATACCGAGATTGACTCGGCCGAATTAGACGATTTTTATAAAAAAGAAGTCAGGGCCAAAATAGAGGGGCCAATGTTCGTTACACATTATCCCGAGGCCATTATGCCTTTGGCTAAGTTAAAAGAGGACAACCCCAAACTAACTGAAAGTTTTCAGTTGATTGTAAACGGTGCCGAGGTGGTGAAAGGTTTTTCCGAAATGAACGATCCGCTAAGCCAGCGCGAGCAAATGGAGCGGCAGGAGGAAGCTTTTCGCGGCGGCAAAAAAGAAGTTACGCGCTTAGACGAGAATTTTTTGGAAGCGCTAGAGTATGGTATGCCACCAGTGGCTGGTTTAGGTATGGGCCTAGATCGTCTGACGGCCTTGATCAGCGGAGAGAATAATATTAGAGATGTTATTTTGTTTCCATTTATGAAACCAAAAAATTAAATCCTAAGCACTAAATCCTAAATTCTAAACAAATTCCAATGTCCAAAATCCCAAACCTTTGTAGTTTGTGGTTTAAATATTGTCCCGACTCTGTCGAGGATCCTCGATATAATCGGGATTCAGGATTTAGATATCAGGATTTAGAGTTTTAAAGGTATGATAGATATCAAACTATTAAGAGACAATCCAGAATTTATCAAACAAGCGGTGGTCCGGAAGGGCTATAAACTTGATATTGATGAAATAATAGCTCTGGACAAACGTCGCCGCGAGCTGATTCAGGAAATTGAAGAATTGCGCCGCCAAGCTAAAGAAATTTCCACGGCGGGTAAAGAAGTCTCCGTGGAGGATCGGGAAAAAGGCCGGAGATTCAAAGAAAAAATAAAAATCAAAGAAAAAGAACTGGCGGTTGTGGGAGATGATTTTTTTGAGAAATTTTCCCAAATACCCAATCCAGCTTTAGACGAAGTTCCGAACGGCGCGGGCGAGCAAGATAACAAAGAATTAAAAACCGTTGGCGAAAAACCTAAATTTAATTTTGAACCCAAAGATCATCTGGAACTGGCCGAAAAGTTAGACCTGATAGATTTTACAGCCGGAGCCAAAGTAGCCGGCAGTCAGTTTTATTATTTAAAAAATGAGGGTGCCATGCTGGAACTGGCCTTGGCTCATTACGGTTTAGATATTTTGGCGAGTGAAGGTTTTAAAATTATTTTTACGCCGGATCTGGCCAAGTCGCGCTTTTATTTGGGCACGGGTTATCTGCCCAAAGGCGATGAAGCACAAATATACGAAATTAAAGACAGCGATTTGGGTCTCGTGGCCACGGCCGAAGTGACTTTAGCGGGTTATCACGCTGACGAAATTTTAGACGCTAAAAAATTGCCGCTAAAATACGCCGGCCTGTCGCATTGTTTTAGACGCGAGGCCGGCGCTTACGGCAAATATTCCAAAGGGCTTTATCGTGTGCACCAATTTACCAAAGTGGAAATGTTTGTCTACGCCCAGCCGGATGATTCTCCAGCCCTACATCAAGAACTGCTGCGCCTGGAAGAGCGGATTTTTCAGGGGCTTAATATTCCCTATAGAGTGGTGGAGATGTGCGCTGGCGATTTGGGCGCGCAGGCGGCCAGAAAATACGATTTGGAAGCCTGGCTACCCGGGCGGGGTGGTTCGACAGGCTCACCACAGGGTGGATGGGGCGAAATAACTTCAACTTCCAATACCACCGATTACCAAGCCAGAAATTTAAATATAAAATATCGTCGACCCAGTGGGGAAACCAACTTTGCGCATACTTTAAACGGCACGGCCGTGGCCACCTCGCGGGCCATAATTGCTATTTTGGAAAACTATCAAAAGGCAGACGGCAGTGTGGCTATACCCAAGGCTCTGCAAAAATATCTTTCTTTTAAATCAATAACTAGAAAGTAAATTTCAAATCCTAAATCCCAAATTACAAATAAGTTCCAAATGTTGTGCCGGAAAAATTCCGCCAGATAAAACGTGAACAGCCTCGATTTATAAAAAGTTTTCTACGCAATCCTTTTGGGGTCGCGGGGCTGGTTTTAATTTTGGCGGCCGCGGCTGGTTGGGGCGGCTGGTTTTATTTTGATAAGTCTAACGATGGGCAAGTTAACCGGAGCCAGGTTAAAGAAGTTGATCATGTTCTGGCCGCGGTGGTTTGCCGGATAGAACAGTGTTTTTGGCTAAATAAAAATGGCGTGTCTTTTAATCAAAGCGGTAAAACAGCGGGTAATTTGATTTTAAGTTTAGAAGATAAAACCAGCCGTGAACTTAAAGTCGGCACTGAACTCTTAAACGCTAAAACCTTAGCCGAACTTTCTTTTTTAAGACAGAGAATATACGAAGACTTAAGTTTAGGTTTAAGAGCGGGCGAAACTGCGGATTCAAACTTTAGTGATTTTGATTTTATAACCAGCGAGGGCTGGATATTGCGGCTAAGCCTGGCCGAAAATGCCTATAAAACTCTGGAAACTTTAAAAAAAACTCTGGAAGAAATAAAAAAAACAGCCCCGAGCGCGGGGCTGGAGTACATTGATTTGAGAGTGCCGAATAAGGTGTATTATAAGTTTAGATAAAGTTAAAATTAAATCATTCTTCGTAGATGACATGGAGTATATGAAAAGGGTGTAAAGGGAGAAAGGGGGAAGGAATCGGAGTGATTTATTTTTTTAATCTAATTTATAAATAAATATAGAGTAGCCGATTTTAGCGACTGGTTCATACTGATCCAACCAGGTATAGTAAACCGTATCTTGCTTAACACCTTTATTGGGCGAGAAAGCCCGGCCGCCTTGTAAAAGAGTAGCCGAGACGGCCAGCCAGCCGCGGCGCTGGCTCGCGTTGTTAGCGTCAAGTTTTTCGTATCTATTGCCCAAATAATACTCCGGCTGACTGCCGCCAAAGTAATCCAGTTTTATTTTTTCTATTTTATTTTCCTCTACATACTTCGCGAGACGTTTTAAATCCTGCCCCCAATCCAGATTGGAATCCGCCACATATATATAGCCGTTGGCCGGGCCGCCGGCCAATTGATTAAAATAGGCGAGGTAGTGCGGATAGATTGATATTGTTTCTACAATCAGCCATACAGTCAACAATGCAACCACAGGTAATTTTAGTATTTTTGTGGTTTGCACCCATTTTGTTATTTGACCAGCCGTGAGCAAATAGATAAAAGGAAAAGTTGGCAAAACATGCCTTAGGCCGATATTTAAATTGCCCATGATGCTGGTAACCCAATAAAGAACAATAAAACTAAACCAAATAAATTCGGTAAAATTGTTGCCAACCCAAGATCTAATTGATTGCCACGACCGCTGGCTGCGCGACAAAATGGAAGCAAAGGCGATAGTAATCAACACCAAGATCGGAATTGGTTCTTTGAGCAAATAAACAATAGGAAAATAACTTTTCCAGGCTTGGTTGGAAACCTCGCCCAAAAAATAGGTGGTGTTGCCGCCGCCGGCGCGCTGGAACACCATCAGCAAACCCAGAGCATACTCGGCATAAGGCCGTAGCAGCGGCTGATCGGTCATTTTAATTACCGCTTGCCCGGCTGGTTTAAACGGATAATTGGCTAAATGGAAGACCGTATCGCTTTTTTGCCGTTCGGGCGGGTAATTCCAAATGTTAAATTGATACACCGGCCAGACCAAAAGATATCCGATTACAAAAATCGCGCCGAGCGATAAAACCAACCGAGCCAGCGAAATTTTTCTTGATAAAATCCAATAGGCAAATCCGGTGAAAATAAAAAGCGGTATTAAAAGAATCGCGGAAAATTTGAGCAGTTGAGCTATCCCAAAAGTTAAGCCGGCGTAGGTGAGGTATCTTTTGGACGGTTGGTTTATGTATTTAACAAAGAAATAAATAGCCAATACAAAACCAAAGGCCGCGCCCATATCGGTGGTAACATAGCGGGCCTGGGCGATCATATTGGGCGAAAGAACCGTCAGAATTAAAGCCAAGAGGCCAGCCGTGGCACCGTATCTCTCCTTACCCCACTTGTAAACCAAAAGACCCAGCAAAATAAAAATCGCCAACACGGCCAAGCGGGCGCTAAAAGCAATTTTATCGGGGTTGTTGCCGCTTTCAAAAAGAAAGTGCGGGCCAAAAGCCCACTGGCCGTTAACCTCGCTTTTCCAAGCCGGATGTTCGGCATCAAAGTTAATTTTTTGAAACAGAAGCGGCAAGGCGGCAAGATCTTTAATCAAAGGTGGATGTTCGGGGTTAAGCCGCATATCCTGTTGGGTTAGATATGAATAACCAGCTGTAAGGTGGGGCGATTCATCGGTGGTTATGGCATCATCTTTAACGGAAAAAATAGCCAGCATTAGAGCAGTTACAATAATAACCCCAGCTGCGAGATCTAATTTTGAAAATTTATTCATAGGGCAATGGTTATAATATTCTTGATTTAATTATAACCCCTAAACTTTTTCTTACCAAGATATCACCCTCTAACTATAGTAGTACCATAGTCTAGACTATGGTACTGTAAATATATGGCTAGAGTTGATTCCAGAAAAGTCAGCGCCGAGGCCAGAATGAAGTATTTAGATTTGTTGTGGACCAGTATTGCCGAATTAAAATCAAGGGACGAGGTCAAAAACTTTTTTAAAGATCTTCTTTCAGAAAGCGAGGCTATAATGCTGTCACGTCGGATAATGATTGCCAAATATCTTTTGGAGGATAAATCTTACGATGAAATTGCTGAACTGCTCCACACTGGTAAAGCTACCATAGCTAGTGTCCACAGATGGTTAGTTTCTGGTTTTAGGGGCTACGAGAATGCTGTTAAGAGATTTAAGACAGCAGTGGACAAGAGATATAACAAGTTTAAGGAAGAACCCTCAAGGCCTTACAGTTTTGGTTGGCTAAGAAAGAAATACCCTTTGCATTTTCTGTTATTCAATCTTTTAGAAAAAAAGTAAG
>CAYJTN010000018.1:0-12548 GCA_964373235.1 uncultured Candidatus Saccharibacteria bacterium
TGGCGCCGCCCAGAGCTTTGACTTGACCGGCCAGAGTAGAGACGCCGTTGACCACGAGATCACTGCCCACGGATAGATTCTTGGCGACGCTGACATAATCCAGAAAATTAGCGGCGCCACGCACAGCCAGAGTCTGGCCGACTTTGACCTCGCCTTCCAAACGGACGTTGTCAAAAGTTACATTGCCATTTTTGGTAACCAGTTGCAAAGTAAAATCCTGACTAGATAGGTTGTCTAAATAATCGGCGGAGAGGTTGGGCACGGTGGTTTGGGAATCTACAACTATTGGCACTGTGCCATCGGGCGCAAAACTTCTTAACTGCCCCTGCGTTTCAATATGACCCGCAATGGAAACATTGCCCTCTTTGTTTATTAAAAGAATTTCGTTAGCGTGCGTGCCGGGCGCGTGGCCTTGCAAAGTCAGAGCGTCTTCCACAAATTCTTTGACCGCGCCATAAAGAGCGCTGGCGAATTTAAGGTTGAAACCGCCCAAGATCAAAACCGCGCTGATAAAGGCCACGCCGACAATCTCCAATTTTTTTAATCCGCTAAAATTTAGTTTTTCGTTTTTATTAAAATAAGATCTGCCGGACCAATCAATTCTCGGAAAAGAAAACCTGGGTTGGAAATCCTGTAACTTGGAACTTGTAGCTGGCTTGCTCCTCGAAGCCTTGGCGAAGTGGAGTAACTTTTTTGAATCAGAAGTTTCAAGTTGCGAGTTGCGAGATTCAAGATTTTTATTCTGATATATTTCTTCCAGTTCATCCAGTTCTTGTTTAACCTCGGCCGCCAGATTTTCTTCTTTCCTCTTTTCTCCCATTTCACCCCTTACACCCATTGCGACTTCCGAGGCCAACACGGGTTTAAAAGGGGCATAACCCCCCGAGTCCGCCCGGGGCAAGTGAAAAGAAACGGGGGAAGTTTTTACACTCCGGGTTTCAAGATATTTTTTAAGATCGGTTCTGGAAACATGCCAAGCCCGTTTTATTTTTTTGCCTTTAACTCTGCCCGTCCTTACCAAAAAACTTAAATACTCGGCGCTGTAAGGAGTATCTTGGGCAGTTTCGCTGGGCGACGCCAAATCACCCGGTCTGAATCTCCAGGTTACGTCGCGCCGCTTAAAATTTTTCGCTTTATTTTTAGCCACAATAAATAAAAATCCCCTCCGACCAGTTGTCGGAGAGGGTGCCAGATATCTGATACTATCAGATGCTCACTGATAGGTATCAGATAGGTTAATTTTATCAAGATTTAACAAGCTTAGACAAGCAATTTATGTGGAAAACTTTTTAAGTTTGGCTAATAAAAATATCAATCCGTCAAACTATAAGTATTTTACTTGGTTTTTTTAACGCGCAAAATTCTGTCAACCCCTCTTAAAAAATTAAAGAGGCGAACCCATAAGGGTTCGCCTCTCACAAAAATTGAAGAACTTGCTATCTCACCAGCTTGATCTCGGAGAGCGGCCGCATGATCGGCCGCTTGTGCGTCCGCCGATCCGTCAGCAGGACCACACCGAGGCCCATGCTAGAATCAGCGCTGATCGGCTGGCAGTCATACCAACCCTGGGCGAACTTCACTTGCCACCCCTCTTCTTTCGGTCGCTTCTGGACGACTACCTCGGCGGCGGAAACGTTATGACGCTTCAATATCTTGGGTACCGCGATTGCCATGACTATGATGCCGATAAGCGATATAATGATTATCGTCTGCCAGTCCATATTTCCCTCCTCGGGTATGGGGTTTTACATCAAAAAAACTATATAGCCAGTCTATCATGTATTATAAACACTGTCAATAGCACCCCTTTTGCTCAAATCTGCTAGGCTTAAATAGTGTCCGAAATACTAGCTAAAATACTTTCAAAATATCCACCCGCGGAAACCGAAATAATCCGCCAGGCTTTTGAATTTGCTCAAGAAGCTCACCTCAGCCAAAAAAGGGACTCGGGCGAAGAATATATTTTTCATCCCCTGCAAGTAGCAGGTATCCTCGCCGATATCAATCTTGATTTTGAAACTGTCGCGGCCGCGCTGCTGCACGATATTTTGGAAGAAACTAAATATCAGCCGGAAGATTTGGAAAAAAAATTCGGGGCGAGCATTGCTTTCTTAGTGCAAGCCGTAACCAAACTCCACCGCGTCAGCTATGGCGGCGATAAAAACTTTATAGAAAATTTTCATAAAATGATTCTGGCCACGGCCAAAGATATTCGCGTGGTGCTGATCAAATTAGCCGACCGGCTTCACAATCTGGAAACTTTAAGCTCATACCACGGCGATAAAGAACGCGTCGCTCGCGAGGCTTTGGAAGTTTACGCTCCGCTGGCCTCGCGTTTGGGCATGGGCGAAATAAAAGGCCTTATGGAAGATCTGGCCTTCCCCTACGTTTACCCCGACGACTACGTCAAACTTTTAAGCTTCGTAAAAAGTGAGCTCGCGGAAAACAAAAAGTATGCGGAGAAAATAAAACCGAGGGTGGAAAAAATACTTAAAGAGAATGGCATAAAATACATCAACCTAAACGCGCGCGCCAAACACTTATACAGCTTGTGGAAGAAACTCCAAAAATACGATTTTAACTTGGAAAGAATTCACGACTTAGTGGCTTTGCGAGTGATTGTGCCTGATGTAGCCACTTGCTACGAAACCTTGGGTGTTTTGCACAAATACTGGCCGCCTTTGCCTAACAGGATTAAAGATTTTATAGCTCTCGCCAAGCCCAACGGCTACCAATCGCTCCACACCACTGTTTTTTGCGAAGAGGGCAAAATCACGGAATTCCAGATTAGGACCGAAGAGATGCACCGAAACGCCGATTACGGCATCGCCGCTCACTGGAGCTACAAGGAAGAAAAAAGTCCGCTCGCCAAAAAATATTCCTGGCTGAGGCAGCTGGCCGAATGGCAACAGCAAAATATGTCGCAAGAAGAATTTTGGGAGAACGCCAAAATAGATTTCTTTAAGGATAGGATATTTGTCTTTACGCCCAAGGGCGACGTTATAGAATTGCCCGAAGGCGCCACACCGGTGGATTTGGCCTACGCGGTGCATTCCGACTTGGGCGACCACTGCGCCCAGGCTAAAGTTAACGGCAAAATACTGCCCATCACCCACGCCCTGGGCGATGGCGACATAGTGGAGATTGTAACAAACAAAAACCAGCGCCCTTCGCGGGACTGGTTAAGATTTATCAAGACTTCCAAGGCCAAAACTAAAATTCGCGAACGTTTGAGATTAGTTTAAGGTAGTCTCTTAAGATATTCTCCGCAAGGTTCAGTAAACTGTGCCTTCATAAACTGCGAAGATATTTAACCACCTCCCGGCTATTAAAAGTTAAAGATATGGGCACAATGACTCTGACCATAGTTTTTAAAAATTAAGTGTATTACAATGTAATACAAAGTATATATCCAAACACAAACTGAAGTCAATGAACAGCCTATCTTAACAAAACTCACGATCGTGAAATATGTTAAGATTAAATCTTGATCAATTCAAAAAATTTATCCTGTCAATTTTTTGATAAGTCTATCCAAATCTTCCTGCGAATAGAAACTGATAGCCAATTTGCCTTTTTCGCGGCTACCGGAAAAAGTTACGGGCGTGCCTAAGGTGTCCTGAATGGTTTTTTTGTAGTTTTCTAATTCCGGATCGGTAATTTTGGCCGGTTTTGATTTGTAAGATTCTTCTTGGCGAACAATATCTTCCAATTCGCGCACCGACATTTCTTTGTTAACGGCTTCCGAAGCTAAAAATATCTGGCGTTCCGAATTTTTAATGGCGAGCAAGACTTTGGCGTGGCCTTCGGTTATTTTGCCATCGGATACGCTCCGCTGAACTTCGTAGGGTAAATCTAAAAGACGAACTCGATTAGCCACCGCTTCGCGGCTCTTGCCCACTTTTTGCGCCACCTGCAGCTGGGTCAACTTAAACTCGCGCATCAAACGTTCGTAAGCCAAGGCCTCTTCCACCGGATTTAAATTTTGACGCTGAACGTTTTCTATTAAAGCAATCTCCAGCTTGGTGGCCTCATCCGGATTTTTAATTATCACGGGCACTTGACGCAAACCGGCGAGGCCCGCCGCTTTTAAGCGTCTTTCACCGGCAATAAGCTGATATTCCACTTTAGTGCCGCTGGGCACAGCCAGCTCCACTTTAGAAACCAAAAGCGGCTGGAGCATACCATACTGCTTCATGGATTCGGCTAAACTGGCCAGTTCCGCCTCGTCAAATTCTTTGCGGGGCTGGTAGGGATTGGGCTTTATTTTTTCCAGTTCAATATAAAAGATGCTTTCCTGCTTGGCCGTGGTGGCCGCCGATTTTGCGGGAACAGAAATCAGCTGATTGTTTCTATCAGCGATTTCTTCTTTCCTCTGGGGTATTAAAGATTCCAAACCACGACCGAGCATAGTTTAAATTTCTAATGACCAAGCTCAAATGTCTAATCAATATCTAATGACAAATGACAAAAACTTTTTGACATTAGACATTTAACCATGGGGCATTGATTAGGCATTAGTAATTAGCTATTAGACATTTTCTATTGTCGCTTCTTTCACTATCGGCACATCCACATTTTCCAGCGCTAATATTTCTTCCGCCAACTGCCGATAGGCTTTGCCGCCTTTGGAGTAAACATCGTATTGCAAAATGGTCTTGCCGAAAGAAGGCGCCTCGGCCAAAGATACACACCGGGGAATCACGGCATTAAAAACCCGGCCGGGAAAATTTCTCTGCATCTCTTTGACCACATCGCGGTTAAGCCGGTTGCGCCGGTCATACATGGTTAAAACCGCGCCCAGCACATTTATATTATGCCCCAAGTTATCACGTACCAGTTCTATAGTTTTTAAAAGATGGCCGAGGCCTTCCAAAGCGTAGTATTCGCATTGTACCGGAATCACCACGTAATCGGAAGCCACCAAGCCATTGACGGTTAAAAGCCCCAGTGAAGGCGGCGAATCTATTAAAATATAGTCGTAATTGGTGGAAATACGGCTTAAAGCTTCGCGCAGCCTGAATTCCCGATTGGGTTGCGTAACTAACTCTATGCCCGCGCCAGCCAAATTGGTGTTGGCCGGCAAAAGATCCAAACCAAAGACCCCGGTTTTTCTTATGGCTTCATCGGGCAAAAGACCACTCGTTAAAACGTGGTACAAATTCCATTCGGTTTGATAAGGATCCACGCCCAAACCCGAAGTGGTGTTGGCCTGCGGATCCAAATCCACCGCCAAAACATACTTACCGTGCGCCGCCAAAAACGCGCCCACGTTGATAACGCTGGTGGATTTGCCCACCCCGCCTTTTTGATTTACGAAAGAAATTATCCTGGCCAAGAAATTGCTTGATTACTTAGTTATCTAATTACTTAATTTTACCCTAAGCTTGATTCATTGACAATGACGTTTTTTTACTAGAAAATACCTTAATTGGGCGAGTGATGAAATTGGCAAACATGCACGACTCAAAATCGTGTGCCGAAAGGCTTGAGGGTTCAACTCCCTCCTCGCCCACATAAAAGCCGGCAAATAAATTTGTCGGCGTGAGGAGTTGAAAGCCGGAGCGATGTCCCGAGCAGTGTCGAGGGACCGCGAGGCGGGGTCGCGACCGAGCCGAGTGACGACGAGGCGAGAATTGTGACCAACTCCCTCCTCGCCCACCAGAAAACATTAGTATTAGAAACAAAAAACTGGATCATGAATCCAGCTTTTTTAGATATTCTTTTAGCATGCTGAGATATCTATTGTAACGATCTTTTTTTCGGCGACCTTCATCACAGAAATGCCAACCTTCTCGCACATCCGCACAAATTGTTCCCGCTCAACATAGACCCACGACATAAATACAAAGCGTTACTGCCGAAAGAAATCAATATCGCGCGCGTAATCATAGTCAACAACCTCATATGGCTTTGAGTAAAACCAAGGAGCTTCCAGGTGTGTCTGAGCAACGATTTTTTCTGTCGACCAACTTCCAAATTCGTCACAAATTTGTTTGAGAAGTTTTTTTGTGCGGACGAAAAAACTGATTCATCAAATTTTGATTCATCTTTAAGATTAAAATTTATCATCTCCACATCATTAGGTGGAACAGCCTCGGTATCAATAGCGCCTTCACTTTTAAGTTTGGCAAGTACCTCGTCAATGCGCGTAGGTACCGGACCATAGCCTTGATGAATATAGGTATCCCCGGTTATTGACTTCTGGTGGTCACGAAAATAAATAAAATCAAGATAATACAAAAGCTTATTCAGTTTTGTAGCATGCAAATACTGATTGTTGCAGTATTTGATAAAGTATAGGACGGCGTTTTTGTAGGCTCGCTCGTCGAGTTTTTGGCTTAAAATCTCGACCATAATAGTAATTATATGATAGCATAGTAACGTATTTATGAACAACTAATGATTAAAAGGATTAAAAACAAATACGTGGTGATGTCGGAAACGACGGGGCGGGTGTTTGGCCGTTATACCAATAAAAAAGATGCCTTAAAAAGATTACGCCAAATTGAGTTTTTTAAACATTTAAAAAAGAAATAATCACATTAACATTGTCAACAATAAAAAGAGAGGCCCAACACAAATGTCGGACCTCTTTTATTTTATTTCTGTACATCGGGCCAGTACCTATTTATATACCCAGATAAACTGCCTAGAGCATAATAAGCCGAAGCGGAAAGTAAAAGGGCCATGAACAAATCTTCCATCAACACCAATCTGTAACCTAACTCCGACTCAACAACTCTAAATACAAACCACAGGAGTATTGTAAATGAATAAAGAACCTGCTTAATCTTGCCGGCTTTATGGGAACTCGCATCTAATCCTCGGGTCAAACCATGCAGCCACACATAAACCAAGCCAAGCTCCAACACCAAAATACATATCAGCGCCGCTTTAATCAAGGCAGTTGCCAGCCCCGGCCTAGACCAAAAAACAACCGTTAAAAAATTTATAAATATCGGGCAAACAAAAACTTTGTCTCTTAGCCGGTCCAAAGATGCGCCGAGCTTACTGACCATCCGCCCCAGCCGCGCCAAATTGCCATCTATTAAATCGGTAACGCCAATAAGGCCAATCAATAACAATGTGATGCGAGGATCTGGGTAGTTAGTCCAAACCAGAACAGCGACCCAAACCGATAAAATCAAACCGAGCGACGTTACCAAATTAGCCGCGTGTCTTTTCATACTCTCTCCTTTGGTGAGTTAATCGAACCGTTTGTTAAAGATCTGACTGAATTTGTTTTAAGATTTCTTGCTGAACAGCTTAAAAATCATCCAGCTGACTATAGCACCCACCGCCCAGCCGGCCAAAATATCGCTGGGCCAATGCACGCCGGCCGCCACACGAGCCAGACCAATCAAAACCGCCGAGACCAGCAAAAACGAGCCTAATTTTTTGTGGCCGGCCAATAAAAAATAAACGGCGAGGGCCATAAAAAAAGTGGCGTGGCCCGAGGGAAAAGACGCTTCCAGAGGGTTTTGGCTGATAAGTGAATCCAAACCCTCAAACACAAAGGGTCTCTGGCGGGGATAAAGATACCTAATAAGCGAGGTAACACCGAAGCGAGCTACCAGAGCCGAAAGCACGGCGAGGCCGGTATGCACCGCCCGGGTTTTTAAATCTATTTTTCTAAACTTGGGCGCCCACAAATAAAACAAGAGTACGGCCACCACCACGTATTCCCAATAAGCGGCAAAAAGAATTATCAAGGTATCGGCCCAGACATCCTTAAACGAGAAATTATAGATTGAAGCGAAAAATAAATTGTCCAGAATTCCATAAGGATTGCCGTTTCGCCCCCGCGGGGAGTGGTATTTGTCCCACCCTGTCTTAAATAAACAAACCTCCCCGAAGCCGCTCAACGGCAATCTTTATTTACGTCAGTTTTTAAAAATAAATCTTTTGGCTAAGTTTTTGACCTCCGTTTTTATTTTATCCGAATCTCCCTTATTTTGTAAGACAGCATGAATCAACGCGGCAATTTTTTTCATTTCTTTTTCCTTCATGCCTCGCGCCGTAACCGAGGGCGTGCCCAAGCGGATACCTGACGGCTTAAAGGGTTTGTCATCGTGAGGCAAAGAATTGCGATTGGCTAAAATACCAACCGCTTCCAACTGTTTTTCGGCCGAGGAGGCCTCCAGAGCGGATTTAGACAAATCCATCAACATCAAGTGATTATCGGTACCGCCGGTGTAAAGACTGTAACCCAGTTTTTTTAATTCTGCCGACAAAACTTTGGCATTAGCCACCACCTGCTTCTGCTCTTTCTGGTAAGCCGGCTCCAGCGCCTGGGCGAACGCGATGGCCTTGGCTAAAATCTGATTGTTATGCGGCCCGCCCTGTAAAGTTGGAAAAACCGCCCTGTTTATTTTATCTATCAATTCCGAGCGGGCGATAATCACCGCGCCTCTTGGTCCCCTAAAATTTTTGTGCGTGGTGAACATAGCTGCGTCGCAATGCGGAAAACAATTGGGGTGACTCCCCGTCGCCACCAAACCGGCCACATGCGAGATATCGGCTAAAAGATAAGCATCGACTTTTTTAGCCACCTCGCCAAATTTTTTAAAATCTATGGCGCGCGGGTAAGCCGTACTGCCGCAAACAATAACCTTAGGCCGATGCGATTCGGCCAGTTTTTCAACTTCTTGGTAATCTATAAAGCCAACCTCGTTAACCCCGTACTGAACCGACTTAAAAAATATCCCCGTGGCGCTGACCTTGTGGCCATGAGTTAGATGGCCGCCCGAAGACAATTTCATACCCATCAGAGTATCGCCGGGCGCCATTAAAGCCGTGAGTACGGCTAAATTAGCCGGCGAGCCGGAATAAGGCTGAACATTGGCCGCCCAGTCCTTGCTTGAAAGATTAAAAACCTTGAGCGCAAGCTCCTGGCACAGTTTCTCTATTTCGTCATAGTAAACGTTGCCGGGGTAATAACGCCGGCCCGGATAACCTTCGGAATATTTGTTGGTTAAAACCGAACCCATGGCTTGGCGCACCAATTTGGATGCAAAATTTTCGGAAGGGATCAGGGATATTGTTTCCTTCTGCCGTTTTTCTTCCAGTCGCCAAAGCTCTTTTAATTTTTCTATTTCATTAGCCATTTTTATATCAGTAATTATCTTATCTGTATTGTTTTTAAAATATTTAAAAAGTTTTCTTTATTGGTTGGATTGATACGCACAATTTTAGCATTATCGGTTGTTAAATCAATTATGGTGGAAGGGTCGGATGCTGGCAAAACCCCGCCATCAATCATTAAATCCGGCTGCGAATTTTCCCGGTTAAAACGTTCTATAATTTCTTGCGGATCTTGAGACGGCTCTTCGCCCGAAATATTGGCGGAGGTAGCTGTAATCGGCCCCTCAAAATCTGCTATGACGCTTTGGCAAAAATAACTGTTCGGGAACCTTAAAGCAATTGAATTTCTGCCGGCGGTGAGCAAAAAAGAAATACCTGGTTTTTTCTTTAATATAAAAGTAAACGGACCCGGCCAAAAACTTTTTAGTATTTTTGCTCTGGGCTTATCTATAACCGCCAGAGCTTTAGCCATGCTTAGGGAACCAACTATGACCGGTAGTGGTTTTTTATCGGAACGCTTTTTAATGGCAAAAATCTTTCTAATGGCCTCGGTATCAAAAACATTAACGCCCATGCCATAAAGGGTGTCGGTGGGATAAATCACCACTCGCCCCTTTAGTAAAGCCAGTGCCGCTTCTTTAGAGGCTAATTCCGGAGAAAAGTTGTTTCTGATATCCAGAACCTTCATTTTAATAAGTCGAAATATCACTCTTCGCAGACGACGTAAAGTCGCGTGGCGACCACGTCGCTTTACGCGACATGGAGTATATGAAAAGGGTGTAAAGGGAGAAAAGGGAAGGAAGGGGGGTCTTCTCCATGCCTGCCCGCCTCTGGCGGGATGCTACTCGGAACGATATTTCTAAAAAGCGAGTTCACATAGGTTTGAGCGACTTCGGGGAGGTTTGTTTATTTAAGATAGGGTGGGGCAAAATGCTCCTCCCTGCAGGAGCGAAAGCCTATGTGGGCGAGCTAAAAATTTAAACCATGAAATTTATAAATTTATCCTTAACAAAAATCACTTTCGTTACCGGGGCAGTAAGATATTTAGAAACATTTTCGTTGCTTTTGGCCGCTGCTTCAACATCTTTTTGAGAAGAATCGGCTGGTAATTTAATAACCGCTCGCATTTTGGCGTTGACCTGAACCACTATATCTACTTCTTTGTCTTTAACTAATTTGGCATCAAATTTTGGCCAAGCCGCAATATGAATAGACTTTTTATTTTTTAAAACTTCTCTATAAATTTCTTCGCTCAGGTGAGGCGCAAAAGGAGCTAAAAGTTTAACAAAAATTTCTAGTTCTTTTTTTCCAACAGATTCCACTTTGGCTTCAAATTCGTTTAATAACATCATTAAAGCCGAAACCGAAGTATTGTAATTTAAATTTTCAATATCTTCGGTAACTTTTTTGATTGTCTTGTGCACTATGGGTTTATAGGTCGCATCGGTCGCGTAAGACCTATTAGAAATCTTCCACACCCTCTCTAAAAATCTGGTTATGCCTTTTATTCCCCCATCTCTAAAATCCCCACCTTGATCAAACGGTCCCAGAAACATTAAATACATTCTTAAAACATCGGCTCCATAATTTTTAATGTATTCGTCTGGATTAATAACATTCCCCTTCGATTTCGACATTTTAGCGCCATCTTTTATTAACAAACCATGAGCGCGGAATTTTTTAAAGGGTTCATCAAAATTGGTTAAACGTAAATCTTTAAAAACCATCGCCAAAAAGCGAACATACAAAAGATGCAAAACCGCATGTTCCGCCCCGCCAATATACATATCCACTGGACACCATTTCTTAACTAATCCGCCATCAAAATAAAAATTTTGATTTTTGATTTTTGATTTTTGATTTCCGAGGATAAGATAGCCGAGGTAGTACCAAGCCGAATCTAAAAACGTATCCGAAACGTCAGTTTCGCGCTTAGCCATGCCTTCACACTTAGGACACTTAACTTTATAAAAACTTTCACTAGCAGCTAAAGGTGATTCATTAGTACCGGTGGGACGAAAATTTTCTATATAGGGCAATTTAACCGGCAAATCTTTTTCCGGCACCGGCTGCCATTTGCAATCATTGCAATAAATCATCGGTATCGGCGGGCCCCAATAACGCTGGCGGGAAATCAACCAATCGCGCAGGCGGAATTGAACTGTTTTTTTACCCCTGCTCTTTTTTATTCCTTCTTCAATTGAAACGAGGGGCGCATTGCTTACCGGCAATTTAAATTTATTAGCAAATTCTAAATCGCGTTCGTCGTGGGCGGGCACGGCCATAATTGCTCCAGTACCAACTCCACCTAAAACATAATCAGCCACCCAAACCGGAATTTCTTTTTGGTTGGCTGGGTTAATGGCCATCACGCCCGAAAACACGCCAGTTTTTTCTTTAACAGCATCAACAACTTTTTCAGCCACATGCTTTTTAATATACTCTTTGACTTCATTCGGCGCCTGCCAACCAATATCTAACCAAAATTTTGCTTTCTCGGGCGAAATTGCAATAAACGTAGCACCGAAAATTGTATCTGGGCGCGTGGTAAAAACTTCTACAAAATGTTTTCCATCTTTTTGACCAGTCACATTAACTAAACGAAATTTTATAGAAGCGCCTTCCGATTTGCCAATCCAATTTTTTTGAGCTATCTTTACTTTTTCGCTCCAATCAATTTTGTCTAAACCCTTAAGCAGTTTGTCGGCATATTTTGTGATTCTAAAAAACCATTGCTCTAATTCTTTTTTTATTACTGGAGTTTCACATCTCTCGCATACTCCAATTTTTACTTCTCTATTTTCATCATTTTGACTTCTGCTCTGTACTTTTGATATTTGACTTTTGATATTTGACTTTTGTATGACTTGCTCGTCCGCGAGCACAGTCAGACAGCTGGGGCACCAATTAACCGCAGATTTTTTGCGGTAGGCTAAACCTTTTTTATATAGCTGAATAAAAATCCACTGCGTCCATTTGTAATATTCGGGGTCGTAAGTTTCCAGTTTTTCGTTCCAAGCAAAACTATTGCCTATCATTTGTAGTTGACGGTAAAAATTTTTCTCGGAAACTCTGGCCTGATCCATGGGATGTTCGCCAATCTTTAAAGCATAGTTTTCGGAATGTATGCCAAAGCCATCTAGACCAATCGGTTCAAAAACATTATAGCCCTGCATTCTTTTGAATCGGCCATAAATATCACTACCAACAAAAGCGTACATATTACCCACATGCAATCCTTCGGCCGAAGGATACGGAAACATCATCAAGTTATAAAAGGGATTTTTGGCATTTTTAAGATCAGGCTTGCCCTTCGAAGCCTTGGCGAAGGAGGGTTCGTAAACCTTCTCGGCCAGCCACTTCTTATGCCACTTGGACTCTACTTTTTTGTGGTTATACTTCTTCATTTTTTACTTGTCCTTCCGTAGCTTTACTTGTCCTGCGAAGCCTTGGCGAAGGAG
>CAYJTN010000019.1:0-12451 GCA_964373235.1 uncultured Candidatus Saccharibacteria bacterium
ATTTCACCCCTTACACCCATTGCGACTTCCGAGGCCAACACGGGTTTAAAAGGGGTATCAACCGCCACCTTATGCGTAGCCAAATACTCCACCAAAGCATTTCTTGAAATAGCCCAGTTGCGTCCAAATTTTTTACCCTGTATTCTCCCTTTTCTCACGAGCAAACTCAAGTACTCCGGACTATACGGAGTTTCTCTAGCTATTTGGCTTATTAAAATAAAGTTGTCTCTTTCATCCATAAAACAAAAACCTGTAACGCAGAATTGCGTTACAGGATGCCATTTCTTAGTGTATATCCGATATCTCTATCGGATATATCCAGTATATCATATATATCGCATATCAATAGGCCAAATGTGGATAAATTTATGCCAAATCATAAGCACCCTTCGATCCCGAGCTCAGGGTCGAAGCACGAAATTCTAAACTCTAAACAAACATCAAACCCCAAAATCCAAATTCTAAAAGGCTTTAAGAATTAGGACATTAGGATTTAATCCACACGGTGGATAACCGCCTATTGTTGCTTTAAAAATTAAACACTAAAATATAGATACATTGATATAAAAAGATTACAAAACATTACTATAGCTTTCTAGCTTTTTAGGATATTAGTCCCGATAGAAAGCTATCGAGGATCCTCGATAAAATCAGGACTTCCTAGGAAGCTAAGAAGCTAGCAAGGTAAAAGCTACTATGAGCTTTGGCCGAAAATATTTAAGTATCAAACAAGCGGCGGCGGTTATAGGCGTAACCCCGTTAACTTTACGCAACTGGGATAGGGATGGTAAGCTCCAGCCCTATCGTAATCCTATAAACAATTATCGCTACTATCGGGTAGATCAGATTGAGGCTTTTTTAAGGCAGATGGAAAGTTCGCGGGATCGCTTTAGAAAGTTAAAACTAACCGACATCTCTTAAAAAACTCCCTTGCGGGAGTTTCTTATAATAAAACCAGTAACTCAACTAGCTTGAGTTACTGGGTAAGTGGGCATTGTAGGGATCGAACCTACCACCTCTCCGATGTGAACGGAGCGTTCTACCACTGAACTAAATGCCCTAAATTGCTAAACAGCTAATTTCCTAATTCCTAATTCCTAACTTGCCTATCTTATCTATAACTTTCCTATGCGGATATTCCAGTATATCATGCACAAACCGATCAAACATGTCACAGCGATACTTAAATTCAGCGGTGCCCAAAATAACATACCGCAGTTCTGTGCCCATATCGCTTTCCAAACCTTTTATAAAATCGCCCAATTTTCTAAAATCCATGTCATCCCCCACCACCATTAAATCCACCCGTGTATTCGGTATATCCAAAAACACACCGGTTACCACCGCCAGTTTTATTTTACCTAAACGAGTTAACCTTCTCTCTATTTTTGGAAATGCCGGCGGAGCAATTTTTAATACCAAATTTTTAAGCTCGGCTAAATACGGCCATTTTTGATTCAGCTGGTACTTCCTGTCAAACACCTGGTGTTTGACAGGCCTGATAGTTCTAACTCTTTTTTGTCTTCTTCGTCTTACCATTGCCGTTGGCTTTTTTTAAGATGCCTAATTTCACCAGTTCGGAAATTTTTGATTTCACTCCTCTTTTTTTAAGGCCTGTTTTTCTGGCTATATCCCCGGCCGACAGTACCAGTTGCGAACGCTGAAAAAACAGCTTAAGAACTTTGGCCTTGGAACCAAAGAGGTTTTCCAAAAGATTTTTATTATAAGACTGATAGGACATACCAGTTATCGGTTGCTAGCTTTAAGTTATAGTTAAAAGTTTCAGTTTTTAGTTTAACTGTAAATAAAAACCTGATTAACTAAAAACCAGTAACCAAAACTAACAACTACTAACTATCAACTGAGCCCATGATAGCAACCGTTAAAACCTTGTAAAGGGCAGTGCTCCCACCTATAATACTCTAAAGCATGAAAGACACCCAGTTTATTCCTGAAGAACTAACTTTACTGGAAAAAACACCTTTGAGTTCGGCTTACGCCGAAACCTTTGTTTTTACCCCGGCTAACTCTGGCGAGGCCAACTTAGGCAATTTGTTTATAATTGCCGAAATAACCTCCAACAAAACCAAAAAAGAAAACGCGGCTCTGGCCGCCGAACTCGCCAGTGCCTTAAAAAATGAGTACTTTAAAAACACCATCGTGACTCCTCTTTCAGCTTTGAAATTCGCCTTAAAAAGGGCCAATAACGTCTTAAAATTAAAAAAACAGTGGCTGAATCCGCAAATTAGCTTGAAAATCAAAATAATAGTGGCCGCGCTTAAAGAAAACAGACTGCATTTAGCGCGCTTGGGCGACGCCTCGGCGCTGATCTTGCGAAATAACAGTCTGCAAAATATTGTTACCCCCGCCCCCAGCTTGGCCACGTTTGACGCTGCAGCAAATTTATCTTTTGAGAACATCACGAGCGGCGAACTTATGCCCGAAGATAGAATTGTCTTGGCCACCAACCAAATTCACAAAATAAGCGAGGACGATTTGATTTATCAGTTAAGAGAACGTGGCTTGGCTAAATATCTTAAGCGCTCCGGCGCCGGCCTTAAAAATTTAGCCGTAGTGGCGCTATATCCCAAAAAGACTTCTCCCC
The DNA here is from genome assembly GCA_964373235.1 of uncultured Candidatus Saccharibacteria bacterium. Taxonomy (GTDB): domain Bacteria; phylum Patescibacteriota; class Minisyncoccia; order JACQLN01; family JACQLN01; genus JACQLN01. Next base: position 2,606 of record CAYJTN010000019.1, read on the forward strand.
TTTCGCCCCTTGCTCCCATCATGCCCCCTTTGATTGAGAAACCTAATAGAATATATATGTCCAACAAGTCTTATAGGTCTTATAAGAAACCAATAATTTTGGTCTTGGTTCTGCTGGCTGTTTTAACCACAGTGGCCGTGGTGGCTGTAAAAATAAAAAGTGAAACCGCCCGGAATAAAATAGAGGCCGAGACGCTGGTAGCCGAAGCCACCGAACTCAAAGATAAAATAGCCTCTCTCTTGGAAGTTAAAAATGAAACCGAAGCCAATGAGCTTTTAATTTCGGCCGAAGCCAAGCTCAAACGTTTGGAGGAATTGAAACTTTTCAAAACCACCCGGGCCACCTTGCAACAAGACCTAAAAAAGATAGCCGCCGGTTTGGAACATATTGAAAATATAAGCGGCGTTAGAAAAATTATAGACTTAGAAAATAATTCGGCCGGTTTCGACCCGCTGGCTCTCGCTTTGGGCCGAAACAAAATTTTAACCTTTAGCGGCCCGACACTTTATCGGTTTGACCTTAACCGCCGCTCGGGCAACTTTGAATCTTTAGAAGAAGGCGCGGCTATAGTCGCCGCCCTAGAAAAACCAGACGACCCCAATGCCTTGCTGGTGATAACCCAAGATAAGATAGCGCTTGATTCCGGCTCCCCCGATAGCATAACCCTCTGGATCCGACCGGATAACATCCCCACCTTAGCCCAAGCCGCTATCTACCGCGAAGCCTTTTATCTTTTAGCCACAGACGGCTTGATTTACAAACTGCCTTTCACGGTCTCTTCCTCTAGCGATCTAATCCTGGGTGAAACCGAGATCTGGACAAATCAGGCCCCAACTACTAACTACAAACTACTAACCACCAACCTCGCCCTTGATGGCTCTATCTTCGGTTTAACCGACGAACACACTCTGGTTGAACTGGAAAATGGTGCCAAGAAAAAACAAATCGCATTAAGAGAAAATGTCGCCAAAATTTTTACCTCATCCAGCCATAAAAATATTTACGCTCTCGCCGCTAGCGAAGGCTTGATTATAGTTTTAGACAAGGAATTAAACATTAAAAAAAGACTTAGCCACAACGAACTTGCCGGGGCTAAGTCTTTTATTGTCAATTCTCAAGAAAGAATTATATATTTTCTAAAGGGTAAAACCGTTTATTCTTTTGAAATTTGATAGGTCCAATAAGACCGATAGGACCTATTTAACTACTACAACCGCGCCCGCTTCTTCCAGCCTCTTTTTCATTGCCTCGGCTTCGGCTTTGGCCACGCCGGCCTTAACCACCTTGGGCGCGCCATCTACCAAATCTTTGGCCTCTTTAAGGCCGAGGCTGGTCAGTTCGCGCACCACCTTAATAACGGCGATTTTTTGGGCGCCGGTTTCTGTTAATTCCACGTCAAAAGCGGATTTTTCCTCCCCGACGTCAGCTCCGACGCTTCCGGTCGGAGTCCCGACACCGAAGGTCGTCGAGACCGACACCCCAAATTTAGTTTCCAGAACTTTAACCAATTCGGCGAGTTCCATTACGTTCATTTTTTCTACGGTTTCCACTAAGGCTTTAAATTTTTCTGGTATTTGTATGTTATTGTTTTCCATTGTTTTTATATAACCTATAGGACCAATCGGACCTATAAAAATTTACTCCCGACCTTTGCTAATTACTTAATTGCTCTTTTTACTTACTGCATCCATCACTCTAGTGAAACCTGCCACCGGCGACATCATAAGCTGTAATACTTGTGCCAGCAAAACTTCTCTTGGAGGTAATTGCGCCAAAGTTATTACCGCATTTTTTAACATCTTTTCGCCCATTAAGAACCCGCCTAGTATTTCTAATTTCTTTGTTTGAGCAGAAAACTTATGAATAATTTTTGCCATAACCGCATCCAATTCATTTGAGAAACTTGTGGTGAGCGTAGTCGAACCATAAACTATAGCGACGGAGTTTTTGTGGAAAGATAAATCAAACTCTTCGCGGCCTGATTTTTCAAAAGCAAAACCGAGTAATGATTTTTTTAAAGCTTTAAACTTTAGACCTTCTTTTTTAAGCTCTCTTTTCAAGCTTATTATTTCTCCCATATTTAAAGCGGAGAAATCAACAAAAAGAATGCTGACATTATTTTTTAATATATCGGCCAGTTCTTCTACTAATTTTATTTTTTGGGATTTGGTTAACATAAAAGCCTGTGTTTCCACAGACTTTTATTATAGGACCCATGGGAGCCATAGGACTTATATGTTCCTCGGCGGGATTTATTTCACCGTTTGGCGAATACCCGCTGTCTGCGGACTGGCCCCGCCTCTGGGCGGGATTAAATTGCTTTACAAGGCTAGCATAAAGGATTAAGGGATGTAAAGATGTAAAGTATAGGGTATAGGGTATAGGGTATAGGGTATAGGGTATAGGGTATAGGGTATAGGGTATAAGACATAATATCTTTCTTATCATATCTTTCTTATCTTTCTTACTTAATATTTTTAGTAAACGATAATATTTTTAGTAAACGATCGTTTACTAAATATTAAAATAAAAAGATGATGGGAAAGATGATGGGTAAAAAATGACTATACCCTAAAATCCTAGTGGCTAAACCCTATTCCCTAAATCCCGTCCCGGCCGGAATCAACCGGCCCACGATGACGTTTTCTTTAAGCCCGCGCAAGTTATCCTCTTTGGCCTCTATAGCGGCGTTGATAAGACTGCGCGCGGTTTCCTGAAATGATGCCGCCGAAAGAAAACTGTCGGTAGTTAAAGAAACCTTGGTAATACCCAAAAGCAATTGTTCGTAGGTAGCTTTCTTCCCCCTTGACTTCGCTCGGGGTAAACCCCTTTCTCCCCCTTGCCCCGAGGCTTCCCGAGAGGTTTTCTCCCCTTTCTCCCCCTGGCCCCGACCTGTCCCGAGTTTTGTTGAGGGAGCGGAGTCGAGGGGCTTGTTCAACCCGGCATTTTCCCCCCAAACCGTCCACTTTTCGGCGACTTCGCCCGGCAAAAGTTTGGTATCGCCCGGCTCCGAAATCCTGACACGTGAAAACATTTGGCGCACTATAACCTCCAGATATTTTTCATTGATAGAAGCACCCTGAGTTACGTAAATTGTTTCCACCTCCTTAATAACATAACGTTCCACCGCCTCCTGGCCCGATAAGTTAAAGAGATCTTGCAAATTTAAATTGCCCTCCGTCAACTGGGCGCCTTGGGCCACCAAATCGCCTTTCTCCACAAAAATACCCACGCCCACCGGCACGCTGTATTCTTTTATTTTTTCATCCTGCGACTTGTTGGCCATAGCCTTGGCAGAGGCGGAAGCCTTGCGCGAAGCAGGACTGCCCTTATCCGAAACTCTTAGCTTGATTATCTTCTGCGCCCCCTGCGAAGCCACGTCCTCCACCACGCCGTTGTATTCGGAAAGCACGGCTTGGCCCTTGGGTGGCCGCACTTCAAAAACTTCTTCCACCCGGGGCAACCCTTGGGTAATGTCAGACGCGCCGGCCACGCCGCCGACATGGAAAGTTCTCATGGTCAGCTGGGTGCCCGGCTCGCCAATGGCCTGCGCCGTCACAATGCCCACGGCCGAACCCATCTTAACCAAATCATTAGAACCCAGATCGTAGCCGAAGCACTTGGCGCAAATGCCTTTGATACTCTGACAGCGCAAGACCGATCTTACTTTAACTTCTTTAAGTCCAAGTTCGTCTATTTTTTTAGCTTGCTCGCGGCCAATAAGTTCGCCGGCTTTAACCAGCACTTTGCCTTTAACGTTTTCTTTAATATCCTCCACCGCCGCCCGGCCCAGCACTCTCTCGCCTAAAGATAAATTGATGTCGGCGCCATCGGCTTGATATTTAACAATACCCTCGGTGTCACCGCAATCGTCCGCCCGCACCACCACGTCTTGAGCCACATCCACCAAGCGGCGCGTCAAATAACCGGCCGCGGCTGTTTTTAAAGCCGTGTCGGTGGTGCCTTTGCGGGCGCCGTGCGTGGAGATAAAGTATTCCAAAACATTAAAGCCTTCTTTGAAGGAGGGCACAATGGGCAGTTCTATAGTTTCGCCGGCCGGGTTTATAACCACGCCTTTCATACCGGCCATCTGGGTCAGCTGGCTGATGTTGCCTCGGGAACCCGAATCAAAAATCATAAAGACCGGGTTGGCTTTATGCATAGTGGCCGGCACCAATTTGGCGATTTGCTCTTTCGTTTTATGCCACACGGAAATTGATTTTGACTTGCGCTCTTCCAAAGTCAGCAGGCCCTGCATATAATGTTCGCGTATTTTCCCCACCTCGGCCGTGGCTTCTTTGATTATTTTCCCCTTGTCCGCGGGCACGATAATATCGTCCATGCCCCATGAAATTCCGCTGCGGGTGGAATAATCAAAACCCAAAGCCTTGATATCGTCTAAAATTTTTACCACCTGCGGCTGGGGAAAATTCTGAATGATTTCGCTGGTCAACTTGACCAGTTTTTTGCGGGTCATAGTCTCATTGATAAAAGGCACTTCTTTGGGCAAAATCCGGTTAAATAAAATCCGGCCGACGCTGGTTTCCACAAATTCGCCTTTGGATTTTTCAAAACGAACTTTTACCTTGGCTCTTAAATCCACCTCGCCAAAATCATAGGCCAAAATAGCTTCATTGGCCGAGCCAAAAATCTTGTCCGTCCCCTTTACTCTCGCCTGCCCCGACCCCGACGTCGGGGTTTCATCGCCTTTTTCTACCTCCGAGGTCATCCAGTAAATCCCCAACACCATGTCTTTTTGCGGATCTACAATGGCTTCACCCGTAGCCGGTTTCAAAAGATTCTTGGCCGAAAGCATGATGTCCTGGGCTTCACGCTGGGCTTCTTGGGACAAAGGCAAATGCACAGCCATTTGGTCGCCGTCAAAATCGGCGTTGAAAGCCTGGCAGACCAAAGGATGCACCTGTATGGCCGAACCCTCAATCAGGACCGGCTGGAAAGCCTGTATGCCCAAACGGTGCAAAGTGGGCGCGCGGTTAAGCAAAATAACCTTGTTGGCGATGACTTCTTCCAAAGCTTCCCAAACCAGATCCACCTCGTCTTCTATCAAACGCGAGGCGTTCCTAATGTTGGAAGCGACTTCTTTTTCGTAAATCAGCTTATGGATCACGAAGGGCTTGAAAATTTCCAAAGCCATGCGCTTGGGCAAACCGGCCTGATGCAGTTTAAGTTCCGGGCCGACCACTATAACCGAGCGCCCGGAATAATCCACGCGCTTGCCCAAAAGATTTTGGCGAAAACGGCCTTGCTTGCCTTTTAACATATCGGCGAGAGATTTTAGCGCGCGCTTGCCCCCACCGGCCGTGGTAGCCGTGGGCTCACTGCCGCGATGCGCTGAATTATCTATTAAAGCGTCCACCGCCTCCTGCAACATTCTTTTTTCGTTGCGAATAATAACCTCGGGCGATTTCAGTTCTATCAGCTTTTTTAACCGGTTGTTGCGGTTAATAACCCGGCGGTAAAGATCGTTAACATCGGAAGTGGCATAGCGGCCGCCGTCCAAGGGCACCATCGGCCGCAAATCCGGCGGAATCACCGGCAAAACGGTAATAAACATCCATTCCGGCCGCAGTTTATTTCTGATCAAAGATTCAGCCAGGCGCAAGCGGCGCAGCATTTTTTTCTTGTCGCCGGTCTCGTCTATTTTTTCCAATTTGGCCGTCACCTCGGCGCGCAGAGCTTCTAAATCCATACCTTCAAAAATTCTCCGCACGGCCTCGGCGCCGATATCGGCCTTAAAGACCTCGCCGTATTTTAAAGCCAGATCGTAATACTGGGCTTCCGACAACACCTGAAATTTTCTGATTTTAGCCAGCTCTTCCACCGCGGTATCGCGTAAAGACTTTAATTCCCTTTGGCCGCCCTTGGTGGTCTGGCTTTTGACTTTGGTTTTGTACTCCCTTTCAACTTCAGCTAAAACATTGGCCCGGGCCGTTTCATCCACCTCCACCACAATGTAAGCGGCAAAATAGATAACCTTTTCCAATTCCTGAACACCTAAATCCAGCAAGAGCCCCATTTTGGAAGGCACGCCCCGCAAAAACCAAATATGGCTCACGGGCGAAGCGAGGGCGATATGCCCCATTCTTTCACGGCGCACAATAGCCCGCGTCACTTCCACGCCGCATTTGTCGCACACAATACCCTTGTAACGGATTCGGCGATACTTGCCGCAATAACATTCCCAGTCCTTGGTGGGACCAAAAATAGCTTCGGAAAACAAGCCTTCCTTTTCCGGCTTCTGGGTGCGGTAATTGATGGTTTCGGGCTTGACCACCTCGCCATAGGACCAGCTCAAAATATCCTCGGGCCCAGCGAGGCGAATTCTGATGGCTTTAAAATCTTTTAAATTGGGCGGAATAGATGTCTTGGGCATAATAGCTTTTTAGTCTTTAGCTTTCTAGCTTTCTAGGATTTTTCCTAACAAGCTAAGAAGCTAGAAAGCTAACTTCCTAGCTTGGCTTCTTCTTTTATTATTTCTGCTGGCGGCAAAATTTCTTCGCCAATCAATTCCACGTTTAAACCGAGGCCTTTCATTTCGTTAACCAAAACAAAAAACGAAGCCGGAATATTGGGCGTTCTGATGGGCTCGCCCTTAATAATGCTCTCATAAGCGTGCCCGCGGCCCACCACATCATCCGATTTTATGGTCAGCATTTCCTGCAAAATATAAGCCGCGCCGTAGCCTTCCAAAGCCCAGACTTCCATCTCGCCGAATCGCTGGCCGCCAAACCCGGCTTTGCCGCCCAAAGGCTGCTGGGTGATCAGCGAATAAGGTCCGATGGAGCGCATGTGGATTTTATCTTCCACCAAGTGGTTCAGCTTCATTATGTAAATAACACCCACCGTAACCTTTTGACCGAAAGTCTCGCCCGTTTTGCCATCATATAAAGTAACCTTGCCGTCTTCGGGTAAGCCAGCTGTTTTTAACTCAACTTTAATTTCGGCCTCGGTGGCGCCGGCTAAGGCAGGAGTTACCGCCCGCAAGCCCTGCGCCTTCATAGCCCAGCCCAAATGCGTTTCCAAAATCTGGCCGATGTTCATGCGGCTGGCCACGCCCAAAGGATTTAAAATAACATCCACGCTACGCCCGTCTTCCATGTAAGGCATTTCTTCTTCGGGCAAGATCATGGAAATAACGCCCTTGTTGCCGTGCCGCCCGGCCAGTTTGTCGCCCACGGAAACTTTGCGGTATTCGGCCACCTCCACCTGTATGGTTTTGATAACGCCGGCGGGCAGTTTGTCGCCCTGATCGCGTTCAAAAACTTTTATGCCCACCACCCGGCCCCTCTTGCCGTGAGGCAAATGGAGCGAGGCGTCTTTAACATCGCGGGCTTTTTCGCCGAAGATGGCCCGCAGCAACCTTTCTTCGGCGGTGAGATCGGCTTCGCCCTTGGGCGAGATTTTACCCACCAGAATATCGCCTTGGCCCACTTCGGCGCCAATGCGGACAATGCCTTCTTCGTCCAAATCTTTTAACTTTTCTTCGGAGACGTTGGGAATGTCGGGTGTGGTGATTTCGGGGCCCAGCTTGGTTTCACGCACATCCATGGAATAACTTTCAATGTGTATGGAAGAAAAAATATCCTGCTGGACCAGCTTTTCGGAAAGTATAATAGCGTCTTCAAAGTTGCCGCCCCGCCAGCTCATAAAAGCCACGGTTAAATTTTGGCCCAAGGCCAAGGCGCCGTCTTCGGTAGAAATGCCATCAGCCAGCACATCGCCTTTTTTAACTTTATCGCCCTTAAACACGCGCGGGAATTGGTTTAAGGAGGTATACTGGTTGGAACGGACAAAATTGTGCAATTTGTATTCCACCACCTCCCCGCCGCCCTTAGCTGATTCGGTGTGGATCATCTTGAGCTCGCCGCGCATTTTATCTTTAACCGGTTTTTGATATTTGATTCTGATGCGCCGGCCGTCCACCGCTTCCACTGCACCATCTTCTTCGGCCAAAATCACGTAACCGGAATCCTGCACCGCCCGCTCTTCCGCGCCCGTACCCACCAGCGGCACCTGCGGCTTAACGCAGGGCACAGCTTGGCGCTGCATATTGGAACCCATCAAAGCGCGGTTGGCATCGTCATGCTCCAAAAAAGGAATAAGCGAGGTGGCGATGCTGATAATCTGCTGGGGCGAAACATCCATCAGCTCCACTCTGTTTTTTTCCACCAGAGTCGGCTCGGCGCGGTGGCGCACCTGCACAAATTCGTCAGCCAACTTGCCTTCAACGTCCACCTTAACGCCGCCATGCGCGATATAATAATCCTCTTCCGCGAGAGCGTTCAAATACTTAACCTCATCGGTAATTTTTCCGTTTTTAACCACCCGGTAGGGTGTTTCAATAAAACCAAAATCGTTCAGCCGGGCATACGAAGAAAAATATTCCACCAAACCAATGTTAGGGCCTTCGGGTGTTTGAATGGGGCAAATTCTGCCGTAGTGCGAGGTATGAACATCACGCACTTCAAAACCGGCCCGCTCGCGAGCCAGACCCCCGGGACCGAGGGCGGATAAGCGGCGCTTATGCTCTAATTCCGCCAGAGGGTTAACCTGGTCCATAAACTGCGAGAGCTGGGAAGAGGCGAAAAATTCTTTAACCACGGCAATAAGCGGCCGGGCATTAACCAGCTGGGCCGGCGTAATGGTGTTTACGTCCAAAGTGGACATTCTGTCCTTAGCGATTCTTTCCAAACGCGCCAGGCCCAAACGCAGTCTCTGCTGGACCAATTCGCCCATGGCCCGGACCCGGCGGTTGCCCAAGTGGTCAATGTCGTCGGCCTTAGCGTGCGGATCATTGTTCAACTTGATGATTTCGGAAATTATGGCCGTTAAATCCGCCAGATGCAGAACTTTATCGTGAGCGTTTTTATTTAAATCTTTTTCGTGAAGCAGTTTTTTTAATGGGGCGTCTTCGGCGGCACCGGTATCTTTAAACCGTTCGCCCATTTTCCAGCGGCCGACTTCGGAAAGATCATAGCGCGTGGCACCGAACATGGCGTCTATCAGACTCTTGGCGTTATCAGCTGTGGCCAAATCGCCCGGCCGGATACGTTTGTAAATTTCTATGTAAGCCTCACCCGTGTTTTTGGCTGTATCTTTGGCTAAAGTGCTTTTAATATAAGACGTATCGGGCGAAGTGTCGTATTTTTGGCAAGCGCTGATAATAGCTTCATTCTCGGCCAAACCAAAAATACGCAAGAGTGATGTTACCGGCACTTTGCGCTTGCGGTCAATTTTAACCGAAATCACGCCGTCATAATCGGTCTCAAATTCCAGCCAGGCCCCGCGGTTGGGAATAACTTTGGCGCCAAACTGGTTCTTGTTGCGGGTGTTTTGCACCGTAAAAAAAACGCCGGAAGATCGGATAAGCTGGGAAACAATAACCCGCTCCACGCCGTTAATAATGAAGGTGCCGCGCGAGGTCATCAAAGGAAAATCGCCCAAATAAATTTCCTGTTCTTTGATTTCGCCGGTGCGCTTATTTTTTAGGCGGGCCTTAACTCTCAAAGGCGCTTCGTACGAGGTGAAGTGCTCCTTGGACTCGTCTTGGGAATATTTAGGCTCGTCAAAATAGTAATTGCCGAAAGACAGTTCCAGATTGGCGCCGGTGTAATCTTCTATGGGCGAAATCTCTTTAAAAAGTTCACCCAAACCCTTGCTTAAGAACCACTTATAGGAATGTATTTGAACCTCTAACAGATTAGGCAGAGGAAAGGGTTTGTATTTATAAGATGAAAAAATCTTCTTTTTCATAAATAGAACTCATGGGTCCTATAGGACTTACAGGTCCTATAAAAAAACCCGCAAACACCAAAAAATAGACAC
>CAYJTN010000020.1:0-12185 GCA_964373235.1 uncultured Candidatus Saccharibacteria bacterium
ATTTAGATATTAGGATTTATGATTTTTTATGTGGGTGCGGAGGGAGTTGAACCCTCATGGATTTTATTCCATACGCTCCTGAAGCGTACGCGTATGCCAGTTCCGCCACGCACCCTTTTCAGAATATGGTAGATAGGTTATTTTTTAACTCTAGTCGTGGCTATATGCCACTTGTTTATATTTTCAAACCTTTGAGAGGGAGTATTTATGGCCTCAACATTAATACCTTTTATTTTCCCGGAAACGGCGTAAATGTAATTGGGACTGTATAAAAATATGGCGGGAACATCCTGCATTATTATTTTTTGAAATTCTTGATATTCTTTGACTCTTTGGGCCGGATTGTTTTCCTGCCGGGCCGATTCCAAAAGTCCGTCCACTCGTTTGTTGTTGTAGAGCGCCAAGTTTAAGCCGGGGTCTTTTCTCTGGGTAGAATGCCAGAAAGAAAACGGATCGGGGTTTAGACCCAAAACTTCGCCAAAAAGCAGAGCTTCATATTGCCTCGGCCGAACTATTTGGTTTTGGACGGCGCTGACCGGAACAATATCCAAAGCAACTTTAACCCCCACGTTGGCCCAATCGTTTTTTAGCGCGCTGGCTACTTGAGTCAGTTCAGGCCAATCGGTGGTGGTTAAGACAAACTCTAATCGGGCTGTTTTACCTCCTTTTAATTTTTTTTCTCTAACGCCGTCGCTATTGATTTTCCAGCCAGACTTTTCCAGCACCCCCTTGGCTTTTTCCGGATCAAACGCATATTTTAGGCTGGGTTCGCCTATGTTAAGCACTCCAAAAGGAAACGGACCTACCTGAACCTGAGCTTCTCCTTTTAGGATTTCCCGTGCAATAACATCTTTGTTGGTAGCATAGGCTAAGGCTTGGCGAACACTAATTTCCGCAAGTATGTTGGATTTAGTTTGATTAAAAAACACCCCAAAATACCGAGGCAGTTTTAAGTTATAGAACTCTACACCGCGGGATCTGTTGAATTCTTCTTTCTCCAAAACAGAACTTAAAGATAAACCATCAATCTCTCTGCGTTTATAGGCGCCGAGAACGCTTTCTCGGTTTTGATAGAAGCGCAGAGTGAGACGAGAGATATTGGCCTTTTCATAGTAACGCGGATTGGGAGAAAATTCCATAGACCGGATTTCCCCACTGGCATTTTTAGTTATTTTGACCAACTGATAAGCTCCCAAGCCGACCGGTTTTAAATTAAGCTGGGTCAGTAAAAAGTTTTGGGGCTGGACGCTGGCCCATAAGTGTTGGGGCAGGATACCCACCGTAGCGTTTTCCAAAAACGGCTCGTATTCCACAGGTAATTTTAAAACTAAACGCTGGTCATCAATTTTTTCGGCTCTGACTCCCTGCCAGTTGTTACGCAGAGGGCTTTGGAACTTAGCATCTTTGATTAAATTTATGGTGAAGATAACATCGTTGGCGGTAAAGGGTTTTTTATCGGGCCAGGTTAGGTTGGGGCGCAAAATAAACTCATAAGTTTTGCCGCCGTCTTTAATTTCGTAGCTTTGGGCGAGATCAGGCACAATCTCGCCTTTTTCATTGTGTTTAACCAAACCGGCAAAAATTAAGGTGGTGACGTCGCGGTCTACTTCGTTGGTTGAGGCCAGGGCCGGGTTAAGGTAGCGCGGTTCGCCGATCAGGCCCTCGCTGTAGCTGCCGCCTTTATCCGGCGCGGCCACTCTTAAAAACCAATAATCATAGCCGCTTAAAAAGAGCGAGGCGGCCACGGCGAGACCCAGCCAGAACAAAACCAAATTTATCTCCTTTAAACTTAAGTTGCGCAGGAGATGCCGCCAATGATTGGCCGAGAGCGAGCGCAGAAACTTCGCGCGTTCCGATATTTTTTTGAGTTGTGATTTAAACAAATGGAAGTAACTTTAAAGGATTATATTAACCAAAGCCGTGCCAAAAAATAATACAGCCAGCAAAATGGTGGCTATAAAGAGAAATTTCTCCGCGCCTCTTTTAGTGTGATAAAACTCGCCCTCGCCGCCGCCAAAAGCGCCCGAAAGGCCCGCGCCTTGGCGCTGTAAAAGAATGACTGCTCCCAGCAGAATCCCCAGAACTATTTGTATTATGTTTATAATCATTTCAGCAATAAAAACCTTACCCTTTATGGGTTATTTTGGAGTATTTATTAAATATTTTAGAGGCCTACAATAATATGCTTGGATGTTAGCAAACTGATGTCAATAAGTCAACTATAAAATAAAAAGGAGGCACCTGCGTTAGCAGATGCCTCGATGCGGTTGCTTACTTTATGGCCACTGCTAGCCGTACAGGCGGGTGATATTTCGCCTGTCGTGTACCAGTGCACCTCCAGTTCTCCTGTGATTTGCTGAAAGCCTCGAAGGTTGGATAGTCGTTCCACTGGCCTCGCGAATTCTTGATCAGAACCCGGAAACCATTACGACTGCGGCGAATTCTTAGGATGTCAGCCTGCTCCTGCACGTTGGCCGCCTTGCACCACCGGCTTCTGTCGTTAGTCTTGCTGGCCAGCGCCGTATACATACCTCCCTGAGCCGAGAAAACAACATGAGCGGCTCCGTTGTGGATCTCGGCGAGGACATTAATCTCTGGCTTTTCAGCAACGATTTTTTCTGGCATTTCTCATTTACTCCCCAGTAATGAGAAAAGTTTTTATTTCCCCACCACGTGGTGGGATGAAAACCTTTGGGATCTGCGATACTTTTATCACCTCCTTTTGTCCCATTTTAGGTTTAATTTACAGGCATGGTTAACCCCTCCCAATTTGCTTAAAGATAAGGGGGCTCGTGGTTCTTTGGATATGGTGGGGAGGGACACATATCCTAAAACCACGCCCGTTGGCCAGCTATACCAGCTGGCGGCATTGGGTGCCCCCCAAAGGGGTATTATTCACAAAGAACAGAACTAGCTTATCTTCATTATCCTTCATCTATATATCTTGTCAATATGCAGTTTGCGGTGATAGCTTATAGCAAACCTATGAGCCTCATCACGGATAATTTGAAGAAGATGCTTTAGGCTTTGACCGAATTTTCTGGCGAGAATCGGCTCGGGTCTTTCCGGTAAATATATTTCTTCCAGTTTTTTGGCCAAGGATATTACTCGTATTTTGGTCGGGGATAGTATTTCCAGCGCCGCGTTTAACTGCGCGCGACCGCCATCTACAATTATCAGCTGGGGCAGAAACCAGTTGTTGTTTAATCGGCGTTTAATAATCTCGGCTATCATGGCGGGATCGTTTATGCCTTTTACCGTTTTGATTTTGAAGCGCCGGTATTCGTTTTTATTGGGTTGATATTGGCCATCGTTCTCTAACTCAAAAACCACCATGGAACCCACCGCTTCGGCGCCTTGAAAATTGGAAATATCGTAAGTTTCTATTCTTTGTGGATTTTCTTTTAGACCGAGCAGTCTGAAATCGGGTTTATCGTCTTTAAAAATAGCAGGCGATAAAAATTCCGGTTTTTCGGTTAGAACATGGGCGTGTTTTAACACCTCGTCTAAACTGGTTATTTGGCGTTTTAATTCGCCGGCCCGTTCAAAATTTTGGTTTTTTATAACTTGTTTCATTTCTTTTTTTAGTTCTTTAAGCAGAACTTGGCTTCGACCGGCGAGCACCGCTTTTATGGCTTTGATGTTTTTTCGATACTGATTTAGCACGAGTCTGCTATCGCGCTCTCGTGCTAAGTTGGAAGAAGGTTTAAGGCAGCAGTAGGTTAAGCATCGGTCCATATGCGCGTTTAAGCATTTTGTTTCGTGTTTTTGTCGGCAGGTGCAATAGGGGAAGATGTCGCGTAAGATGTGCAAGGTTTTTCTAACAGCAGTGCCATCAGTGAAAGGACCAAGATAGCGGGTAGTTAGTAGTTTGTAATTAGTAGTTAGGGATTTGGGCTGATGGGTCAGGATTATTTTTGTATATTCTTCTTTGGTAAAGGCCACGTATAGATAATTTTTACTATCGCGCATCAACACATTAAACTTGGGTTTATGTTTTTTAATAAGTTCGGATTCTTTGATGAGCGCTTCAATTTCTGAATCAGTTAACACAATCTCTAGGTCTGATATGTCGGCTAGCATTTTCTGTTTAGCCGCGTTAAAAAACTTAGCCCCTTTTTGGAAGTAGCTGCGTACGCGATTCTTAAGATTGCCCGACTTGCCTATGTAGATTATCTTTTCGGCCTTATCCTTAAAGAAATACACCCCCGGCGAGGCAGGCAATTTGGCTAGCTTTTTACTATTTGACAGCGTTTTCATTATCTGGTAATAATAGAACAACGAATCAGTTACAGCAAGTTCTTTAAACTGGAGGTAAACTATGTCTAGTTGTAAAAAATTTCGGTTTGAAGTTTATCAAGCCACACTTCTTGTTTTTGTTCTTTCTAAAAATGAGAATGATCCCGATGAAATAATTAGAATTTGGGATAAGTGTACAGCTGGTCTTTCACGAGAAGAAAAAGAACATGTAATGGAGGCCTTATCGCGTGTCAGTGAGGGTCATGCCACAAGCGTGGCGATGGCTTTCACCCAAATTGCAGCTAAAACAAATCTCCCGAAGGAATAAACCTTCGGGAGATTTTAACTTTATTTTACCGTGAACATTTCTTCTAGGTGACTCACTCTTCTATCAAGGTTTTTGATATGCTCACCTTGCTGTTTCAAGATTATTTTTTCTATATTATCAAGCTTTTCTTCTACTCTAGTTAGTCTTTTATCAAACGCGTCAAACTGAACCTTAGTAGCCATCTTGCTCTCAATGTTGTTAAAGCCATTGGCCACCATTCTGGCCAAATCTTCAATTGTAGTTTTTTTGGTTGGCATAATACATCCATTATAGACCTTAGACGGACCATGCCAAAGTCTGGATTTTTACTCTGCTTTAGTGTATAATCAAACGTTTCCCTGTAGTAGAATTTTCAAAAAGCTTTTCTAAGAAAAGCTAATGAAGAAAGTTGAAAATTCACTAGCAGGGTTCATTCTATGCAACAAAACTGCATCAAAATCCGCCCCGTGAAGAGCTTACGCTCCACGGGGCAGGTGGAATTTATAAAAGTACGCGGCGCTAGGGTTCACAACCTCAAAAATGTCAGTTTGGATATTCCCAAAAACAAACTGGTGGTTATTACCGGCCTGTCGGGTTCGGGCAAGTCGTCGCTGGCTTTTGATACTTTATACGCCGAAGGCCAGAGGCGTTATGTAGAAAGTTTGTCGGCTTATGCCAGGCAGTTTTTAGGCGTGATGGATAAGCCCGATGTGGATAGTATAGATGGTTTGTCGCCGGCAATTTCTATAGACCAAAAAAGCGTTTCCAAAAATCCACGTTCTACTGTTGGCACCATTACCGAAATTTATGATTATTTGCGTTTATTGTTTGCGCGTGTAGGCATACCGCATTGCCCCAAATGCGACCGCATAGTTTCGCGCCAGAATGTTAGTCAAATAACCGATCAAATTTTAAAAAAATCTAAAGGAACTCCATTGGTAATTTTAGCGCCATTGATACGCGACCAAAAAGGCGAGCATAAAAATGTGATCCAGAAACTCGCCGATACCGGCTACGCCCGGGTTAGAGTTGACGGCGAAATCTATAAAACCGAAGAGGCTTTAAAATTAAATTTAGAAAGATACAAACAGCATGCCATTGAAGCAGTGATAGATCGCGTAACCATAGAGCCCGATCCTGATCTGCGTACCAGAATTGCCGAATCCATAGAACAAGCCTTAAAACTCGGTGACGGCTTGATGATCGTCTCCAAATTTAATGGACACTCGGTGTCCATTAAAAATGCGGATGAAATATTTTCCGAAGCCATGTCGTGTGCCTATTGCGGTATTAACTTTCCAAATGTTGAACCAAGGTCTTTTTCTTTTAATAGCCCGCATGGCGCCTGCCCGCATTGCACCGGCCTCGGTCACACTATGGAAATTGACCCTGAACTTGTTTTTCCCAGCAAGAATATAACTTTGGCCGAAGGCGCTATTAAACCCTGGGCTTCGGCTTCGCATCGCGTGGGCTATCAAGGTTGGTATTGGAGCATAATCGATGAATTATCCAAAGATCTTGATTTTGCGGTTGATGTACCCGTCAAAGATCTTCCAGATTATGTGATTGATGTGATTCTGTATGGTTACAATTCATCTAAACTAAAAACTAAAAACTTAGAACTAAAAACTGACTTTGAAGGCGTTATTCCCAATCTGTTGCGCCGCTACCGTGAAACTGAATCTGAATTTACCCGAGCCGAAATTGAGCGCTACATGATAGAAAAGGTTTGCCCAGTGTGTAACGGTGCCCGCTTAAAGCCCGAGATTTTGGCCGTTAAATTTTTAGGAAAAAATATTAGTTATGTGGCGGATTTATCTATAAGCGAATGTAAAAAGTTTTTTTCGGAAGTCAAAAACAGTAAATTAACTGAATCTGAACAAAAAATATCGGGGTCTATTATTAAAGAAATATTGAATCGCTTAGATTTTTTGTTGAACGTCGGTTTAGATTATCTTGCTCTGGCTCGTTCTTCGGCCACGCTTTCCGGCGGTGAAGCCCAAAGAATTCGTCTGGCTACGCAAATCGGTTCGGGTTTAACTGGGGTTTTGTACATTTTAGACGAGCCCTCCATTGGTTTGCATCAGCGCGATCAAAATAGGTTGATTTCAACTCTCCAACATCTCCGCGATATTGGTAACACGGTGGTGGTGGTGGAACACGATGAGCAGACTATCACTAATGCCGATTGGGTGGTAGATGTGGGGCCGGGCGCGGGTAAACACGGCGGTAAAATTATTTTTGAAGGCACACCAGCGCAGCTTAAGAAGTCAGATTCTATTACTGGACAGTATTTATCTGGGAAAAGAAGGATATTAACTGATAAGTCTGATAGGACTTATAAGACCGATAGGCAAAATTACTTAACTATAAAAGGCGCCCAAGAAAATAATCTTAAAAATATTACGGTCAAAATTCCACTGGGACAGTTTGTTTCAATCACGGGCGTGTCGGGTTCGGGCAAATCCAGTTTAGTGAACGATATTTTAGCCAAGTTTTTATTACAAAAGTTTTACGGCGCCAAAGATTCTCCGGGAAGGTTTACCGAGATAACCGGTTGGGAAAATTTAGATAAAGTTGTAGTGGTGGATCAAAGCCCGATTGGCCGGACGCCCCGTTCTAATCCGGCCACCTACACCGGTCTATTTGGCCCCGTGCGTGATCTGTTTGCCGCCACGCGCGAAGCTAAAGTCAGGGGGTTTGAACCGGGCCGGTTTAGTTTTAATGTTAAGGGCGGCCGGTGCGAAGTGTGCGAGGGGCAAGGTGTTAAAAAAATAGAGATGCATTTTTTACCCGATGTGTATGTGGAGTGCGAGGAATGCCACGGCACGCGTTACAACAAAGAAGCTTTGGAAGTGGAATACAAAGGTAAAAATATCGCGCAGATTTTAAAAATGCCGGTAGAAGAAGCTTTTGAATTTTTTAAAAATATTCCGGCGCTAAAACAAAAATTGAGCACTCTGCTCGAAGTCGGCTTAGGCTATATGGAACTGGGCCAGCCGGCCACCACACTTTCGGGTGGCGAGGCTCAACGAGTCAAACTCGCCACAGAATTATCACGTCGCGACACCGGCCAAACGCTCTATCTTTTAGACGAACCCACCACCGGTTTGCATTTTGACGACATTAGAAAACTTTTAAACGTGCTCCATGCTTTGCGCGACAAAGGCAACACCGTGTTAGTGATTGAGCATAATTTAGACGTTATCCGCACCGCCGATTGGATTATTGATCTTGGGCCCGAAGGCGGAGACAACGGTGGCAAAGTTGTGGCCGAAGGCACACCACGACAAATCAGCCAAGCTAAAAATAGTTACACTGGACATTTTTTGAAAAAATAGTAATCAAGGTCTGACCTTGATTAAAGCAATTTGACACTATTAGCAATTGTTTGTTATCCTTTGCTAAGTCCTTTTTTAACTAATTTCCCCAAAACCCTTATTATTATAATGGAGGAAGCTATGAAGAAATTCGGGTTTTTCTGCTTTGACGTGGCTGGCGGAACGGCTATGGAGATCTTAGCCAAAGAAGCTGAAGCCAGGAGTCACGAAGTTATTTTATTTCCCAAACAAGAGGTAGGTTTGGCCCAAAAGAGAGGCGGAGAGGTTGTTGGTATGGACGCCATGCTTACGGGTCTCTCCAGCTTTCAGACAGAAGAAGAATTAGCTTTTGCGGAAGTGTGCGATAGATTTGGTGTGCCGTGGTATATTTTTGAAGATGTGCCCGGCGCCTCGCTACGTCCTAAAGCCAGAAGCTACGCCGGTCAGGCTAAACTTGTGTTTTTGGCCCACCTTTGTACCAAAGAAGCCGCTAGGGATTTTGGCTATAATAGCCTAGTTTACCTAGGTCCGCCGCCGCAGTGGCGGTTGGAATATCAAACTATCAAAGATGCTCAAGCCAAAAATGTTCGCGCCGAGATGCAGAAAGTTATCGGTGGCGGTTCGCCTATACCAGTTCAAGATGCCGATATTCTTATAGGCGCTGTAGGCGGCAAGGATCCCAAGGAAAATAACCGAGTTTTGTGGATGCTGGTGGGTGCCGTTAAAGGGCTCCATCGCGCAGTGATCTGTTTTTCCGAGCATCCCGGTGAAAAGCCGAAACAAAAGACTGGTGAGTCTGATGCGAACTTTGCGGTCAGACTGGCCGAATACGAGAAGTTTATGAAGGAAAGGGAGGAAATCCTTAGCGACGTCTGGTCAGCCAGCCCGCGTTCTTTCAATGGAGCGCAGGTGGCCGGCAGTGCCGATGTAATGGTTTTCTTTAGCGGTACTAATATCCAAATCGGTGCCGCTTTTGCCCGAATCCCCAATGTCTCTTTGGATGATGAAGGTTTTCGGGCCAGAATACGAGCGCAGAGCGGGCAGGAAAAGTGGTTTGTAAATGAGCTGGGCGGGTCAATGGTGGTAAAATCGGGCGATGGGCTGGCTAGCGCTATCAAATCTTTATTGGTCAGCGATATCGTCCAAGCCCATCTCCTCGAAATGCAGGAAGTGGCTTTCCCGATACCGGACGACTGGAATGATCCAGCGGCTGATCACACCGAGACCAAGATTATAAAGTTCTTGGAGCAGGTCTTGTGACCAATTGACTCCAGACAGGGTTTAGATATATAGTTAGGTACAGTACATTCAATTAACACTTCGGCTGGCAAGGGGTGCTCTCCTTCGTCACATTTTCAGTCCAATCTCTCCCCAGGCCTCGTCAATTTGGATAGTGACGCCCCTTGACATCAGCCAGTCTCGCCCCGCCGCTAGGTCGGGGCGAGACTAACAAAATAATCAGGGAGTTCTGGTTGAGCATCAAAAATGAGCCGGGATCGCCCCGGCTCTCCCTAGGGATGTCGCCAGAATTCCCTGTCCTACGCCCCTCGGCTATATTGAGGGGCGCTTTTTATTGGAAAACCAGAAGGGCTTGACCATAGTTTTAACAATTGCTAACATTATCAATCGTAGTATAAGAGTGATAATACATAATCCAAATAATCCTAATTTATCCCAATGCTCCAAATGAATTTATTCGGAGCATTAGGATATAATTTGTAGATTGGGATTGTTTACAAAATGATAAAAATAAAACCACTATCAGACAGGGTTTTGATAGAACCCGTGTCTAAAGAAGAAAAAACCAAATCGGGTATCTATCTGCCCGAGACGGTGGATAAAGAACGCCCCGAACAGGGCAGGGTTTTGGCGGTGGGGCCGGGCAAATACGACGACGGCAAACTTATAAAACCTGCGGTCAAAAAAGGCGATGTGGTGCTGTTCACCAAGTACGGTCCCAACGAAATCAAGGTCGCGGGCAAGGAATATTTGATAGCGAGGGAGGACGATATCTTGGCGATACTAGAATAAAATAATCCAAATAATCCTAATTTATCCCAATGCTCCAAATGAATTTATTCGGAGCATTAGGATATAATTTGTAGATTGGGATTGTTTAAACAAATATGGCAAAGCAAATATTATTTAACGAAAACGCCAGAACGGCTATGCGGCGGGGGATAGATAAACTGGCTGAAGCGGTAAAGATGACGCTCGGTCCCCGCGGCCGCGCGGTGATTATAGAAAAAAGCTACGGCGCGCCGCAGGTTACTTTTGACGGCGTGACCGTGGCCAAAGAAATTGAACTGGCTGACAAGTATGAAAACTTGGGCGCGGAGTTTATAAAACAAGCCGCCGACAAAACCAACACCAACGTGGGCGACGGCACCACCACGGCGGTAGTTTTAGCGCAGGCCATGATCAAAGCCGGCGAGGAGTCTATCAGCAAGGGCGGATTTAACGTGATCCAGTTAGCGAGCGAACTTAAAGAGGCGAGCGAGGCGGTTATTAAGTCTTTGGAAAACCAGCGCGAACTTATCAACGACACCAAAAAAATAAAAGAAGTGGCCACACTTTCGGCTAAAGACGAAAGCATAGGCGAGCTTATTGCCGAAGTGGTGGACGAGGTTGGTAAGGATGGGGTAATTTCGGTGGAGGATTCCAATAGCATTGGCAGTTCGCACGAGATTGTGGAAGGCATGCAGTTTGACCGAGGCTATATTTCGCAATACATGGTAACGAACGCCGAAAAAATGGAATCGGTCTTTGAAAATCCGCTCATTTTAATTACCGACAAAAAAATCTCGGCCCTAAACGAAATTTTGCCTTTGCTGGAAAAGTTGGCCAAAAACGGCAAAAAGAATTTAGTGATTATTGCCGATGAGGTAGAAGGCGAATCGCTGGCTACCCTGGTGGTTAACAAAATCCGTGGCACATTTAATACTCTCGCTGTAAAGGCGCCCGGTTTTGGCGACCGGCGCAAGGAGATGCTGGAAGATATCGCTATTTTAACCGGTGGCGAAGTGGTGAGCGAAGAAAAAGGCTTAAAATTGGATTCGGTGGATGTGGAGGTGCTGGGTCAAGCCCGTAAAATAATTTCCACCAAAGAGAGCACCACCATTATTGGCGGCGCGGGCGAGAAAGCGGCCATAGAGAAAAGAGTTAAGCAAATCAAAGCTCAAATTGCCGAAGCTACTTCCGATTTTGACAAAGAAAAACTGCAAGAGCGCTTAGGCAAGCTTTCGGGCGGGGTGGCTATTATAAAAGTTGGCGCGCCCACCGAATCGGCTCAAAAGGAACTTAAGCAAAGAGTGGAAGACGCGGTCGCGGCTACCAAGGCGGCCATGGAAGAAGGTATTGTGCCTGGCGGCGGCATGGCTTTGTTTAATATTGTGCTAAAAAAGGAAGTGAAAGCCAAAAAAGATGTGCCGGTAGCCACGGCGGCGGTTAAAATTATGGCCAGGGCTCTCGCCTCGCCGGTGGAGGCTATTGTTGAAAACAGCGGCGAGTCTATAGACGAAGTAGTTTCCGAACTAATACAGGCTAAAACCAAACCTAATTCCAACTGGATCGGTTTTAATGCGCTGACGAACACTATTGGCAATTTGAAAGATAATGGCATAGTGGATCCGCTCAAAGTTACCAAGACCGCTTTCTTGAACGCGGTTTCGGTGGCGGCCAATTATTTGACCATCGGCGCGGCTGTTACCGAAATTCCAGAAAAAAAAGAAACGCCGGCTATACCGCAAGGAGGGATGGAAGATTACTAAATTTTTAGGAAACATCATCCCTAGCAGACGATATGGAGCCTCTTTATTTATATAAATAGTCTTCTCCATAATGCTGCTCAGGACGATGTTTTCATCTAGCTGTTTGATGTTATAATAAACACATATGTCATTAATAAATTGGATTCTCATCGGCGCAGGTGGCGTAATAGTCCTTTGGATTATTTATGCTTTTAATAAGTTGGTAACTTTGCGAACTCGCCTAGAGGAAGCTTTTTCCGATATTGAAGTTCAGTTAAAGCGCAGATACGATTTGATTCCTAATATAATAGAAACCGTGAAAGGCTATATGGGGCACGAACGTTCTGTGTTTGAAAATGTTACCCAAGCTCGTTCGGCGGCTATGGGTGCTCACGATCCACACGCTAAAGCCGAAAAAGAAAACGTGTTAACAAACACCTTAAAAACTTTGTTCGCAGTTTCCGAAAATTATCCCGATCTCAAAGCCAACGCCAATTTTTTAGATTTACAGCGCGAACTGGCCGATACCGAAAACAAAATTCAAGCCGCGCGCAGATTCTATAATGGCAA
>CAYJTN010000021.1:0-11323 GCA_964373235.1 uncultured Candidatus Saccharibacteria bacterium
GAATTAGAAAATATTACTTACAATACTTACAATAAAAAAGAGGCGTTACGACTTTAGTCGCAACGCCTCGGTGGGGTTCTGCTTCCCCAACGGCTCTCCATTTTTGATTCAATCGGTTCAAAAACGGGGACAAAAGACCTTTTCGTGATGTGGTTTAAATTACCAACTTCGTCGCATTCCTCTCATCTCCTTTCGTGCACCGGCAGAGCCATTTAACGGATGCCGGGCCAAAAAATGTCTGGTGGAAACCTAGATTCTTCCACCAACGAATCTCGCACGGAATGCGTCCACAATGATACGCTCGCGAAAGTGCGAGCAGGCCTTTCCCTAGCACGTGGCTAAACCGCCAAAAAACCTCATTTTAAGAGGCTTTTTCCTATTGAAGTGGAACTTCGATAGAAGTTTACTTAGGAAATATAAAAGGAGAATTTTGATTCGCCTTCTTGCCAGAACTGCTGGCACCGGCAATAATTTTGTTAGGGTCTCTGGGGTCAACCCATAAAGCCTTTACCCTTTTGGTCGTACCCAGCTTACGCACCTGCCAAAACTTGCCCCCGTCTTGGCTGGCATAAACAAAATTGCTGGCCGAAACATAAACATTCCCCGAACCGGCGGCGCCAAAAGCAATATCTGTTACCGGCAAAACATTGTTAGGAAAAATTACATCCATCGCTTGCCAATCCACGCCGAAATTAGCCGATTTTAAAAGTCCAAAACGGCTGGCTAAATAAACCTGGCCATCGGCCGGGTTGTGAACCAAATTTTCTATAAAGCGGGCCTGGGCAAAATCCTTCAAGCCTTCGCTGTCATCTACCCAAGTGGCCCCGCCATCGGCCGAAGTAAAAATACCGCCGGAAAAAGTGGTAACCAGCATCTGGCTGGTGTTCCTGGGGTTGATCAAAAGATAATTTATCGGCCACCCAAACTCTTGGACCAGTTGCCAAGCCCCGCCGTAATCCTGGCTTTTTAACAAAGTCCCCTCGCCCGTGGCCGTCCAAACAATATTGGGCCGGCCGGGGTCCACCGCCACGTCAAAAACAGCAACCTTGGGCTTGGAGGCAACATATATCTCTTTAAAAGAAACACCGCCGTCTTCCGTCTTCAAAACCCGACCGTAGTCATTTTGATACACGGCCAGGTAAAACTTATCGGGCGCGTTTTTTTTGTAATCCGGAAACCTGGGATCAGCAGTTAGATTAAAAACGTTGGCCCTTGGGTTTAAGATTTTATTTTTATCTTCCAGCCTATGCCAAACTTCGCCGCCATCCACACTTTTTAAAATCCCGCCCAAAGTGGTGGCGTACAAAATCCGAGAATCTTTAGGGTTGCTTATAACATCCAAAATATCCAGACGGTTGATGTTGCCGCCAGAAGCTAACACGCCTGTTTTTTCCCAAGTGGCGCCGCCGTCGACACTGATAAAAAAACCTCCTCGCGGCGTTAAAAAATCGCCAAAGTAATATTGAGCTGCGAGGGTGAGCAAAATTGCTAGAACCACTAAGAAGACAACAGTTTTAAATATATGGCCCATTTACATTTTTAAAAATAGATTTTCCAAGGCTAGTCTGACATTGACATTAGTGGTAGCAATCAGATTTTTAACCTCGGCCACGCTTTCAATAAAATTAACTTTATAATTTTGGCCCGTACCGCTTAAAATCTCGCTTCTTAGCTGTAAAAGCCAGCTATCTAGGACAGGCGTTGGAGTTTCTCTTTGGGCTATTGCCTCGGCCAAATCAATTCTCTCCGCCCAAGATAGTTTTTCCAAACCAGCCAGCTTATTTAAAATTATATCATCTTTTGGGTGATGCGGTTTAGACGAAATATCCCCGACGTAAAACGGCAAGGAGACCGCGCGGGAAATTATGGTGGAGGGTATTTTTTTCAAATTGGCGGAGATAATAAAAATAATGGTATTTCCCGCCGGCTCTTCTAAGGTTTTTAAAAGCGCGTTCCAGCCTTCTTCGTTCAAATATTCGGCTTCGGTTATAAAAACACCTTTTTTTTGCAAGGCCAGAGACGTCCGTGAAACAAATTCTTTTAGCTCCCGTATTTGAGCTAGGGCTACTTCTTTTTTGCCTTCGCGCCGATCTACAAAAAGAATATCGGGGTGGGTTTCGCGTTCTATTTGATTCTTAGATTCAGCGCCGTTAAGCCGCGCCAAAAAATCCTTGGCCAATTTTCTTTGATAGGCCAAATCGGTGCCGTAAAATAAAAAAGCGTGAGGAATCTTATCGTTCTTTAATATTAAATCTAGATATTTTAGTTGTCTCGTATAAGTCATATAGGACCAATAGGACCTAGAAGTCCCATTAACGTTTGGCAAACAGCGCTCTTTTGTACAGTTCCAAATTTTCTAAAGCTATACCCGTACCTTTGACCACGCAAAACAAAGGCTCATCGGCCAGATAGCAGGGCACACCGGTTTCCTGCGTAATCAAACTATCCAAATTTCTTAACAAAGCCGTACCGCCCGAAAGGATCATGCCTTTATCCATAACGTCGGCGGCCAGTTCGGGCGGGGTCTCCTGCAAAACCTTTTTTACTGTTTTTATTATTTCGCCCAAGGTGTCTTTAATGGCCTTGGGAATTTCGTTGGCGTGGAGTTCTATGGTTTTAGGCAGACCGGCCACCAAATCGCGCCCGCGAATTTCCAAAATATCTTCTTCTTTTTGAGGAATGGCCGAGCCGATAGTGATTTTTATTTGTTCGGCGGTGCGTTCGCCCACGGCTAAATTATGCACCTTATGAATATAATTTTGAATGGCCGCATCTAGGGCATTGCCGCCCACCCGCGCCGACGCCGAAGCTACAATACCCCCCAGCGATATCACCGCCACCTCGGTTGTGCCGCCGCCGATATCTATTATCATGTGACCCGAAGGCTCATTGATGGGAATGCCGGCGCCAAGCGCCGCTAAGATAGGTTCTTTAACCACATAGGCCGCCTTGGCTCCAGCCTTTAGAGTGGCTTCTATAACCGCCCGCCTTTCGGTGGAAGTTATACCGGCTGGCACCGCCACCATCACTTCGGGCCTGAAAAAACTAAACCGCCCCGTTATTTTTTTAATAAAATGGTGGATCATGGCTTCGGTGATGCGATAATCGGCAATAACCCCGTCCTTAATCGGCCGCACCGCCACAATGGTTTCGGGCGTGCGGCCAACCATTTCTTTAGCGGCGCGGCCCACCGCCATGATTTTATTGTCATCCAAAGTCACCGCCACCACCGAAGGCTCGTTGACCACAATGCCTTTAGGCGGCACGTAGACCAAGGTGTTGGCTGTGCCAAGATCTATACCTATTTTTGTAGACATAATACAAAACCTAAAGCTAAAAGTCTAAAGCGTAAATGTAGTGCCCAAACAAATCTTCTGGACTGATTTTAAATTTTAAGTTTTGGTTCTTCGCTTGGCGCTTTTAGTTTTTAGATTGTTACATCCTAGCACCAGCCGCCCATTTTTCAAATAAAACAAGATATGCTAGTTTTTAGATGGTTAAATGACTCGTAAGACACGCAGAATTCTATTGGGACTGGCCATATTGGCCTTTTTAGTTGTGGGTTTTGTAATGACGATGTACGCCCGGGGTTACCGTTGGGATTTTGATAAAAATAGATTTTTGCTTTCGGGCGCGGTCTATCTCAAATCACTTTACCCCGACGACACTCAAATTTTTATTAACGGGAAAAATACCGAAAAAACCGCCGCCGCCTTAATAAAAAACCTTCTGCCCGCCCGAAGATACAAAACTCAAGTCTTAAAAGAGGGTTATCAATCTTGGGAAAAAGAATTTGAAATAACGCCCGGTCTAGTGGCCAACGCCGAAAACATTATTCTTTTTCCGAAAAAATTAAACAGTCAAATTATCTGGCCAGAAGGCGAGGGACTCGTTGATTTTAGCGTTTCACCCAACCAAAAATTTATAGCCGGTAAGATAAATTCCTCTAAAATAATCATCCGCGATCTGGAACAACTTGACGCTACAGCCAGACCCCTTAACTTGAACGACAAAAGAAAAACCACCGGCGTCGCCTTTTTAAAAAACAATAAAGGCTGGTCAGCTAATTCCCAAAAATTTTTATTCTCCCGCGACACCACCACAAGAAAGTTATGGTACATTTGGGACAGCGACACTTTAATTGACTTAACCGCCCTTTACGAAAGAAAAATAGTCTTAAAGCAGCCCAGCGCCTCGCCCTTGCCCACCAAATTCGCGCCGACCAAAATCTCCTGGTTGGGCAACAGCAGCCTGCTCGCTATATTAAATGGACGTCTATTCCAACTGGACATTCAAAACGAAACAGTCACCGATCTTAAGCTAAGCGACGTGGTGGATTTTGATGCTTTTGAAAATAAAATTATCGCTCTAAAGAACCCCGACATTCTGCTCTTAATGGATTCAGCCGTGGAAAATATCTCGGTTTTGGGCCAAGCTCAATTCGCGCCCCAAAGAATCTTGATCTCGCCTGATGGCTCCAAAGTAAGCTATTTTGACGCTAACAGCTTGGGTGTTTTCTGGTTAAAAGACACTCCCAGGCAACCGCTTAAAAAGGCCAACGATCAAGAGGTTGTTTATGAATCAACGGGCCATATGACCGAAATCTACTGGCAGAACGAGAATGAACACTTGCTTATTTTAGACAATCAAAAACTCTACGCTGTGGAAATAGACACTCGCGATAAAATAAACATAGCCGCTTGGCCCGAAACCATCGCGGCCATAAACTACCTGTCCCAAGATTCCAAACTATTTATTCTGGAAAACTCCGCCATAAAATCCCTAGACGGAAAATTTTAACAAATTTATTCATTTTAATATTTAGTAAACGATCGTTTACTAAATATATTGATTAAATAAAAAGCCCTGTCGTTTTTTGGCAGGGCTTTTTGTTAAATGGATTGTTATCGTAGAGAACTTCTTACTGGCCCCGAAACTCCCTCCCTAATCTCTGCTGGAACTACAATTTGGGTGGCAGGTACAAACCATTTTCTAAGTGCAGCTTCACCCACCGGGCGATAAGCCACCACTCAAGGTTCATTATCAGCTCCCTCATTTGATCTGACCAAAACAGTACCACCCCTCTCTCCGTAAAAGAAAACCTGTCCCGGTTCCAAATCTTTAGCCATCATTTCGTGCCTTCCTTTCTTGTGTAAGTGCGTAAGTAAAAAGAACTCTTTTTTACTCTATCGCTTGCTGAATTGGGGAGCTCGTCTAGCTTTTTTCAAACCATACTTGCGGCGTTCTTTTTCACGCGGATCGCGGCGCAACAAACCGGATTTCTTTAAGCGTTTTCTGAAATTAGGATCAAATTTAACCAAAGCCCGGGCAATACCCAAACGAATGGCTTCGGCCTGGGCGTTAATCCCGCCGCCTTTCACTCTTGCCGAAATCCTAAAATGATCGGGGGCTTTCAGACGATTCAAAGATTCCAGGGAAACCTCATCCAAACCGCGCTGTTTAAAATAATCCTTCAGAGTCTTATCGTTAACTATAAAACCGCCTTGGGAAACCGACTCTTTGGGGTTGGCCGTGAAAATTCTAACCCGGGCCACGGCTCGTTTTCTGCGGCCAATACCCTCAAAATATCTTTTAGAATCTCTCTTCTCCGAACTAAAAACCAGAGCCTCTTCTTTTTCCGGTTTGGCCAAAAGTTCCACCGATTCCATTATGTTTTCTGATGATGCTGTTTTGACTGACATAGATTACTTAACCTCGCCTTTATATATTTTTAAATTCACCATAAACTTATGGCGCAATCTGTTTTTGGGCAACATGCCATAGACGGCCAGCCTAAAAACCTCTCGCGAATCGCGGACCATTTGTTCCTTGAGCGTGCGAGTTCTTATACCGCCCGGGTAGCCGCTATATTGATGATATTTCTTATCGTCCAATTTGTTGCCGGTGAATTTTAATTTGTCGGTGTTATAAACCGCCACTTTTCTTTTGGGGCTGGGATTGTTGGGCGAAAAAAAAGCTTCGTCTTTGCCGCGCAAAACTACAGCCACTTTGGTAGCCAACCGGCCTAAGATGTGCCCTTCGGCATTAAAGATATATTCCTCTGTCTTATTCATGATGGATGTAAAATTTACAAATCCCAAGCACCAAACCATAAATTCTAAACTTTGGATATTGAGATTTTGAATTTAGAATTTGTTTGGAATTTATAATTTGTGGTTTGGTATTTTTGTTAGACAAACTCTATATAGCACATTCTGGCTCCGTCTTTTCTAACCTCGCCTAATTTTATGACGCGTGTGTAGCCGCCGTTCCTGGATTGATACCTCGGCCCAATTTCTTTGATCAATTTACCCATGGCTGCCGGCGGCAAAAATTCGGCCAATTTTCTTATACGGTCCAGACCGCCTTTTTTGGCCTTGGTAACCAAAGGCGCGATAACTTTGGCCAGTTCCTTGGCTTTGGCCTCAGTGGTTTTTATCCGGCCTTTCGCCACCAAAGCCACCACTAGGCTTTTTAAAAGCGCCTTTCTCACCTTTTTTACTCTGCCAAATTTTCTGCCTTTTTTCACTAAATGTCTCATATAAGACTTGTAGGTCCAAGCGGACTTATTCGGATTTTTTGGATTTTTTAGTCTTTTTAACCTCCGTTTCTGCCTCAGCTGAGATTTCTATGTCACCCAGAATTTTGATATGTTCATTTAAAATATCCACCGCCTGTTTAAAAGCCATCTCTGGCTTTAAGGAACCATCTGTTTCTATTTCAAAAATCAATTTGTTGAAATCGGTTCTGTCGCCCACCCGCATATTTTCCACGTTAAATCTGACTTTGCGAATAGGCGTGTAAATAGCATCTAAAGCAATACTGCCAATGGCGATTTTGTCCTTTTTGCGGCGCTCCACCGGTTCGTAACCCACGCCGGGCGCAACTTCGGCCTCTATTTCCAGATTGGCCTTTTTATCGGTTAGGGTGGCGACATAAGAGTCGGGGTTAACAATTTCCACCTCGCCGCTTCTGGTTTCAAAATCGGCCGCGGTGACTTTCTTTTCGCCTTTAACCGAAAGCTTGATGCTGACTGTCTCATCTTTATAAAGCTTGAATCTGATTTGTTTTAAATTTAAAAGAATATGAACCACATCCTCCATAACATGGGCTATGGTGGAAAATTCGTGATCCACGCCGGCAATTTTTACCGTAGTGATGGCCGCTCCCGGGATAGACGATAACAGCACCCGGCGCACGGCGTTACCTAAAGTGGTGCCGTAGCCGGGGTACAAAGAATCAATCTCTATAACGGCCGAACTACCTTCCCGGCTGACGATTTTCGGCTCTTGGGGCAATGAAAATTTTTGCATATGCGAATTTTATCTAAATTTTCGAGCCTTAATGGGCGCAGAAAATTTAGCAATAAAATTGAGCACCCCGCCCATAAAGGACCTGATGCTGCAATTTTCTAATTTTAATTCATTTGACTCCATACTGTTTGTTTTGATTTCCTATTTTGGACTTATGGGCGGGGTAACTGTTTACAGCTGCTCGCTCACACTCACAGGTAAACACTTATCTTGAATAATATTCCAAAACTTTTGAAACTTCTACCGGCAACGTGGCGAGAAAATCCTGATCGGGCGCGCTCATCACTTTAGCGGAAAGTTTCTCTTTATCCAACTCTAACCATCGGGGCGGATTGAATTTTTTCAGAATTGTTCTCGTGTCGGCGAAAGTCTTTTTGGCTTTGCTGGATGCCTTAATATCAATCTGCTCGCCGGCTTTAACCGAATAAGAGGGCGAGCTGACTTTCTGGCCATTAACCAAAATATGGCCGTGGCTAACCAGCTGGCGGGAGGCTCGGCGCGTGGGCGCCAGACCCGCGCGGAAAACCACATTGTCTAACCGCCGTTCCAAAAGTTCCATCATTATCTGCGGCGTCACGCCCCTTTTTTTGGAAGCAAAATCAAAATATCTTTTGAATTGTTTTTCTCTTAGGCCGTAAATCAACTTTAATTTTTGCTTTTCGGCTTGCTGGACACCGTACTCCGACAAGCGCCTTCTGGTATTTTTGCCGTGCTGGCCGGGCGGATAAGGTTTGCGCACCAAACCGCACTTGGCGGAATCGCAAACTTTATAGCCCAACCTTCTGCATTTTTTACAAGTTGATTGATACATAAAATCTCATATCTTGAATCTTGTAGCTTGAAACTTTTTTGAGTTACAAAATACAAGCTGCGAGTTTCAAGATTACACTCGCCGGGGTTTAGGCGGCTTGGGACCATTATGCGGTATCGGCGTTATATCTTTAATAGAAGTTATATTAAGGCCCTGACCCACCAAAGCTCTAACGGCCGCTTCCCGCCCTGAACCGATGCCTTTAACAAAAACCGTAACATCCCTCAAACCGACTTTCTTCATCTTTTCACCCAAAGTTTCAACGATTCTATTAGAAGCATAGGGCGTGGCTTTCCTCGGACCTTTAAACCCCAACGCCCCCGAAGAAGATTGGGCAATTAAATTGCCGTTAGTATCGGTGAAACTTATTAAAGTATTGTTGTAGCTAGCTTGAATATAGACCCGGCCTTTTTCCACCGAGCCGGGTCTCCGGCCCGTACTTGAGGCCGTTTTATTTTCCTTCTCGGCGCCGCCCTCGGCCGCCGCTCCTTCTTTTTCTATGATTCTTTTTTTACCCATCCTTCGCTCCTCGCTTCGCTCGTAGCTACGGATGGCAAGCCATCTTTTCTATTGAAGGAATCCACCCGCCTCATGTTTTTAGCGAAGGGTGTCCTTCCGTAGCTTTATGCGAAGGAGGACTACATTAATTAATTTTTAGGTCTTCTGCGCCGTCGGCTTTCGGCCCGAACCCATGGTTTTTCTGATGTTGCCCCGACGGGTGCGGTTGTTGGTTTTAGTCTGTTGACCTCTTACCGGCAAACCTCTAATATGCCTCAGGCCCTGATAACTGCCAATATCCTTTTTCCTTTTAATGTTTTGTGTGATCTCTCTCTTTAACTCGCCCTCTATTTTAAAGTTCTTTTCAATGAATTCTTTTATTTTATTAGCTTCTTCCGCGGTCAAATCTTTAGCCCTCTTATCGGGACTGACTTTTGTTGACTCCAAAATTTGATTGGACAACGTCCGGCCCACGCCAAAAATATAGGTGAGGGCGATCTCAACTCTTTTGCTATCGGGAATATTTATACCGGCTATACGCATAGATCTTGAGTCATATATCTTGGATCTTGTATCCTTTTAGACCTTGAGATCCCAGTTATGAGATACGGGTTTTGAGATTTAATTACGCGCCTTGGCGCTGTTTATGCTTGGGGGTAGAACAAATAACATAGACCCGGCCTTTGCGCCTGACAATTTTGCACTTATTGCATATTTTCTTTACCGATGGTTGAACCTTCATAAATCTTGGAACTTGTATCTTGAAACTTGAAACTTTCTAGGATGCGAGTTACAGGTTACGAGATTCAAGATTAACGTCCGCGATAAACTATCCTCCCCCTCTTATCATCGTAGGGCGAAAATTCCATAGCCACTCTATCGCCCGGCAGAATACGAATAAAATTTAGCCTCATCTTGCCTGAAAGATGGGCTAACACTTCACGGCCATCGTCCAATTTAACCTTGAACATGGCGCTAGGCAGGGCTTCTACCACCACCCCCTCCTTACGGATAGCGTCTTTTTTCATTATTTAGTAACTGCCAGAGTATAACAAATAGAATTATACGCGTCAAATGGCTTAAAATCAAGTAAATATAGTCTTGATTGACACCAATAATGTATCTGATATAATTGAACTATAAATTGCCGTTAGGCACTCGAGGACCCTTAATTGGGTCCGTTTTCGTTAAAGCAAAAACTGAATCTTTAAGAGAAATAAATTGTTTATCACTTATTTTTCCTAAACGGCGAATCAATCTTTTACTACTCCAAAGACGTAATTGAGACAGTATTGCTGATCTTTCCAAACCATGAAAAATAAAAAAGTAATGAAACTTATCCTCTTTTTTCCTAGAAGTTAACGGCAAACCCCAAAACATTTCTTTATTAAATTTGCGTAAAATAAGAATCGGCCTTTCAAAGAACTCATTCTTGCCATCTTCCTCCACACCAATATTTGCACCCAAAGAACACCACCAAATTTCTTGTTCACGAAAAAGAGGTGGTTTATTGTGCTCTTCTATATTTGATTTTAATGCATGCCACTTTTGAAAATCCTTTTTCATGCTTACATACATTTTATCAGTCTAGTGATAATTAAAAAATGCCTCGTGCTTGTTGGCACGAGGCAAAAATCTTGAAAACAAAGTGTGATTAGTCGTCGCCTGGCTGATACCTCCTATCGAATTGACAATATATGAAGGTATACAAAAAGTA
Source organism: uncultured Candidatus Saccharibacteria bacterium (assembly GCA_964373235.1). Classification (GTDB taxonomy): domain Bacteria; phylum Patescibacteriota; class Minisyncoccia; order JACQLN01; family JACQLN01; genus JACQLN01. Next base: position 10,340 of record CAYJTN010000021.1, read on the forward strand.
AAGCCGCCCCGAGCATGGCGAGGGGCGGTTTAATTATTTTCTATATAGCACCTCACCCTTGGTTAAGACTTTTAGCCAAGGAAATAACTTCCGCATTAGCAATTTCATGTTTCCTTTTTTTATATACATCAATCAACAAACGTCTGGCTGAGGCAATGGCATCGGTAGAAAATTGCTTATGCCCAGAAAATATAGCTGCGCCGAAACCATAATTAACTCCACTATCACCAGTAAATTCCTTAGGCGATTCTAGCCGGATTCCAAGAAAGCTATCGGCGGCTGAAATAATCTTACCCTTAAGCATAGTGCCGTCATATTCAACAGATATTTGGAAACTAGGATTCTCTGCATATCTATCTTGCTCCATATCTTCCTTCTTAGCCTTACTGACCTTTCTTCTAATTTTACCCTCAACATATTCGCGAATTAATTTTGAATCATCACTATCTTGCAGTTTTTTTGGAATTTTGCCCTCAACCTTATACTCTCTATACACAGCAGAATGATGTTGTGTGGGCCGAGAAACAGTTTCTTTATACCTAAACCATAAATCTCCCATCATCTCAAAATATTCTATCCTGCCTTCCATGATAGCTCCTCTTTTTTTAAAATTGTTAAAGAACAAAAAATACCTCCGGAAAGAGGTATCAGCGGTAAGCGCAAGACAACATCTTTCCAGAAAATATTCTGGTGGATTAGCACCTGCTCTCCGACTATAGTCGGAAGGGTTGCTGTAGGGTTATTGGGCCATTTCCCTCGCCTACTCTTGATGAAATCTTATTTTTAAAGTATGACGCTAGTCTAACAAATACACCCGGGCTAGTCAACTGACTTTGCCAATATATATAACTTACTTACAAATTTAAATGTTTCTCTAAAGTCCCACTATTCTAACACTCACCCTATCGGTATTAGAAGGCACACTCCGCACCCAGAAGGGCCAAAGATTGACTTCTATTCTTTCTACCTTATAGAGCGAGATAT
>CAYJTN010000022.1:0-10976 GCA_964373235.1 uncultured Candidatus Saccharibacteria bacterium
TACGAATAATCAATTCGTAGATTCGTATCTTTTTCGTAATTTCGTAACCTTATAACTCCCTCATAGCCAACCCCACCGACACCGAAAAGACCGAACCCAAATCTCGGCGCAGGACTTGATCTAAAGCCGGATCAAACTTTATTCGGCTAAAGGGATTGCCCACCGCTACGACGAGACCCAGTTTGCGGCTAAGATATTCCGCCACACCAGGCATATTGGCCGTACCGCCAGTTAAAATTATTTTCTCTATTTTTCTGCTTTCCTTTTTAAAAAAGAGATCATCCATTCTTTCTATTTCACCCACCAGTCTATCCACAACAGGAACCACTATTTGCGCCAGACCCTTTTCGCCCGCCACCGCGGCTACCCCAGACGTTTTCTTAAGCTCCTCGGCCCGACTGGCATCCACGTTAAGGCTATGCCCGATAACTTTGGTAATTTCTTTGCCGGAGAGATCAGCGCTGTGACTCATAAAAATATAACCTTTGTCTAAAATGGTAAGATTGGAACTTCTGGCCCCCATGTCGGCCAGCATCACCGTACCCGAATCATTGCCAGCCAGCGAGCGAGCCAAGCTAAAACTTTCCGATTCCAAAGCCGCTAGCTTTAAACCGGCGCTCGCGGCAATACGTTGGTATTTAGCCACCACTTCCTTGGGTACGGCAATGAGCAAAACAGTAATCTTGGATGGGGCGGCGGCCGGAGGCAAGCCAGCCGCGGCCTCGGCTGGTTTAACCAAGGTCGCCGCGGACGTAGCGACGGGAATAACCAGCCAATCCAAAACCACTTCGGATAAAGGCACGGGGATATAGGAACGGGCTTCAAAAGGCACCGCGCTCTCCAACTCTTTTTGTTTCAAGCTGGGCAACTCCATTACGGTTAGGAAACTAGAAAAAACCGGAATAGACATAACCGCCGCCTCAGCTTTAATCTTAGCTGTTTCTAAAAGCTGTTTGATTACTAAAGCCACATCGTTTTCGGAAATTTTAAGACCGGAAGGAATATTAGAACCATTGACCGCGCTGCCAAAAAAATCAGAACCGTCAACCAGGCCGTAATTGGCTAATTTAATATGTTTATCCGCCCTTTCCAATTCCACCACCTTAACCGAAGATGTGCCGACATCAACGCCAAGCTGGCGCCGGACTTTGCGACTAAATGGCCACATAAATAAAATTATTCGTCTTATTCAAATTATAGCACTATTCCTAGCTAAAAATTAGATTTAGCGGTTATCCACACAAACCATCAACGACAAATGACTAAATCCAAATTTCAAATTTGGCATTTGGGCTTTGAAATTAACCATTTGGGGTATAATCTAAAGTAAATGAGCTTTATAAAAGGTCTAGAACGAACTATATTCCCCTCCCATTGCCTAAGCTGTAAAGAAGATACTCCCGAAGAGCCACCCAGCTTGAGGTGGCTCTGTTTGGCCTGCCACAAAAAACTAATTGCCCGCTGGCAAAAAGTCCCATTCAAAACAGAAATTGACGAGAGTTACTATATTTTTGACTATCAAAAAGACCGCTTGGCTAAAAAGCTGATCCACTCTCTTAAATATCAATTCATAAAAGAAATGGCCGATGTTCTTGGAGTGACACTGGCTAACGAAAGGCTGAATTTTAAAAAAATGATGTTTGACGCGATAGTGCCGATCCCGCTGCACCGGCGTAGGCTAAGAGAGCGCGGGTTTAATCAAAGTTACCTGATCGCCCAAAAAATAAGCGAGCTAACCGAAAAACCAATACTGGCTGATGTTATAAAAAGAAAAATATACCGCCGAGCGCAAATGGAAGTCAAAAATCGTGAAGCCAGAATAAAAAACACCCAAAATATATTTGAGTGTATTGAACACCGAGTGTTTGATAAAAAAGTAATTTTGCTAGTGGACGATGTGGCCACCACCGGCGCCACTTTAAAAGAATGCGCCCGTGTTTTAAAAAACGCGGGCGCTGGGAAAATTTTGTCGTTTACTCTGGCGCAGGATTAAGAAAAGAAACGGTTTGTTTTCCGTCTCTTACCAACTTGGATACTTTTCAAGGCGCCTCCTCATATACACCCTGGGGATAACGTTCTACCTGAAAAAATGGAACCGGCACCTCGCACTCTTCTGCATGAACTAACTGTGCTGCTCTGGCAATAAAGATGGAAGCAGTCAATGCCACTGGACGATGAAGATAAATAAAACTTCTTCTGAATTCTACTTTCACCATATCAAACATTCTACAACCAGATTTGTAACCCCACACGCCACTACTTTCGGGACCAGCTGTTATGCTTAACTCCCAATTATTGAGTCCATCCTGACTCAAAGGAGCAGAACATAGAATAAAATGCTTGGGTTCTTTTCCATCGCGAACAGCTATGATACCCAACTCATTTTCTAATTCCCGAACCCGGTAGTGTCCATAAAAAATACATTCATATTCCTGCCCCACTCCCGCGTTTCTGAAAACTCCTCAAAAAGCATCTTTGGGGTATCTGTTACAGAATACATGACTATATTCTCCTTTTTTGTTTTGAGATGTGAAAAAACTATCCTTTTCCGTTACCAAATAAACTATCACCATACATCATTTCCGTCAAATCTATTACTCTATTACTTATTTAGCATGAGAATACGATCGTATTCTCATGCTAAGTTGAATATTTTACGAAGGTGTAGCTCGTTGTCCAAAGAGACAGCGGTCATCAACCTAACCCACGACCTGACATCAAAATACTCAATTGCGTAATCTACCTCGTCTTGGCAGGGATAGGGGTGAATAAAAACGCTTTTTTGAAATTCATAAAAGCCCAATCGTTTCAAAGTTTCCCTCAAAACATCCCTAGCCGCTCTCTTCTTTTCCGGAATATCAAAAACAACAACCCGCCATTTTTTGTCCCACTGCTTAGGTTTTTTGATCTCCATACTGTCTATATTAAAAGTGAGTACTTTATTCTTGCCTTTATCCGTCAGCACCATGGTTAAAGAGCCATCGGGATTTTCCTGTTCGCGTACAAGTTTTGATTTATATAAGCCATGAATAGCCCTCTCTAATGCTTGCTTGTTTATTTTCCTCCACTCATCAGCCGCTCCCGCCAATACCCGAAAATATTGTTTGGAGGTTCTAGCAAAACCCAAACCAACTCCGGCAAATAGAAGCAGCAATGCTTTTTGTTGATTCGGACCTAATCTGTTGATTTTATTTCCACGATTAAGCATAACAATAATTTTATTATTAATTATACTCAACTTTAACATAAATAGCATGAGAATACGATCGTATTCTCATGCTAAACTAAAATTAAGATGGGGTTGTGAGTGGTTATAAATCGATTTTAAAATAATAAAAAGAATGCGCCCGTGTTTTAAAAAACGCGGGCGCTGGGAAAATTTTGTCGTTTACTCTGGCGCAGGATTAATTAAAAGATCTTATATGTTTTACTTTCTCTTCCCCGAAATTATTTCTTCCGCAATATTGCGGGGCACCTCCTCGTAATGTGAGAACTCCATCGTATACGAGGCTCGGCCCTCGCTCAAAGATCGCAACTGGGTGGAATAACCAAACATTTCGGATAGTGGAACTTTGGCATCTATAACTTTTAAAGCCGAATCACCCACGGCGCTGGTTCCACCCCGCGCGGTCATTTGCTCAATGCGAGCGCGCTTGGAAGACAAGTCGCCGGTAACTTCGCCCAAAAACTTTTCAGGCACAATAACTTCTACTTTCATAATAGGTTCCAGCAAAACTGCCAGTGCCCTTTTGGCACCCTCCTGAAAAGCCAGGCTACCCGCAATTTTAAAAGCCATTTCCGAAGAATCCACATCGTGGAAAGAACCATCATACAATGTAACCTTGACATCCACTACCGGATAACCGGCTATGACACCTTTATCAATTGCTTCTTTAACGCCTTTTTCCACGGCTGGAATAAATTCCTGCGGAATAGTTCCGCCCTTGATAGCATCTTCAAATTCAAAACCACCGCCGCGAGGCAATGGCTCCACTTTTAAACGAACATGGCCATACTGGCCGCGGCCGCCGGATTGGCGGATATATTTGCCTTCGGCCTCGGCCGTGCCTTTGACAGTTTCTTTGTAAGCCACCTGTGGCCGACCCACATTGGCCTCCACTTTAAATTCGCGCTTCATTCGGTCTACAATAATTTCCAAATGAAGTTCGCCCATGCCCGCAATTAAAGTGTCGCCGGTTTCTTCATCGCCCTTTATTCTAAAAGTTGGATCTTCGTCGGCTAATCTGTGTAACGCCAAACCCATTTTTTCTTGGTCGGCTTTGGTTTTAGGTTCAATACGAACCGAAATAACCGGCTCGGGAAACACTATTTGTTCTAAAATTATCGGCTTATCTTCATCGCAAAGCGTGTCGCCGGTTTTGGTATATTTTAAACCCACCGCCGCGCCAATCTCACCGGCAAAAATTTCTTTTACATCCTCGCGATGATTAGCGTGCATTCTTAGAATACGCCCGATTCTTTCTTTTTGATTTTTATTAACATTCAAAACATAAGAACCGGCCTCTAACTTTCCGGAGTAAACCCTAAAGAAAGTTAGCTGGCCCACAAAAGGATCGCTCGCCACTTTAAAAGCTAAAGAAGAAAATGGAGCTTCGTCTTTAGCTTCACGCTCTTCTGCGGCATTAGTTTTTGGATTAATACCTTTAACTGGTGGCAGATCGGATGGGCTGGGCAGGTAATACAAAACAGCATCCAACATAAATTGTACACCTTTATTTTTTAAAGCCGAACCGCACAAAACCGGAATAATCTCACCGGCTATGGTGGCCGCGCGCAAAGTTTTTCTTAGTTCGGCCAAGTTGGGTTTTTCACCAACTAAATAACGCTCCATCAAAACATCGTTGGTTTCTACAATTTTTTCTATAAGTTCGGCGTGGTATTTTGCGGCCTCGGCTTTTAAGTTTTTGGGAATTTCTATTTCTACAATCTTTTCGCCGTGTTCGCCTTCAAAATTATAGGCCTTCATTTTTATTAGATCCACCACGCCCTCAAAATTTTCTTCTAGGCCAATAGGAATTTGAATCCTGACAGCTTTTGAAGTTAAGCGATCCAAAATAGAAGCGTAGGATTTTTCAAAAGAGGCGCCCGTGCGGTCTAGTTTATTAATAAAACAAATGCGAGGGACATTGTATTTATCGGCCTGGCGCCAGACCGTCTCGGATTGCGGCTCCACTCCGGCCACACCGTCAAAAACCACCACCGCACCATCCAGAACTCTCAAGGACCGCTCCACCTCCACAGTAAAATCCACGTGCCCCGGTGTATCAATAATATTGATGCGCATTTCTTTTCCTTTGTTTTTTGCATCAGCGATTTTATCTTCGCTTGGCGTCCAAAAACAAGTTGTAGCAGCCGCCGTAATAGTAATACCACGTTCTTGTTCTTGTTCCATCCAATCCATAATGGCTTCGCCTTCATGCACCTCGCCGATTTTATGCGACACGCCGGTGTAAAATAAAACCCGCTCACTCACGGTGGTTTTGCCAGCGTCTATATGAGCTACGATACCGATGTCTCTGGTGCGTTCGATGGGATAATCACGCATAAAATTCCAAATTCTAATATCTAAATCCTAAATCCCGATTATATCGAGGATCCTCGACAAAGTCGGGACAATATCCAAATCACAAATTCTAAATCAGAAACACGCCTTAGAAGTTGGAAGTTGGAATTTGAAACATTGGAATTTGTTTAGAATTTAGGATTTAGTGCTTAGATTTTTACCAAGAAAAGTGAGCGAAAGCTTTGTTGGCCTCGGCCATGCGGTGGGTGTCGTTTTTCTTTTTTATGGCATTGCCTTCGTTCTTTGAAGCCAAAATAATTTCTTCGGCTAATTTTTTATCCATGGTCCTGCCCCGGCCGGCCCGGGCCGCCAGAATTATCCAGCGCATGGCCAAAGTTACTTTTCTTTCGCCCCTAACCTCGCGCGGCACCTGATAATTGGCGCCGCCGATGCGGCGGGATTTAACTTCCAACTGCGGCGAAACATTTTTAATAGCGGTTTCAAAAATTTCCAAGCCCGGTTTCTTTTCTTTCTTCTCGGCGTTGGCCAAAGCTTGGTAAACAATCTTTTCGGCCACCTTCTTTTCGCCGTCCAGCATCACCTTGTTGACAAACTGTGAAACCAAAACACTGCCATATTTTAGGTCGGGCTTAATATCGTGTTTGATGTTTATTTTTCTTCTCATTGATTTAGCTTTCTAGCTTTCTAGAATTTTACTAAAAAGCTAACAGGCTAGGAAGCTAAACTCCTACTTCGGAGCTTTAGCTCCATATTTGCTTCTTCTCTGCATTCGGCCTTCCACGCCCGTGGTATCCAAAACACCTCTCACGATGTGATACCTAATACCCGGCAAATCTTTGACCCGGCCGCCCCGCAGAACCACCACCGAGTGCTCCTGCAAATTGTGGCCGATGCCGGGAATGTAGGCTGTAACTTCCATACCGTTAGACAATCTCACGCGGGCAATTTTACGCAAAGCCGAGTTAGGTTTTTTAGGCGTCATGGTGCGCACAGAAATACACACCCCTCTTTTAAAGGGCGAATTGAAACCGGAGTATCTGTTTTTCAAACTGTTAAACGCAAAAGTCAGCGCTGGCGATTTAGACTTGCGCTTGGCTGTTTTTCTGTTTCTTTTGATCAGCTGGTTTATGGTGGGCATGACTGACTGCTTGCGATTGCTTGATTATAAAGGTCAGACCTTGCTAGCAAGGTCTGACCTTGATCTTACTAGAACCTTATATTTTAAACTGAAATCATTATAGACGAATTGTAATCTAATGTCTATATCATGTTGTTAGACACTCGGTGTCTAACAATAGATCTTAGAATATCGGCGGGAAACCGGTGATGAGGCGGAAAATAATTGGGATAATAGGTATGATCAACGGAAACAAAAAGAAAATAAAAATAATAACCAAAAACATGCCGTAGCGTTCCCAAGCGACAAAATGGCGTTCGTAGCGGTATGGCAAAACAGCCGAGAGTATACGCGAGCCGTCCAGCGGAGGAATCGGCACTAAATTAAAAATACCCAACAAAATGTTGATGTATATTATTAGGGAAACGGCTAAGGCGGCTTCACCCGAAATTGCACCAATAAACCGGAGGGATAAACCAAAAAACAAGGCGATAATAAAATTAGACACAGGCCCGGCCGCGGCCACCAGTGCCGGCCCCCATTTTTGGTTTTTTAAATTATAGGGATTATAGGGCACCGGCTTGGCCCAGCCAAAAATAAACCCGCCGCCAAGATAAGTTAGCAAGGGAATCAGAAAAGAGCCGAAAAAATCAAGGTGTTTTAGGGGGTTAAAACTTAAACGGCCCAGGTCGCGCGCTGTAGGATCGCCCAGTTTATTGGCCGCAAGACCATGCGAAACCTCATGCACTACCACCGACATAATCAACACCGCCAGATTGAATACAAGTATTAAAGATTGATCCATTAAGGCATTCGTGTTAGTGTTGTAATATTACCACGAGGGATTAGGAATTAGAAATTAGATATTAGAAATTTTTATGCGTTGTCCCACTTGTAAAAAAACCAGCAGCTTCCGCATCAAACGTGTGTTAATGCGCGGTCACTATAACCCCACCGTCAAACAAAAACAACATCCCAATTTGCAGTGGGTCAAAGTCGGCCTAGGTAAAAGAATCAAGGTCTGCGCCAGCTGTCTCAAAGCTTCTCAAAAAAATCCTAATTATTTCAAAGAAGTAGCTCCGAGCTTAGTTAAATAAACACCTATCGAGGTCGAACCTCGATAAAGTTTTGTTTTGGTCGGAGTGGGGAGAATCGAACTCCCGCTACAAGCACCCCATGCTCGCGTACTACCACTATACTACACTCCGAAATTAGACAACCAGCCCAAATCATTATCTATTCTATTGAAGTCTCACTTCAATAGGAATTACTTGCTGTGGCCGAAGCCGCCGTCGCGGATTCTAAAGTCGTCCAAAATATCCAAACCGCGCTCGTCTTTGAGGGTGGGATCTTGCACTAAATTATAAATCGCGTCCCCAGTGTCTTTATGCAAAATAGCATAGAGCCGTTGGCCGGGCTTATATACCTTAACCAAGTCCACCACCACATAACGGTGTTCGCCGGCGGGAAGAAAACGGCTGGTACCCACCAAAGTGCCATATTTGTCGTAGGGGTTTTCGTACACCGCCACAAAGCCGGGCCAATTTAAAACCGCCCGGTCTACATAAACTCGGTTCTCTATTATAACTTCATCGTTGTACGGCTTTTGATCTATAACTTTAACCAACGGCCCGACACTGGCAATAGCCATGTTCGGTTCGGGATCAGCCCAGGCTCTTAACTTAACCACACCCCAATAAAGCCCCAGAGCTATTAAACCAAAAAACAAGGTATAAAACGGGACTTCAAATCTAAGCTTTTTCATAACAAGAAGATTATAATATCATTTCCAGAACCAAGCAAATCGTATACAACCCCGTTAGAAGTAAAGTATAGATGACGGTATTTCCAGGTAAGGCTTTAGACACATCCGTAGTGTATTGATGATAATTTCCAAAGAAACTTCTAACGGGGTATAATTCGCTTATAAACCATGTTCAAACAAACTCTGGAAAATTTTCCCAAACAATTTGAATGGCAACCGCAGATTGATAATGCTGATAAACTTACAGCAAAAGAAAAGTTTATTGTTTTGGGCATGGGCGGCTCGCATCTCGCCGCCGATGTTATTAAAACTTGGACTGCCTGTGCCGAGAAACTGACAATTCATTCTGATTATGGCTTGCCGGCGCTAGCCGAGGCTGATCTAAAACAGAGTCTAATAATCGCCATATCCCACTCCGGCCACACCGAAGAAGTATTAGCTGGTTTTAGACTGGCCCAAGAAAAGGGGCTGGCGGTGGCGGCAATTTCTTCTGGGGGTAAATTGATTGAGCTCGCCCAAAATAATTCTCTGCCCTACGCGCTGATACCCGATTCAGCCTTACAGCCCCGGCTGGCTTTGGGCTTTCATTTTAGAGCTATTTTAAAAATAATGGGCGAGGATAAAATACTTAGTGAAACTATGGATCTAGCTGGTACTTTAAAACCCGGCGAGTTTGAGAACGAGGGGCAAAAACTGGCCGAACAGATAAAAGGGCGGGTGCCGATAATATATTCTTCTGCCCAAAAATCAGCTGTGGCTTCTATCTGGAAAATAAAATTTAACGAAACAGCCAAAGTGCCGGCCTTTTGCAACGCGCTACCCGAAGTTAACCACAACGAGATGCTGGGCTGGGCCGGTTCTGCCCTAGCCGTCGAGCTGAAAGAAAGATTTTTCTTTATTTTTTTGGCAGACAGCTACGATCAGCCGCAAAATCAAAAAAGGATGGCGGCCACAGCCGAGCTTTATAAAAACGCTGGCTTTAATGTGGAAAAAATAAGATTGGCCGGCCTAAACCATTGGCACAAAATTTTTTCGGCTTTGTTGCTGGCCGATTGGGCCAGCTTTTATTTAGCCGAGTCTTACGGTATAGACCCCGAAAAAGTGCCTCTGGTGGAAGAGTTTAAAAAACAGATGCAAGGCTAGCCCATATCCACTAAAAGAATCATCACTCGCAGACTTACTAAAAGGGAATAAGGGGAAGAAATGAGGGAAAGGAATTTAATGTCCAAACAAATATACCGAGATAGCGAGCGCTATCTCGGTATATTTTCGTTTCAGTAAAAATCGAGCGGAATCACATCGCCTGGCCTTTGCCGCAAACTTTGCAGCCTTTGCCGTGGCTGAAAATCTCCACTAGGGCCGCGAGCCCCACCAAAACATAAATCGCTCTAGCTACCGTGCTGTCCATGCCTCCCAGCCAGCGGCTGACATCCCAGCCCACTAGGCCAACTAACAGCCAGTTAAGGCCGCCGACGACTAAAAGCAGAAAAACTATTGTATGGAGAGCTTTCATATTTTTTATTTTTATTTTGAGGGTATTAATAATAGACCTTTGGTCTACCTAAATTATACCCCGTTAGAAGCCCGCTTGAAAGCCATAATAATCAACATAGACCGCCCAACGATATAATCATCGGGGGGGACATTACGCCCGTGCTTCTAACGGGGCTAGCGCCCCAGTCCCGAGAGGACTATATTTACAGTCTTGAGAATTATGCCGATATCAAATATGAACGAGCGGTTCTTGAGATAATAAAAATCGTAAGAAAGTTTTTCTTTGGTATCCGCCACCGAGGAGCCATAGGTGTAATTTATCTGGGCCCAGCCGGTTAGGCCGGGTTTGACGAGATAGCGGCGGTCGTAAAAAGGTATCTCCTTAACCAAAAGTTCATGGAACTCCGGCCGCTCGGCCCGGGGCCCCACAAAAGACATCTCGCCTTTTAAAATATTGATAAGCTGGGGCAATTCGTCCAAACGGGTTTTGCGCAACAACCGCCCCACCTTGGTTATGCGGGGATCATCCTTGGCGGTCCACTGAACCCCGTTGACTTCGGCATCAGTGCGCATGGTCCTAAACTTAACTAAAGTAAATCGCCGGCCTTTGCGGCCTACCCGGACCTGTTTATAAAAAATCGGGCCGCTGTCTTCCAGTTTTGTTAAAACAGCAATTAAAACACCTAAGGCCAAAGACGGAACAAACATAGCCAAGCCCACCCCAAAATCCAAAACCCTTTTGATGGCTTCGTAAAAAGTCCGCCGACCCGAGGCCAGATTGTTTAAAAACCAGATATGATCCACACTGTTTAAATCCACTTTGCGCCAAACCCTTTCGTTAAATTTGGAAAGGTTAGCCACTTCCACGTGGCCCACAAAATTATAAAGAGATGAAGTTAGCGAGCTTTGGTCTAAAAATTTGTCGTCTACTATAAAGGCGCGGACGCCTTCATTATTTACCAAAGATGACACATCCACCTGGCGCGGCGGATTTAAAATCTGCGGCAAATATTGGTTTTGGGCTTGATTGGCAAAAGCCGGCCGGGGGCCGATCA
>CAYJTN010000023.1:0-10684 GCA_964373235.1 uncultured Candidatus Saccharibacteria bacterium
TTCGGAAGCTCTACCACGACTTCTAGCCATGGCTTTTCCTCCTTATGATTTAGTAAGGTACACGGCACAGGGCCTTTCCCTATGCCCATCCTCTAATCAACTCTATTTTGGAATGGATTGGATTAGGAAAAATTGTGTATTACAGAAATAGAATTTGTAAATAGGACTTAATAAATGAATAGCATAGCATAGCATAGCATACAGTACCTCCCCAGTCAAACTATATTTAGTATACGATCGTTTACTAAATATTTATCCTAGTTCAAAAATCTTTTTTAGATGGATTTCGTTATCCAGTTCAACCGCAGTAATCGTTCTAACATAAGGGCGAACCTTAAAAAATTCTATAACGTAATCCATCTCATTTTTGCACTCGTAGGGATGAACAAACACGCTTTTTTGAAACTCATAGAATCCTAACCGTTTTAAAACACTCCGCAGAGCGTCCCGGGCGTTTCTTCTTCTTTCAGGAATATCAAAAACCACCAGCCGCCATTTGCCATCCCACTTTTTAGACCGATTTATCGCCATGGATTCTATATTAAAAGTCAAAGCTTTTACCTTCCCTTTATCCGTAAGCACCATCGTAGTTGAACCATCTGGATTATCTTTTTCGCTGACCAGTTTTGACCGATATAGACCCCAAATTGCTTTTTCAAGGGTTTGTTTATTTATTTTCCGCCATTCCTCGCTAACCCCTTCTATTACCCTAAAGTACTGCCTGGGCGACCGGGCCAAACTTAAGCCGACTCCGCCCAACAACAAAAGCAGAATTTTCTTTTGAACATGACCTAGACGATCGAATCTGGTTCTCTTTCTAACATTCATATTAGTGTTCATAGACAATTTATATTTAGTTTATATTTATACTCCACTATACTGCCATCCACCCAACACATATTTAGTATACGATCGTTTACTAAATATAAATTCATCTTAACGACAAAACAAAAAGTAAAACGATCAAAAAAAATAAAAAGTAAATCAACGTTCCAAAACTTTTATGCCCGGCAATTCTTCGCCGGCTAGAAATTCCAGCATGGCCCCGCCGCCGGTGGAAATATAGGTCATTTTGTCTATCAAGTCTTCTTCGGTTAAAAAATTTATCAAATCGCCGCCGCCGATAATTTTTTCTCCGGAACTCTCAGCCAGGGCTTGAGCCATGGCCAAAGACCCTTTTTTAAAGGCGGGTATTTCGGTAAACCCCAAGGCGCCGTTCCAGATTATCATCCGGGCGGTTTTTAACACCTTCTTAAAAAGTTCCATGGTATCGGGACCGATGTCCATAACAAACTCATCCCGCCCAATACGCCCTACCGGCCGCACCGCTAAGCCCGTCGGTACGGCCATAGATTTAGAAACCAGCACATCCACCGGCAAATGCAAATGGCTGGCTGCAATATTTAGTTTCTTGGCTTCGTTTATCAAACTTTCTTCCACCACCGATTGCCCCACCGCCGTGCCATTGGCATAGAGCAGGGTGTTAGCCAAAACCCCACCCAGAAGCAGGCCTTCCGATTTAGGCATAAATTCTTTTACCAATTTGAGTTTGGTGTCGGCCTTGGCCCCGCCCATAATCAAAACGAGCGGCCGGCGCGGTTTAGACCGCACCGTCGATAAAACCGCCACCTCTTTTTCCAGCAAAAACCCGGCGTACGAACTTAAAAATCTGGGAATACCCACCATAGAAGCATGGGCCCGATGCGAGGCGGCAAAAGCGTCGTTGACAAAAATATCGCCGTAGGCGGCTAGCTTTTTGGCAAAACTTTCGTCGTCATTTTCCTCTTCTTTATAAAATCTAAGGTTCTCCAGCAAGATAGCCTCGCCATTTTTTAATTTAGCTATCTGTTTCTCAACTTTGCCTCCAAAAACATCCGTACTGAATGATAGTTGGCCCGATGGCCACAGCTGGGATAATTTTAAAAACACCGGGTACAAGCTGCAGCTAAGATCGTGATTCTTAGGCCGGCCTAAATGAGCCAGAATAATTACTTTCGCGCCTTGATCCGAAAGATAATCCAGCGTCGGTAAAATCGTCTTTAACCTCCATAAGGCCGAATCCGGCACTACGCCGGCCACAATCGGCACATTAACATCAACGCGATAGACCACACGTTTACCTTCAAGATCGCTAAAATTTTTCAAGCTGGGCAACATATTACTAATTCTATCATGTAGATAGACGACGTGATAGAATATAATAAATTCCAAATTACAAACAAGCACTAAACCCCAAATCCTAAATTAAAAACTTTAGATATTGGCATTGGAATTTGTTTGTGATTTGATGCTTGTAATTTTGCACTGATGTTTCTAAACTCGGCCAAATCTACTATCGTTATTGCCGGCGCCGGTTTTGGCGGCCTGCGGGCGGCTTTGGATTTAAACAAGGCTTTCAAGAGAAACCGTGAACTCGCCCGGCAATATAATCTCTATCTGATTGATCAAAATGATCATCATCTATTTGTGCCCTCGGTCTACGAAATTGCCACCACCATTTACGACAATGCCGCGGCTATAAAACTAAAAGAAGCTGTGGCTATACCTCTGGCAAAAATATTCAGCCCCTTTGATCCGCTCAAGTTCCATCAGGCCAAAATCACTGGCCTTGATATTGCCCACAATAAATTAACCTTAAACGACAAAACCGCCTTAAAATACTCAAGTCTTATTTTAGCCGCGGGTTCGGAAACGAATTTCTACAGTATTCCCGGGCTCAAAGAAAATTCTCTAACCTTGGGCAGTCTGAATTCAGCCATAAGACTGCGATCGGCTATTGAAAAAAAATTCTGCGAACTGCTGGAAAATAAAAAAACTTTCCGTTTGATTATCGGCGGCGCCGGAGTAACCGGAGTGGAACTGTCAGCCGAGCTCTGCGGCTATATTAAAAAACTGAACAAAAAATACCAAACTCACCTACAGGCCAATATAACCATGGTGGAAAGCCAAGAAAAAATTCTACCGGGATTCAAAGATAATTTAATCAATTGGGCCGAAAAAAGGCTAAGACGGCTGGGCATAAAAATAAAAACTGGCCAGTCAATAGTCAAAGTGAGTCCAGGCAGCGCCAAGACAGAAACCGGTCTGGAGTTTCCTTTTGATATTTTGGTGTGGTCGGGCGGCATAAAACCCAACCAGCTGGTTGATAACCTGCCTTTCAAAAAGGACACTAAAGGACGGGTGGCCGTGCGAAAGAATTTCTGCCCCGTATTTGAAGTTTCATCTCCCGAGACCGCAACTGAATGCTCCAATATTCTTTTGATTGGCGATAATTGTTGCTATATGGAACTCGGCCGGCCTATACCCCAAACCGCCCAAATGGCTATAGACGAAGGCGAACATATTGCTAAACTTATTTTAGCCGGAATCAAAAACCAACCGTTACCAAAATATCGGCCGACACATAACAGCTATATCATTCCCATCGGCGGCAAATTCGCCATCGCTGACCTCGGCTTTGCTCAATTAAAAGGCTTCTGGGTTTGGATAATTAAAGAGTTGGTTTTTCTAAAATATTTAGCCTCGATTATTTCATGGCCCCAAGCCCTCGCCCATTGGCTCAAGGCCATAAAGCTTTTTGTTAAAAATGATTAAAAGCCTCTTAAAATGAGGCTTTTTTGAGCTACACTAGCGTGCTATTGACAACATATATCCAGCTATGCTATGATGTAGACATCAGAAAAAGATAGTTCCCTAATTTTTATAAATGCCCTATAAGGGCGCGGAGGGTTTATGGCTATAGAATGCAAGGATGCCATTTTCGGTCTCTGTGAAGACTGGCCTGATTTCGTTGAGCATGTCTGCTTTGACGAAGTGTTCGAACCCAAAGCCGGTCAGCAGAAGGAAGCGTACGAGCATATTCAACAGTGCCAGGGAAAGGCCTGTTGGCACTTTCGTGAGCGTATCATTGTGGACGCATTCCGTGCGAGATTCGTTGGTGGAAGAATCTAGGTTTCCACCAGACATTTTTTGGCCCGGCATCCGTTAAATGGCTCTGCCGGTGCACGAAAGGAGATGAGAGGAATGCGACGAAGTTGGTAATTTAAACCACATCACGAAAAGGTCTTTTGTCCCCGTTTTTGAACCGATTGAATCAAAAATGGAGAGCCGTTGGGGAAGCAGAACCCCACCGAGGCGTTGCGACAAAAGTCGAGCGCCTCTTTTTTATTTTCTCTCACTTACAATTACCTCTTAACCAATTTTCATTCTTCTTTTCACCAATCTAATCTACTTCAATTCTAATCAATCAGAGATGTTAACACTCATTGCTCGATCGGACAATAGTTGTTAACATTGGTGGTAATAGATATCAGTGTTAACAAATTTATACGATCGTGAGAAAGTGTTAACATCGTTTTTAATCTTAATAAATGTGGGTGTCTTGAGAGAGCAATCGCTTTCTCAGGATACGATTGCATCATACAATTTATATATTACTTTGCTATTTTTATAATCTCCGAAAAGTCTTTGGCATTAAGCGAGGCGCTGCCCACGAGGGTGCCATCTATATAGGGTTCGCTTAAAAATTTAATAGCGTTTTCGTAATTTACCGAACCACCGTAAAGAAACTTTATTTTCTTGGAGGCTTCGCCGAATATTTTAAAAGCGGCGTGTTTTAATTCACCGATAATTTGATTGGAGCGCGCCGGGCTATCGGCTTTAGCCCCGGGCGTAGTGCTAATAGCCCAAACCGGTTCGTAAGCCACCGTCAATTTATCTAGTTTGGATTCATCAGCCCCGGCGGCGCTCTTTTTAAAACTCTTTAAAACTTCCTCGGCCTGATCACCTTGCTGAAGTTCCCCCACCGCCATTATCACCTTAAAATCTGCCGCCAGACCCGCTTTAATTTTTTTGTTTACATCCTCATCGGTTTCGCCAAACAGGCGCCGCCTCTCGGAATGCCCCACCAAAACCCAATTTATTCCGGCGTCTTTTAACATAGGCCAAGAAATCTCGCCGGTATAGGCGCCTTTTTCAACCCAAAAAACATCTTGAGCGCCCCATTGAATATGCTTGAACCTTTTAACTAATTCCTCCAAAAAAATAAATGGCGGCAATATAACCACCCTCTCGTAATCTTCCGGCTTCAGGGCATGCGAAACCCCCGCGGCCAAAGCCACCGCGTCGTTAAGAGAAGAAGGATTTAACTTCCAGTTACCCACAATCAATTTGCTCATCTCTAATTAAATGTCTGATGACCAAGCCTAAATATCTAAACAATTTCTAATGACTAAATGACAAAGTTTTGATATTTAGAATTTGGACTTTGATATTTATTTGTCATTCGGATTTTGGGTTTCGTTATTTAGATTCTAATATCCCTCAAGTACTCCGCCGCCTCGTCCGGGTCGGTGTCTATAACTTCTCCGCCAGTGCCAAGTTCAAAACCACCCCAAGTGTTGAGCCGCGTGCTGATTTCCAGGTGCCAATGATAGTAGTCATAATCTTCTGCCCGGGAAGCTGGCGGTGTGTGTATAAAAAAATTATAAGCCGGATTGTTTAAGCCGTTATAAATTTTGGCGAGCGACACCTGAAGCGCCTCGGCTAAACCCTTTAGCTCGGCCTCGCTGGATTCTTCAAAATAGGGTCGGTGGGCCTTTGGGAAAATCCTAATCTCATAAGAAAACTTAGGCACATACGGCACCAAAACCGCAAAATTTTCATTTTCAAAAATTATTCTCTGTTTTTCTTTTAGTTCCCACTCCACCATATCACAATGCACGCACCGGCCGCGCTCACGGTGATATCTCGCCGATCCCTCCAAACTGCGGCTGATATCCGATGGCACAAACGGCAAAGCCATAATTTGAGAATGCGGATGGGAAACCGAAGCGCCGGCTTCGCGACCATGGTTATGGATTATTAAAATGTAGTTAGCGCATTCTTTATTTTTTAATTCTTGATATCTATCGCGATAAACCGAAACAATTTGATCAATCTCTCCAGCATCCAATTGAGCCAGGCTCCTACGATGATCCTTAAAAATTACCACTTCATGATAACCAGCCGCCTCTTTAACCAAATACGGACCCACCCTTTTCCCCGAACGGCAGACATTGCCGCTAATTATGGGAAATTTATTATTTATAACTTTTATGCCATGGGCGTATGATTTAACAATTTCATTGCCGTGCGCTTGCGGGTTCTCAAACGGACAAAGGTTTAGGGGTGTTGCCTCAACCGCTAGATTTCGCGATCTAAAAGCCTCCGGCCTTTTGGCCCGGCCGGTAGAAATTATGATCCAATCGCGGTTGACCGGATCCTGACGCAATTCTGAAATTTCTCCCTGGTTTTTGTTGTTCATAAGGTAAAAACCTGAAATCCCAAACACCCCATCACAAACAAATACTAAGCACTAAATCCTAAATACAAAACTTTGGCTATTGGAATTTTGAATCTAGAATTTATTTGTAATTTGGGATTTGTGGTTCGGAATTTATTTCATATTTTCCGCTCCACAAGTTCCACCTAATCTTCACCGTCTCCCATAAAGCGTTAATATACCCGGATAATTTTACGTGGCTTTGGGCATCGTTCTCCCAGTAAACCGGAATAATGCCAATTTTATAACCAAACTTTTTGGCTAGCCCCAGGGCCTCCACGTCAAAAGCCCAGCGATTGATTATAGCCTTGGAAAAAATTTTCTGGGTAGCTTCGGCCGTAAAGCCCTTAAAACCATTCTGCGTATCCCAAACACCCGGTACCACCAAAAACTGAATAAATAAATTGCCTAAATCACCCAATAATCTTTTGAAAGCCGATTGTGGTATAGCTTGCGTGGCACCCACGGCATCGCGGTAATCGCGCGAACCGATAACCACATCACAACCCGCCTTAAATTTAGGCCACAGCCCTTCCAGATGTCGGACGTCTGTGGAATTATCAGCATCGGTAAAAACTCTGTATTCGCCTTTGGCTTCCAACAGGCCTTGGCGTACCACAAAACCCTTGCCGTGGTTTTCTTTATTATTGATGACTTTCAACTGGGGCCAGTCTTTACCAAAATTTTGAGCCGCCTCGGCCGTATTATCCCTAGCTCCATCTATAACCACTAAAACCTCGTAAGTATAATTCTGGGCCGACAAATACTCTCTGATTCTATTTAGGGTGTGAACGATTCTCTTGGCTTCGTTGTAAGCCGGAATAATCAGGGACAAATAGGGCTGGTTCATAAATCAATTCTAGCAAAACATAAACAAAAAAACGACCCCGCTTGTTTTACGGGATCGTTAAATCTTAAAGCCGCGAACAGTTCCTAAGGCAGACAAAATTCTTCCAAATCAGGATCGGGTACGCAGGCTAATGCATCAAAAAAGAACAAGATGATGATCAGTATGGCCCAAGCGAGCGCAATTATCATAATATCACCTCTGCCTCCTGGCAAGATCGGAATTATCTATCTCACCTTTTGGGTTAGTTTCTTCCCACGGAAACCGCGGAGCGCCTTTGACCGCTATTATAAAAAAGGTAAGAGCAACAATGGCCACAACCGCCCAAGCTATTAGCCAAATCATACTTCACCTTCCTCTTTAAGTTTTTAGAGAACAACACCTATGTTTTAGCTTACAATACTTTATCTGTGTTGGTCAACCGAGCTCAGCTCGGTCAAGATAGGTCTGGAGTATCAGGGCAGCCGATGATTCGTCCACTTTTTTGGAATTCTGGCCGGCCATTTTAGAACTAAAAATCTCGTTAACCAACTCTACGGATATATTCGTGCGGGCTTCCACGTCTTCGGCAAATTCTATTATCTTTTCGGCAAAATCATTTTTTCGGCCATCAAAACTCACTGGCGCACCCACGATAATTTTTCCTATCACTTCGGCATTAACAATATCGGCCAAAGCATTGAGCACGCCTGCGCCGTTCGCGATGGTTTTAAAAGGCGTGGCGATTTTTAACAAGCTATCACCCTTGGCCAAACCAATTCTTTTCTCACCATAATCTATACCCAGAAAATTCATGTTTAGACTGTGAAAAATAATACTAAAATAGCGAACACAAAAAACATAAACTCAAAAATGGCGATGGGGTGGGGATTAAGATAATAATTTTTAAACCAGTGATCGTCGCCATGGCGATAAACCACCTCCCTTAGCTCGGCGGGCGCCCACGAAACTAAAAATCGCCCGGAAAGGCTTCCGTCTTTATTAGAAAAAAACTTGTAAGCCTTGCGGGAAAATGGCCATAACCATTGTAGACCCCAACCCATGCCCACGC
This sequence comes from uncultured Candidatus Saccharibacteria bacterium, assembly GCA_964373235.1. Classification (GTDB taxonomy): domain Bacteria; phylum Patescibacteriota; class Minisyncoccia; order JACQLN01; family JACQLN01; genus JACQLN01. Next base: position 8,221 of record CAYJTN010000023.1, read on the forward strand.
TATCGTGTAAAAAGTGAGCCAAAACAGCCCAAGCAAAAAGCCAGACATAAACCTGACCCCAAAAGGCATATATCAAAAAAATCGCTGGCAGATAGGTTAAAGGGAAATGCGTTAGCTCGCGATGATGACCCTGCACTCGCCCGCCTATCCGCCCGCGCTTGGCCAGCTCCACAAAAACATCCAAATCGGGTAATAAAGAAAAACCAACTCCGGCCAGTACAAACCCATAAGACAAATCCGCGCCAAATATTCTAGAAATAAAAACAGAAAGCAATATGCCTATGCCAACATCTAAAAACATAATCCAGGCTATAGTACCATAGTCTAGACTATGGTACTAAAAAATTCATAACTTAGTTAATATATCCACGCCTTTTTTAACAACCGCCACCGTGTGTTCAAAATGGGCGGCTAAACTTTTGTCTCTGGTTTGATACACAAAACCGTCCAGACCCAATTCCACCTCGGGCCGGCCCATAACTACCATCGGCTCAATAGCTATAACCATGCCTTCTTTTAATAACGGCTCATCGCCCTTTTGGCCATAATTAGGCAAATATGGATCCTCCTGCAAATCCCGCCCCACACCGTGCCCAGTCAGTTCCCTCACCACCGAAAAACCGGCCACTTCCACATAGCGCTGGATCTCACTCGCGATGTCACCCCAGTATATTTCTTTTTTCATTTTACTGACGGCCAAAACCAAAGCGCCTTCGGTGATTAATATCAGCCTTTGAATCTTTTCGGAGACATCACCCACAGCCACCGTAACCGCGCTGTCGGTGTGATAACCATTATATAAAACTCCCAGATCCAAACTAACCACATCGCCATTTTTTAAAACACGCTCATCGGGCACGCCGTGCACTACTTCGTGGTTAAGCGAGATACATAAACTGGCCGGGTAAGCTTTTTTAGAACCGGACGACCTATAGCCTTTGAAGGACGGTTTGGCATTGTAACCCAAAACAAGTTTTTCGGTTAAAGCATCCAAGTATTTTAAACTGACACCGGCTTTCACCTCATCGGCAATTTCTTGTAAAACACGCGCCAGGATTTTGCCACCCTGGCGCATGATTTCTATTTCCTCTGGTGTTTTAATTTGTATCACAGCAGTGGGCAGGACCGCCCTGCCTAGGCAGGGCGGTCCTGCCTGATTTTGTGTTTTGACTTATAAATCCAAAGCTCTTTTTATGCGTTCATGAATTTCCTCCACACTGCCCATACCGTCAATCCTAATCAATCTATCAGATTTTTCATAATATTCAATCGCCGGCGTGGCATCAGTGTTAAACCAATGCAAACGTTCTCTAATGGCTTCTTCGGTGTCGTCGGCGCGACCACGCTTGAGCAGACGCTTTACGGCTTCGTCTTCGGTAATATCTATTAAAATAACTTTGATGTCTGTTCGACCCAGCCATTTTAAAACTTCATCCATTTCTTGGGCTTCATCCAAGCGGCGGGGCGAGCCGTCCATAATAATATTTTCCTCGCCCGATTTCAAACCATCCATCAACTTTTTTTGCCACAAAAAAGCCGCGATCCATTCTTCGGGCAAACCGCCCGATTCCAAAACATTTTTGATCTTTCGGCCAACCAAGGCATCGGTCGTGGCCAGCTCCCTAAACAGATCACCGGCGTAAATATAAAGACACGGCTCAAGCAATTTTTTTAACAGCTCCGCCTGCGTGCCCTTGCCGCAACCCGACCGCCCCAAAAGCAATATGGTTTTTGAGTTCATTTGATTAATTAGATTGTAGCATAAGGAAGAAAATATGGCATAAATCATACTTAAATAACAGTCAAAATCGCCTGAACTTGACAGATACAATTATATTTGCTACACTTAACAATAGTCAGAATGTGGAAAAAATCCGCATTCCTTTCAAATAAAAATCAACAAGGAGATGAAATATGAAGACCTACGAACCACGTGCTGGTGAGGATATAAGTCGGACTGCAAAACAAATGGTCGCTCTGGCCAACTGCGTCGACGATACAGTCAAGACTGAGTTCAACGGTGTAGAGCTCAAAGCCAACCCGAGTAAAGATGAAATAACTGCTGTGGCTGTCATCACAGCTTACTACCACAACGAGTCCTCGCGTCGTGCAGAGGAATACGTGAATTCCCCGAAGTACAAAAAGTGGCAACGCGAGGCCGAAGAAGCCCAGCGACGCCAGGACTTGATACTCAAGGGTGCACTCTCAGTCGCTCCCGAGAAGATGACACTCCGAGACGAGGAGGGCTGGAAGAAAACGGTCGCGGCCAACACCTACGGTTACGGCGGTGGAATCATCAGATACGCAGAGCGGTGGGCGCGCCTCATGGAGGTGCGGATGGCCAATGGCGCTACGCTCGAAGCGTGCGCCGACAAGACTTCCTCGCTGGTGAACAACGAGAGCATCACAGGCTTCATGTACGGTTGCGCCGTGTCCATTCTCTCGCAGGTGTGGATTCACGGCG
>CAYJTN010000024.1:0-3751 GCA_964373235.1 uncultured Candidatus Saccharibacteria bacterium
TTGTTAAAGTACCTTTACGCTATACTGTTAATAATCTCATGGAACTGTACAATTATGTTAATATTGATACCTAAAGATTTTATATGACTCTAAACGGCTTTAACGGGTTTTTGAACCAGAAAACCAAGGGGATTTTGGCGGCGGCGAGTATTTTGGCCCTGGCCGGTCTTTTGAGCCGGATGCTGGGTTTTGCCCGCAACGCTTTGCTCGCCTATTTTTACGGCGCCGGCGATATTTTGGACGCCTATTTTTTGTCTTTCCGCCTGCCGGATTTTTTCTTTAATCTTTTGTTTTTTGGAGCTTTTTCGGCTGGGTTCGTGCCGGTGTTTATAAAATTAAAAAATCAGGATTCCGAAAAAGCCTGGAAACTGGCCAACGATATTTTAAATCTTACTTTGATTATTTTTATTATTTTTGGCGTGATATTTTTTGCGGCCGCGCCGTGGGTTTTAAAAGTAATCGCGCCCGGTTTTGAGGGCGAGAAATTAAAATTGGCCGTAACTTTAAGCCGCATAATGTTTTTACAGCCGATTTTTTTGGGGGTTTCAGTGGTATTTTCGGGCATATTGCAATCCACGCGCCGTTTTTTGGCTTATGCTCTCGCCCCGATTTTTTATAACCTCGGCCTTATTTTCGGCATTTTGGTTTTGGCTCAAAAGTTCGGTCCCGCCGGTCTCGCCTGGGGCGTGGTCGTGGGCGCGCTGCTGCACATGCTGGTTCAATATCCGGCGGCTAAACACAGTGGCTTTAAATATCGCCCCGCTTTTTATTTAAAGGGCAATTCCATTAAAGATATTTTTCATATTATAGTGCCAAGGTCTCTAAGTTTGATTCTGGCCCAGCTTAACTTGGTGGTTATGGCGGGGATAGCTTCGTTCTTAGGCTCGGGGCGAGTTTCGGTTTTTAGTTTTGCCAACGATATTAACGGTTTGATTTTGGGCGTGGTGGCCGTGCCTTTAGGCGTGGCGGTGTTTCCGTTTTTGGCCGATCTCGCTGCCAAAAACAAATATAAGGCCGCGGGCGAAGCGGTGTTAAAAACTTTGCGTCAGCTTTTGTTTGTGATGATTCCGGCCGTCACTTTATTTTTTATTCTGCGGGCGCAGATCGTGCGTTTGACTTTGGGTTATGGCCAGTTTGATTGGGTGGATACGGTGCTGACCATAGAAACCTTGGGGTTTTTTCTGATCGGTCTCGCTTTTCAGGGGGTGCTGGCTATTGTGCTTAGAGGATTTTTCGCTTTGGAAGACGCCAAAACCCCTTTTTGGATTTTATTTTTAGGCGTGGTTTTGAGTATTGTCGTGGCTTTAATACTGGCCCCGGTCATGGACGTTTCAGCTTTGGGCCTGGCTATGAGTGCGGCGGCCATTTTTAACACACTGATCCTTTTTTATATTCTGGCGCGGCGGCTTAAGCTCACCCATTTTTATATTCTGGCGCGGCCTATAACTATTTTTATTTTTAGCGCCGGCCTAGCCGGCGCGGCCGCTTATGCTACGCTTCATTTTTTGGATAGGTTTTTAGACACGCACCGGGTTTTGCATTTGATTATCCAGGGTGGCTCGGCGGGTCTCGTCGGTATAGTGATGTATCTGGTGGTGGTTGGTTTGTTTAAGGTTGAAGAAGTCGGCCAGATTCTTAGAAAGTTTAAATTAAGCCAAAGGATTGTTTTGCCTAGTTTGGATGAGGAAACACACCAAAGTTAAAATTCCAAATTCTAAATTACAAATTACAAACACAGATGAGTGGTGCTGTAAAAAATATCAGGAATTTTTCTATCATTGCGCATATAGATCATGGCAAGAGCACACTGGCGGATCGGTTTTTGGAATTAACACATACGGTATCTACTCGTGAGATGCATGAGCAGTATCTGGATATGATGGATCTGGAACAAGAGCGGGGCATTACCATAAAAATGCAGCCAGTGAGAATGATATATCATCCGGAAACACGAAATCCTAAATCCGAAATTCTAAACAAATCCCAAATCCCAAATCCCAAAAATTTAGAATTTAGTGCTTCGGATTTAGAATTTGCAAGTTCAGAATTTACTCTGAACTTGATAGATACGCCCGGTCATGTGGATTTTTCCTATGAAGTTTCGCGGTCGCTGGCCGCCGTGGAGGGTGTGGTATTGCTGGTGGATGGCACCAAGGGCATACAGGCTCAAACTCTGGCGCATTTGCAGCAGGCCCAGCGCCAAGGGTTGGTGATTATTCCGGCCATAAATAAAATTGATTTGCCCAATGCCCGGCCCGACGTGATTGAAATCGAACTTCAATCACTACTAGGAGCGAGGACTGAAATTTTTAAAATATCGGCTAAAGACGGCACTGGAGTGAACAAACTTTTAGACGCGGTTATAGAAAAAATTCCGCCGCCCCAGATTGGCTCAAACAATTATAGCCGCGCCCTTATTTTTGATTCTACTTACGACGCTTACAAAGGCGTGATGGCTTACGTGCGTATTTTTGACGGCAGTTTCAAAACCGGAGATAAAATTAAGTTCATGGCCGTGGATAAAGAAGCGGAACTTATGGAAGTGGGGTATTTTAAACCCCAGCTGGCGGCTCAAAAAGAAATAAAAGAAGGCGAGATCGGCTACATTGCCACTGGGCTTAAGGACCCGACGCTGGTGCGAGTTGGCGACACTATTATCGCGGATCAACGCGGACTTTCTGTATCAGCGTGGATCAACGCGGCTAAAGATATCGGCGTAAATCAGCGTATAGATCAGCGAGAATCAGCGTTTTTAGCTCTGCCGGGCTATCAGGAACCGAGGCCGGTGGTTTTTGCCAGCTTGTTTCCTAAAGACGGCGCGGAGTTTGCTTTTTTAAGAGACGCTTTATTAAAACTAAAGCTTTCCGACGCGGCTTTGACTTTTGAACTGGACTCGCAGGAGGTTTTAGGCCGCGGTTTTAGATGCGGCTTTTTGGGTTCGTTGCATATGGAAATAGTTTTGGAAAGGCTAGAGCGCGAATATAATTTATCTTTAATAACAACCACACCTTCGGTAAGCTATGAAATTATTCTTAAAAATAATAATCAGCCCCAAAAAATTTTTTCGGCGGCCGATCTGCCCGAAGCCGGCAGATACACCGAAATCCGCGAACCCTGGGTTACGTTGACCCTGCTTTCGCCTTCAAAGTATATTGGCGGGATTTTAGAACTTTTGTCGCGTCGCCGGGGCATATCAAAACATACGAAATATATTTCGGAAGACCGTGTGGAAATTTTTTACCAAATACCGCTGGCCGAAATTATTGTGGACTTTCATGACAAATTAAAAAGTGTTTCTTCGGGTTATGCTTCGCTAAGTTACGAATTTTTAGAATTAAGAAAAGGCGATTTAACCAAATTAGATATTTTAGTAGCGGGCGAATTGGTAGATGCCTTAAGCCGTATTGTGCCACGCGATCAATCTCAAGACGAAGGCAAAAGAATTGTGGAAAGATTAAAAGAACTTTTGCCGAGGCAGTGGTTTGAAGTAACTTTGCAGGCCGCCATTGGCGGAAAAATAATCGCTCGTGAAAATATTTCAGCTTTAAAGAAAGATGTGACCGGTTATTTGTATGGCGGCGATATTACACGAAAAATGAAACTCCGCGAAAAACAAAAACGTGGCAAAAAGAAAATGAAAGAAAGGGGCAGGGTGGATATTCCAAATTCTGTATTTTTTGAGCTTCTAAAACGCTAATTACTCTCGTTAATATAGCAAACCTGCCTGCCTGCAGGCGGGTCTAAACTAATA
>CAYJTN010000024.1:3851-9785 GCA_964373235.1 uncultured Candidatus Saccharibacteria bacterium
CTAGCAGAGTCTAGATAGGACGAGGATCCAAGGAATAGGAGGTTCCCGACCGCGCTTGATCGCCTAGAATAGTCTAAGCTTGTGTGCTTAGACAGGACGGTCAAGAGTCGTCGGACAGGATCCTAACGATCCTCGCCCGCGTCATCATTTTCGGAGCGTGGAGAGGTCTCAAAAGGCCTAATCCCACATGGTTCCGCTGGAACCGTCGGTGGGGTTGTGCCAAAGGCACGGCAGTGCGATAGGTGTTCGTGAGACATGATACTTCACGCCAGAGCGTGTGGATACAGTTGTCCGACCGATCCCCGGGGAAGGCCCGCCAATTGTCTGGAGAAACTTTCCCTGTGGTGGCATAGCCAAAAAGCGGCCGACACCGGATGCACTGTCTGCAAATTTCGCCGGAAGTGCGCAGCCGGCAACCCTTGTAGCCTTCGCACCTCCACCTCCTTCTTTATTTGACCTTTAAGGATCACACACAACGATCCTGCGGGTCACCCCCGGGTGCCACATAAAAAGTGCGCCCGGGCTTTTTATTTTCAATTATATTTTCAATCATCAGTGGTATGTTAATGTAATAAACGATCGCATGTTACATTAACATCCATTTTTTATTATCATCTGAATGTTTGAATGTTAGACAGCCGGTGTTTAACATCCTTTACAAAATTTATTTAATCAATTATAATTCTAACCCGATGCAGTTTGTTCTTTAAGTATTTTAAAAATAAAGGGAAAGGAGGATCAATTGTCTTCTCAAGACGAGCGGGTGTATAAGCTTGCTCTGAAGCGGGCCGCCAGAATTATCTTGATTGCGCCGCCGGAAAGTTTGGAAAAGGAAATCTTTCCGGTGTGGCAAAAAGCTATCCATCAAATGCTCTTGAGGCGGGGTCACCTATGTCGGCGGTCAGACAAAGATGGATGCTTCCTGAATTTGGATCCGGAGGAGCAAAAAACGCTTTTTCGGGATAGTGGTTTGAGCTTTGAGAATTTTGTTTCTATAATTCTTGAGGCTCATCGGCTCTTTTTGGCAGAAAGCGGCTCATTAGAAGCAGTCAACTAAATGCAAGCGCAGAGCGCCCCGACCAAGGTCGGGGCGCTTTATCTTACGTGACCAGTTTTTCTCTATATTTTTGTTCAAACTCGTTAAAGGTGAATCCACGGAACACCTGAATAATCTTTTGTCTCTCCTTAGGTTTTTTAACCTCTCTCTCTAGCATCTTTTGCTCAAAGGGTGTTAGTTCACCTTGGGGCAATAAAGTTGCTGGTATTCTTAGCACTATAAATTCTATTTCTTCGGGATGAACTCTACCCCTAACAAACCTTACCAAGTCACGATCTAATCCGGAGATATTCTCTGTATTTACTGATTTAATTTCCAGACTGCCTCCTTTTTTGAATCCGGCAACAGTGACGAGACCCCCTAATTGGGCATGACCCTCCAGCAAGGCATTTTGAAGTCCTCGCGGTCCAAGATCATATTTCCACTCGGCGCAATTAGGATATGCCTCACCGACATTGGGGTCGGGCGAGATTTCCAAGTCTGTGTGGTTGGTAATAGCTTCGACTAACTTTTCGAGATCGTGCCTTCGAACTATCAAAGAATTACCTTGAGCGATTTCATAGACTTCATTAATATCTTGATGATAACTGCCGCCCGATTCCGCAAAGGAGTCCTTCAGCGTCTCCAGAGCATATCGGACTAATTCCTGCCTCTTTTCCAGCGATTCATTAAAAAAGTTCGCGCTTTTTAGCTGTTTAATAGCGAGATACACCTTGTCGGCGGAGTCGGTTTCTTTCGGTTCCGCTATAAATCTTTCAGCTTCCATGAAAATTATTTGTCTTTGGTTTTTTGAAAGGCTTTTATAATGGGGTCCATATTGCCGTCTAGAACTTTATCTATCTGGCTCCAACTTTTTTTAATCCTATGGTCGGTAATTCTGTCTTGAGGGAAATTATAAGTGCGGATTTTTTCCGATCGGTCGGCCGAGCCGATTTGGGTGCGGCGTTCGCTTTGTAATTTTAAATTTTCTTTTTTTTCGGTTTCCTCTAAAATTCGGCTTCTTAAAATAGAAAGCGCAAATTGCTTGTTGGCTTCTTGGCCGCGTTCGGTTTGAGCAGTTACCACTGTGCCGGTAGGGATATGGATTATTCTAACTGCCGTTTCGCGCTTGTTAACATTTTGGCCGCCGGGGCCGGAGGAACGGAAAAATTCTATTCTTAAGTCGCTAGAATTTATTTGGACATCTTTTTCGCTGGCTTTTTTTAACACAGCTACCGAAACCGTAGAGGTATGCACTCGGCCGCTTTTTTCGGTTTGGGGCACGCGCTGGACGCGGTGCACGCCGGCTTCTTGTTTATAAATATTATAAGCGCCGGTGCCAGAAACTTCAAAAGATATTTCTTTTAGACCGCCAATGGCAGTAAGCGCAGAGTCTAAAACAGTTAAGCCGAACCCCTTTTTAGCGGCGTAATTTTTATACATTTTAAAAAGATCGCCGGCAAAAAGACTGGCTTCATCACCGCCGGCGCCGGGCCTGATTTCTATGATTACAGAGTCCATAAAATATAATCCCAATCTACATTTTATCTGAATGCTCCGAATGGATTTTATTTGGATTATGTTACTTCTTGTTTGTCTTTCTCTTTTTCTTAACTGTCGCTGTCGCGGCTTTTTTAGACATGCGGGCCCTGAATTTTTCCACTCGGCCGGCGGTGTCCACCAGTTTTTCTTGGCCGGTGTAGAAAGGGTGGCAAGCATGGCAAATTTCCACCTCAAGGCGCTCTTTAGTTGAGCCTATTTTAAAGGTGTTGCCGCAGACGCATTTGGCCTCGGCGCTTGGGAAATATTTAGGTTGAATATCTGTCTTCATACGAGCGTAGGATAGCATTCATAGACTGTTTTGACAAGGAACATTTCTTTTGCTAGGCTTAAGTTCCAAACCATAAATTATAAATTCCAAACAAATTCTAAATTCAAAACCTCAATATTCAAAGTTTAGAGTTTAGGATTTAGTGCTTAGTGCTTGTTTGTGATTTGTAATTTGGTACTTAGGATTTATGTCTATTACCCTCCAAGATTTAATGCAGGCCGGCGCCCATATCGGGCACAAGAAATCTAAATGGAACCCTAGAATGGCTCCATTTGTTTTTGGTGTGCGCAACAGTCTTCATATTATAGATGTAACTAAAACTATGGAAAGGCTCGACTCGGCCATCAATTTTTTGGTTGAAACGATAAAAAACGGCGGCACGATTTTATGGGTGGGCGCTCGCATTCAGAGCAAAGATTTGATAATAGAAATAGGCCGGGAGCTTAATATGCCCTATGTGGCCGGCCGCTGGATTGGAGGGCTATTTACCAATTTTAAAGTTCTTAAAGAAAGGTTAAAATATTTTAAGGATTTGGAAGACAAATCAAAAAGCGGGGCATTGGCCAGGTACACCAAAAAAGAACAGCTTAATTTTGAACGGCAACTTGAAAAACTGGAGCGAGGCATGGGCGGCATAAAAAACCTGCAAAGTTTGCCGCAAGCGGTGTTTGTAACCGATACCAATGCCGAAAGGGACGCTGTTTTGGAAGCCAGAAAAATGGGTATAAAAATTGTGGGCCTTGTAGATACCAGCGCCGATCCTAGCTTGGTGGATTACCCTATTCCAGCTAACAATGATTCATTGTCGTCACTTAAGTTGATTCTTGATACAATTAAAAACGAGCTAAGGGCTTTGTCTAAGAATCCAAGCGAAGCGTAGGATTCTTAGCTACAAAACCTTATTTATAACTAATCGCTTCGCCGGCCGGCCAGCCGGCTCTTAGTTCGATTGACTCACTATAAATAAAATTAGCATGATTGATAGTCTCCAAGTAAAAAAATTGCGCGATCTTACGGGCGTTTCGATAATGGATTGCAAAAGAGCTTTGGCAAGCTCCGGCGGAGATTTTGATAAGGCCCGACATTATTTGAGGGAGCAGGGTTTTAAGATTGCCGAAAAAAAATCGGCCCGTAGCACCACCGCCGGTTTGGTGGAGCCCTATATTCACACCGATGGCCGCAGTGGTTCGCTGGTGGAAGTTTGGTGCGAAACTGATTTTGTGGCGCGCAATCCGATCTTCAAAGAACTGGCTCATGATTTGGCTATGCAGGTGGTGGCCCTGGATCCGCCAGACCTGGTCCAGCTTTTATCTGCTCCATTTATTAAAAACTCGGCCGAAACGGTAGAGGAATACATTCATTCCAAAATAGCGCTTTTGGGGGAAAATATTAAGGTGGGGAGATTTGTTAAGTTTCAGATTTAAGGGCTTTGTCTAAGAATCCAAGCGAAGCGTAGGATTCTTAGCTACAAAACCTTATTTATAACTAATCGCTTCGCCGGCCGGCTCTTAGTTCGATTGACTCACTATAATCACTATAAATAGATAAATTTGACATGTTCATACTGATTCCATCATTGCTAATTGTTGCCGGTGTGGCTTTGGCGGCGCGGGTGGTTTACAAAAAAATACCCCAAGATTTGATTGTCTGGAATGAGACTGTGGCTAAAGAAGATTTTGGACCAACTTTTTATGAGCGGGCTTTAACCTCGGCTTCTTTAAAATTTAAAAAGACAGCTTTGAGCCTGTCCACCAAACTGGTTTATAGATTGAAGATAACTTCTCTAAAAACCGATAATTTTTTTACCGGTCTGCTTAAAGAAATCAAAGTTCATAAATCCAATATGGAGGCTGAAGCTCCGCTGGAGGTTGCGACTGAACAATCTAAGAAAGAAATCAGCCCTGTTAAGGCGCCGTTTTTTAAGGTGGAACTAACCTCGGTTGAAGATAACAGCATAAAAAAGGAAGAGCCGACGGCGGAATCGAGAACTTCTTTTGCCAGCCAGGAACAGCAGCTCATGAACCAATTGGCCTATAATCCTAAAGATGTTTCGGCCTACAAACGTTTGGGCTGGCTGTATTTGGAGAACAATAAGCCCATGGAAGCGAGACAGGCTTTTAAAATGTCCGTTAAGCTCGGTTCTAAGGACAAAGTGATAATAAGCAAACTTTTGGAAATGGGCGGCGTGGTGCATAAGGAGGGTAGTGTTGTTCGCGGGGTGGAAATTACGTCTCAATCCGGCTGGGTCAGCGATCTGGTTAAATCAAATATTTTGAAATCTAAAGAAAAAGAGGCTAAGGTCAAAAGAATAAAAGTAAAGAAGGTTTAGTTTGATAACTCTCCAGAGCTTTGATACCATGTCAAAGTGGGTTTGTTGTTTAAAAATGCCGATGTAGCTCAGTTGGGTTAAAAGCAAATGTTTTTGCTTTTAACGGGCGATTACATATAAAATAAGTAAATTATGAAAATCGCCCGGGGAGAGCAACTCCCCGCCTACATGCCCACGTAGCTCAGTTGGTACCCCGCAAATGCGGGGCATGGTAAGGAGCATTCTGGTGTTTTATACTTACATACTTAGGATAGAAAGAGGTATATAGGACATACCAATAATGTTAAGATTCGGCTAGAATTTCATAATAATGGAGTTAATCCATCAACAAGAAATCGCCGACCGCTAAAGTTAATTTGCTTTAAATCATTTTCAAATAAATTAGCAGCAAGCAGATACGAACTTTACTTAAAGAGGTTGAAAGGCGGAAAACAATTAGATGTTGAAATAGGAAAGATGTTGAAAGATGCCGATGTAGCTCAGTTGGTAGAGCAACTCCATGGTAAGGAGTAGGTCCGCGGTTCGAATCCGCGCATCGGCTCATGTGAGGTTGTTTTGAGGGTTAGATAAGTTTTAAGTTAACAAATAGATTATTGCGGCGGTGGTAGAGTGGTCAATTACACTTGGCTGTAAACCAAGCGGCTTTGTGCCTACGCAGGTTCGAATCCTGCCCGCCGCACCATTGAGGAAATTGCAAGTTTTGAAGGTTCGCCTCGCTTCGCTCGGCGACTAATTTGT
>CAYJTN010000025.1:0-7313 GCA_964373235.1 uncultured Candidatus Saccharibacteria bacterium
CAAAAATCAAAAAAAGTATCCTTGGCCAGATTCATTTATGCTTTGGGAATTATTCATGTAGGCGAAGAAACCGCCAATCTTTTGGCTATTTATTTTGGCGATCTAAAAGATTTAAGGCAGGCAAGCGGGGATGAGTTGCAAAAAGTGCCGGGCATAGGCGAGAAAGCCGCCGCCAGCATCAAGGCTTGGTTTGAGGATAGAAGCAACAAGCAACTAATTGCTAAATTACTCAATTGCCAGATCGCTATTCAATCTCCGCCCAAAATTTCTAAAAAACTCGCCGGTAAAACTTTTGTATTAACCGGTACCTTAGAAACTCTGTCGCGAGACGCCGCCAAAGAAAAAATTCGCTTAATGGGCGGTGATGTTTCTTCGTCAGTCTCCAAAGAAACCGATTATGTGGTGGCTGGTGACAACCCGGGCTCCAAGTTTGATAAAGCCCAAGCTCTGGGCGTCAAAATAATTTCCGAAAAGGAGTTTTTAACCCTCATCGCCTAACTTTAATGAACACCGAGTGTTCATTAAAGTTACTCCATATCTAAAATATACTTTTCCTCCAGATTTTCCTTGGCGCTACTTTTGGCCACAAAGTTTTTATATTCAGAGATATTATGGAACTGGTCTAAAATAATATCGGGAACCAAAAGCTGACCCCATCTGTTTCTCCTTATGTAATCTTGATAGCTTGACCATTTATAGAGATGTTCTTTGTTTTTCCACGGCCCCAGTTCTTTAGGATTTTTATGCACGTAGCATGACAAATGAAGAAGCTGATTGTTATTTTTTATGTGTACAGCCTTGAACGGTCCTTGGAGCAGATGTCCGATTTTATTGTATCTAACATTGAAATATTTTGTATACGCGTTTTGTGTCCGTTGCATGTAATTTGATATGCCGTTTGCGGCTAACTCTTCTAGTATCATATGAAAATGGTTTGGCATTATAGTAAAGCTAATCAAATTTACCTGCCTGTTTTTAAAAAATTCGTTCTTATCTTTAATTTTAATGAACACTCGGTGTTTGATAAAATAGGATACACTGTAGCCGATATTTGTGAAAGTATTTTCTGATTGCAGGTGTAAAATCAAGAAGAGAAAGCGGGCGTAATCTCTGTCGCTTAGGAAGATGTTTTGTTTGTTATTGCCTCTGTTGAATATATGATAGTATTCTCCTTGGGCAAATTGAGTTTTTCTCATGTTTTCTCTGTATTATAATTTAATGGACACTCGGTGTCCATTACTGAAGAATAAAAAATCCCCAGCGGCGCGTTGGCCGCTGGGGAATTGGGTGTTTAGCCCGAAAACTTATTCGTTTTTAGGATGATCATCACCCGAATCTTCGGCTTCCTTACGATTTTTTTCTTCACAATCATGGCATATTGGCTGGAAGGACAGAGAGGGATGAATGTGGTTGTTACAACTTTGGCAGAAACCTGACGATTGGCGTATTCCCCCAAGCATATAATTGAACATCAGTTCGCCCAAGTATTTGCCGCAGTATCCGGAGGCGGCTAGAAATACTCCAAATACAATATCGGCGATAATTACTGTAGATACTTTTCCTCCCGACGCTGTATTTAGTTTAATGATTTTTTGTAATCTTTCAACTCTTTCGATCAAGGCCTCAAGACAATGTTTCTCAAAAGTTTCACCATTAGAGGGTTTTTCACCTTGAGGGTTGGTTATAGATACCATTGCGTTACCTCCCTATGTTTAGTTGTGATTTGTACTATCTTTATCATATAACTTGTGTATAATATTGTCAAGTTTGAGTCGTGACTGAAAATTGCTATTATAAAAAGATATATGACCCTGTAAAAATTCCAATCGAGATTGTGCTTTTGCAAGTTTATCTGCGAAGTCGCCTAACGGCTTTGTTTGCACACAAAATAAGTATTTATAAGACTTTACACGGGGTTTATATTTTGTAGCTATTCGCTACGCTCATAGATAAAATATGATATCTAAAGAAGAAGTTAAAAAGATTGCGCAGTTGGCGCGGATAGAAGTTTCCGAAGATCAAATAGAAAAATATCAAGCCGAGCTGTCGGCTATTTTGGATTTTGTGGGCAAGTTGTCGGAGGTCAAAACCAATAATGCCGAACCAATTCGGCAGATAACGGGTTTAGAAAGTATTTTTAGAAAAGACGAAGACAGACGCCTTTTAGTCCAGTCGGATAGAGAACTTATCCAAGAGGTTCCCGAACACAAGGATGGATTTATTGTTGTGCCAGAAGTGCTAAAGGGAAAATAAAATATCAAATATAAAAAATAAAAAATACAAAGTAAAAATTAAAGATGTTTTTAATATTTGATATTTAAATTTTATTTATGAACTTATCCAAACTTACAATCGAATCAGCGCATGATTTTCTAACAAAGGGTGATATTTCCGCTGTGGAGTTAACTTCGCATTATTTAAAAGAAATTGATTCTAAAAACAAAGAACTAAATGCTTTCCTTTCGGTTCACGCTGAAAAAGCTTTGGCTAGTGCCAGAGAAGCCGATAACAAAATTAAAAACGACCAAGCAAGTTATTTAACCGGTATCCCCCTCGCCATAAAAGATAATATCTTGGTTAAAGACGAAATTTGCACGGCCGGTTCTAAAATTTTAGAAAATTATAAAGCTTCGTACGACGCCACTGTTATCACCCGGCTTAAAAGAGAGAACGCGATTATTTTAGGCAAAACCAATTTGGATGAATTTGCCATGGGTTCTTCCACCGAAAACTCGGCTTATGGGCCCACCAGAAACCCTCATGATTCCGAAAAAGTCGCAGGAGGATCATCGGGCGGGTCGGCCGCCGCGGTGGCGGCCGACATGTGTCTGGGCGCTTTGGGCACCGACACGGGTGGCTCCATTCGCCAGCCAGCCAGTTTTTGCGGAGTCGTCGGGCTCAAACCCACCTATGGCGCGGTGTCCCGCTTCGGCGCGGTCGCTCTCGGATCATCACTAGATCAAATCGGCCCTTTGGCCAAAACCGTAAAAGACGCCGCTATATTTTTTGATGCTATTTCCGGCCACGATTCTTTAGATTCCACCACTGTCCCTAACCGCACCCGTGCCGCTGACAAAATCAGTGAACTAAGCATAACTGATTTAAGAATCGGTATGCCCAAAGAATATTTTGAAGCCAAAGGCTTAAACTCGGAAGTCAAAAACACAATCACCAAAGCCGTGAAATGGTTTGAATCCCAAGATGCGCAAGTCAAAGAAATTAGTTTGCCGCATACAGAATATTCTTTGCCGGCTTATTATATTATTCAGCCAGCCGAATGCTCGGCCAATTTGGCGCGTTATGATGGCGTAAGGTATGGTCAAAGATCAGAGGGCGTCAATAACCTTCTAGAAACCTATGTAAAGAGCCGAGGAGAATTTTTAGGCGCCGAAACCCAACGTCGCATAATGATTGGCACATATACCTTATCCTCCGGCTATTACGACGCTTATTATGCTCAAGCTCAAAAAGTCAGGGCGTTAATCAAGCGCGATTTTGCTCGAGCCTTTGAAGAAGTTGATGTGATTATGACTCCTACCTCGCCCACGGTCGCTTTTAAACTGGGTGAAAAAACCGCAGATCCTTTAGAGATGTACGCCGCCGACATTTTTACGGTCACAGCCAACTTAGCCGGGATATGCGGTCTGGCCATAAATTGCGGTAAAATAGAAGGTATGCCGGTGGGCCTCCAAATTTTGGGCCCGTGGTTTGGCGAAAACTTGTTGTTTAAAGTCGGCGAGTTCTATGAACTAGGCCATTAGCTTTCTAGCCTGTTATCTTTTTGGGTTGAGCTCCTAGGAAGCTAAAAGCTAAAAGCTACCTGATGGATTTTATTGATTCTTTATCTTCCTTTTTTCAAGGGCCGGAGTTTAAAACTTCGGTAACTGTTTTTAAGGTTCTTTTTATTTTAATCACGGTCATTTTTGTTGGGCTCGCTATTTTTCTTAAAGCCAAAGCCGGTTTTTATGCGGAGAAGTTTATGTACTATTCGTACTACTTTAAAAAACAGAAAAAACCGGACCAAGCTTCGGCCCTGCCCTTGGTTGAGCTCAAGGCCTACTGGCAGCAGCTGGGTATGAGGTTAAATGTGCAGAACGAAGCTCAATGGAAACTAGCCGTGATAGAAGCCGATAATTTTTTTGATCACGTTTTAACTTTGCTGGGCTATCAGGGTGAGAGCATGGGCGAGCGTTTGCAAAAAGTTCTGCCCGAGCATTTGCCCAACATCAACGAGGTCTGGCGGGTGCATAAAGTTAGAAACTCCTTGGTGCACGACGCCGCTTTTCGGCTGTCATATAATCAGGCCCGTGATGTTTACGATACCTACGAAAAGGCCTTGAAGCAGTTGAAAATTTTGTAGTACTTTGATAGTTATATATTTATATGGAGAAATTTAAATCTACTATAGTTATGGTTGTGATAGCGTTACTGGCCGGATTTTTGGGCGGCCATGTAGCCAATCAATCCAATACAGCTTACGGCCTGCCGGTTTTAAATTTGACTAATCCCGCCAAAAATTTTAATCAAGATCAGACCTTAAGTATACCGAAATCAAGTCTGGTGCAAGAGGAGGCGGTTATAGGCATTGTTAAAAAATATTCTCCAGCAGTGGTCAGCGTGATTGTCTCCAAGGATGTACCTATTCTGGAGCGATGCGCGGTTAATCCTTTCGGCAATGATCCTTTTTTTAACGATCCATTTTTTAAACAGTTTTTTGGAGATATTAAAATTCCTTCCCAATGCCAGAAGGGTTTTCAGCGTCGCGAAGTGGGCGGTGGTACCGGGTTTATTATCTCGGCTGACGGTTTGATTATTACGAACAAGCACGTGGTAGCCGATGCCAAGGCCGAATACACGGTATTAACCAACGATGAGAAAAAATATGCGGCTAAAGTTTTGGCGCGTGATCCCTTAAAAGATTTGGCTATTTTAAAAATAGAAGCGGCTAGTTTGCCCACGGTGGCGTTGGGCAATTCCGATGGTTTGCAAATCGGTCAAACCGTTATCGCCATTGGCAACGCTTTGGGTGAATTTAGAAATACCGTTTCCACGGGTATAGTTTCTGGTTTGGCGAGAACAATAATAGCTTCGGGTGGCGGTCAGACCGAAGAACTGCGCAATATAATTCAAACCGACGCCGCTATCAACCCGGGCAATTCCGGCGGGCCGCTTTTAAATCTTAGAGGCGAAGTTATCGGAGTTAATGTGGCGGTGGCCGAAGGTGCACAGGGTATTGGTTTTGCCTTGCCCATAAACGAGGCCAAAAAATCGGTGACCAGCATTAAAACAAAGGGCCGGATTGTTTATCCTTACATTGGTATACGCTATGTAACTATTAACGAAAAAATTCAAGAAGAAAACAATTTGCCGGTGGGCGAGGGTGCGTGGTTAAAATCAGATGGCGGTGATTCGGCCGTGGTCGCGGATAGCCCCGCCGCCAAAGCTGGTTTAAAGGCGGATGATATTATTACCGAAATCAACGGTGAAAAATTAACCGCGAAAAACATGCTTTCTGATGCAATTCAAAAATATAACGTCGGTCAAGTTATCAATCTCAAAATCCTCCGCGGCGGTCAAACTTTAACTGTGCCAGTGGTTTTGGAGGAGAGGAAGTTTTAGTTTGCTTTTTTATCTAAATCTTTTATAATAGGGATAATAAGCCAACAGTTCTTTTTAATACCTGCGGAAAGGAGGGTAAGGCTTACGGCTCTGGGGAGCCGCAGCAGAGGGGTGGCGATTTTCCTCACCCGAAGAAGGAGGAAAGAGCAATGAAAGACATGGTCCGTAAGGGCGGCCTCATCTGTTTTATCCTGATGGCGTGCGCCCTGCTGGTTGCTCTGCCGATGGCACTTTCCACCACCTCCACTCCTTAGCAATCGAGCCGCTAGCCTAACTCAACCCTCCGACACTCGTGTCGGAGGATTTTATTTTTTCAAAATTTGCCAAAAGATTTTTTAGCTGTTATATATAGTTGATAAATAAATTATGTCTCTGCGTGTCGCGATACCTCTCATAATAGTTCTGGCGATAGCCGCCGGGCTTTTTGTCTACCCGCCCAGTTTTTTACCTAAAGCAGTCGCTAAACCGTTTCGTCTGGGCTTGGATCTTTTGGGCGGCACGCATTTGGTGTACCAAGCTGATATGAAAGATGTGGCCGAGTCGGACCGGGGTATATACATGGAAGGTTTAAAGGATGTGATTGAACGGCGGGTAAATTTGTTCGGCGTCTCGGAGCCGGTGGTGGCCATCAATCGCGCCGGAGAAAATTGGCGGCTGATAGTGGAACTGGCGGGCGTAAAAGATATCAACCAAGCCATAAAATTGATCGGTCAAACTCCCTACTTGGAATTTAAAGAACAGCGCCCCGCAGAAGAATCAAAAAAGTTGGTGGAATCTTTGCAGGGTCAAACCATAGATTTAAGGGTGATGGATCCGTATTTTACGCCCACTAATTTGAGCGGTCGCTACATTAAAAAAGCCTCTTTGGGTTTTGATTCTCAAACCGGCCGACCCGAGGTGTTATTGGAATTTGATAATGCCGGCCAACAGCTTTTTGGCGAAATTACCAAAAAGAACGTGGGCCAGCCTTTGGCCATCTATCTAGACGGCGAGCCGATTTCGGCGCCCATAGTCCAGCAGGAAATTTTAGACGGCAGCGCCCAGATCACCGGCAATTTTTCCGTCAAAGAAGCCAGAGAACTGGTGGAGCGGCTGAATTCTGGAGCTTTGCCCGTGCCTATAAATCTTATCTCCCAGCAGAGCGTGGGCGCCGCCTTGGGTCACGATTCTTTAATAAAAAGTCTTACCGCCGGTCTAGTTGGGTTTGTTGTGGTGGTTCTATTTATGATTGCTTGGTATCGTTTGGCCGGCGTGATGGCGGTGGTGGCTTTGATAATCTACGCTTTAATTTCGCTTGCCATCTTTAAGCTTATTCCCGTTACTTTAACTTTGGCCGGTATCGCCGGTTTTATTTTGTCTATCGGCATGGCGGTGGATGCCAACGTGTTAATTTTTGAAAGAATGAAGGAAGAATTACGCTCGGGTAAATCTTTCGGTATCGCTCTCGCTGAAGGGTTTGAACGCGCCTGGACGTCTATCCGCGATTCCAATGTTTCCAGTTTAATAACCGCTTTCATTCTTTATATGTTTGGCGCCAGTTTAGTGCGCGGTTTTGCTTTAACTCTGATCATCGGCATTTTGATTTCCATGTTTTCGGCCATAACCCTGACCCGAACTTTTTTGAAAGTTTTTGTTAATACCAGATTGAGCACGGTTAAGGTATTGTGGAAACAGTGATTGTGTAAATGACAAAT
>CAYJTN010000025.1:7413-9744 GCA_964373235.1 uncultured Candidatus Saccharibacteria bacterium
AAATGACAAATAAATTCCCAAGCCCCAATATCAAATGCTCAAAGGATTTAATTTGTCATTGAGTCCTTAGGTATTGATTAGACACTTGGATTTAGGCATTAGGCATTTATGTTAGCCATTATTTCCCACAAAAAAATCTATCTCACTCTAGCGGCGGTTTTGGTTACGGCCAGTATCGCCGCTATCGCCATGTGGGGTTTAAATTTTGGCATTGATTTTACGGGTGGCTCGTTGTGGGAAGTGGAATTTAAAAACGAACGGCCCGGCAATGCCGAGGTGGTGGCCGCTTTGAGTTTTCACAAAATTGAAGACGCAGTTTTACAACCTACCGGTGAGAAAGGTTTGATCTTAAAATTTAGGCCGGTTAACGAAAACACGCACGAGTCCATGAAGCGCGACCTTAACGATTTTTCTCCCATAGAAGAAAAAAAATTTGAGTCCATCGGTCCAGTGATTGGCCAGGAACTGCGGAAAAAATCCTTAAAGGCCATAATCTATGTTTTAGTTTTGATTATCGTCTACATTGCCTGGGCCTTTAGAAAAGTTTCCAAGCCGGTGTCTTCGTGGAAGTATGGTCTTATTGCCATCGTCGCTTTAGTGCATGATGTTGCTATCCCCACGGGCATTTTTGCCGTTCTGGGCCGGTTTTACGGTGTGGAAATTGACGCCTATTTTGTAACGGCTATATTAACCATTCTGGGTTTTTCGGTGCACGACACCATTGTGGTTTTTGATAGAATCAGAGAGAATCTAAAACGTCACGCGGGCGACAGTTTTGCCGTAACCATAAACAACAGCGTCAACCAAACCTTGGCCCGTTCCATCAACACTTCGCTCACGGTATTTTTAGTGCTTTTGGCCACCTATTTTTTGGGCGGGGAGAGCACTAAAAATTTGGCTTTGGCCTTGATTTTAGGCGTGTTTTTTGGTACTTATTCATCTATATTCATAGCTAGCCCCCTCTTGGATATTTGGGCCAGACACCAACTTCGGAAAGCCTAGTCCCAAGCCGGTGTTTGACATATATCTAAGCAAATGATAATATAGGAAAAACTTACAAGTTAATAGATTACTACTATGGTCAGGTTTGAAATCAAAAAAATCGTTAGCCGGTTAGTGGATAATTTGTCGGATCGTTCCAAGGATATAATCTTGTCCCGGTTTGGCATTGGCCAGGATGACTACGAAACTTTGGAAGCCATTGGCCAGCGCTACGGCATTACCCGTGAAAGAGTGCGCCAGATAGAAGCCGATGCTTTGCGCCATGTTAAAAGCCCGGCCAACGAAGCGGTTATAAAACCCGTGGTAACTGCGCTAGGCGAATTTATAAAGTCCCGTGGCGGCGTAATGGATGAAAGCGAACTTAAAGCCGGTTTCGCGGCTAGCCACTTTGAAACCAAACCCGAGCCGGCTCAAAAGTATGAAGGCGCCACCATGTTTTTTCTGAACTTGGCCGGCAATTTTGTGCGCACCAAAGAGGATGACAATTTTTGGCCCCGCTGGGCGATAGACAGTCTTCATTTAAAAAACCAGGAAGGTTTAGTGGCTCATTTAACCGGTCAGTTAAAGAGAGAAAAGAAAGTGGTTAGTTTGGAGGAACTAACCGGTTGGGCCAAAAAACAAAACGCTTCTTTAAATAAAGACATGGTTTTGGCCTATTTAACTTCGGTTAAAAATATTTCCAAAAATTCTTTTGGCGAATGGGGCCTGGTTTCTTGGGCCGAGGTTTCTCCGCGCGGCGTGCGCGACAAGGCCTATATGGTTATGAAGCGCTATCAAAAGCCAATGCACTTTACCGAGGTGGCCGAACATATCAACCAAGCCGGCTTTTCCCAGCGGGTGGCTTTGCCGCAGACGGTGCATAACGAACTCATTAAAGACATGAGGTTTGTTTTGGTGGGTCGGGGTCTCTACGCCTTAAAAGATTGGGGTTATGAAGCCGGCACGGTCAAAGACGTTATTAAAAGCGTGCTTTCGGCCAATGGCCCTTTAACCCGCGAGGAAGTTATCAAACATGTCCTCGCCAAGCGCGTGGTTAAACCGAGTACCATTATTCTCAACTTGAACGGCTTTAAAAAGAAAGACGACAATCGTTACCATACGGTTTAATAAAATCAAAGCTGATTTTAAATAAAAACAATCCCCTTGCTGGACTAAAGTAAGGGGATTGTTTTTATGGAAATTTATACGGTGAGAGAGCGATCGCTCTCTCACCGTATTGTTTTACAGGTTAAGATGTTGTAAGTTATAGTCAATTAGATTTGTTCTTTAACCATTTTAAAGGCAGGTCAATCATGGCTTGGTATTTAATGTATAAATATGATCAGAAAA
>CAYJTN010000026.1:0-9522 GCA_964373235.1 uncultured Candidatus Saccharibacteria bacterium
GGCATAAAAGTTCGTTTGATGGATGGCTCTGTTGGCAGGGTCCAATGGATAATGGAATAATAAAAAAATGGAAAATAAATTAAAACCATTTTCAAAAAAATCTAAGTCTCTAAGATTAGGAGAATACGAACATTACAGAGGAAATAGATATAAAGTTTTAGGTGTGGGTCGGCATAGCGAAACACTAGAAGAATTAGTCGTTTATCAAGCCCAGTATGGCGATCATCCAATTTGGGTCCGGCCATTAGGTATGTTTTTGGAAAAAGTAAAAGTAGATGACAAAATGGTTCCAAGATTTAGACATATTGAATAGCGCGTCCTTTTATGTTAATTTTTTAACATGGATAGTGTAACTACTTCTAAAAAATCAACAGCCAACGATTTAGTCACGATTCCTCGCAGAGAATACGAGACATTGCTTGAATTTAAAAAAATAAAAAGTTTTAAACCTACGCCAGTTCAGCGTAGAGCTCTTTTGCGAGCGGAGAATAATCTTAAAGATCCTGATGTAGGTTTAGAGTTAACTCAAACTGCTGTCAAACGACTTAAAAAATCGATTCGGTCTAAAAAATCCGGCAAGTACAGCAGCTTAAGTGAGGTTATTAAAAAATATTCTCGTTAATTTCTGTGAGCAAATGGAGATTTATTATTACCCTAGAAGGTGAAGATGACTTAGGCAGGCTGGATGCTAAGGTGCGGGCTCGGATTATAAATAAATTAGGATGGTTGATAGACAACTTTGATAATGTTTTGCCCCTCCCTTTGAGCGGTCCATGGAGAGGGTTTTTTAAATTGAGAGTAGGTGAATGGAGGATTATTTATGAAGTAGAACACAATAGGCGGTTAGTTACAGTTCATCAGGTCGGTTTCAGAGACAAAATTTATAAATGACCACAAGAACTAGTTATTTTTTTATCAGATATATGAGTAAAAATTGGAAAAAGTATTGGAAACTTGACCCGTCTATTATAATAATATTATAATCGCTTTATGACACAAAAATTGCTAAAAGTCGGCTCTTCGGCCGCCGTAACCATACCCAAAAAATCTCTTAGGGAACTAGGGCTTAAGATTGGTGATGAGGTAAGAGTAGAAGTCGATGTTAAGGGAAAAACTGTAATAATTGAGCCTATCAAAAATGTTAGTCAGGAATTACTTTCCTGGACCGACAGATTTATAAAACAATACCGGCCCGCGCTTGAAGCCTTAGCCAAAAAATAAATTTGTTTTCCAATGCAGCATCTTTCTTGCGAAGAGGTTTTGGTTATACATGCCAAAATACTTGATGAATCAGGTGGGTTGCATGGTGTTCGAGACATAAACCTGCTGGGTTCTATAATAGAACGCCCCAAGATGCAATTTGGCGGTAGGGATTTTTACGCCGCTGTTTTTGATAAGGCGGCGGTTTATTTTGAATCTTGTGCCCGTCATCATGCTTTTATTGATGGTAATAAACGAACAGCAGTTGCCCTCGCAGCTCGTTTTTTGTACCACAACGGATATGTTTTAAAGACTACGAACAAAGTTCTTGAGGGTTTTGTTTTAAACGCGGTTGTGAAAAAATACGATATTAGCAGAATTGCAGTTTGGTTCAAAAAACACTCAAAAGAGAATGAGTAAAAATTGGAAAAAGTATTGGAAGCTGGGTGTAGAGGAATTTAATACCGAATTTTTTGATGTAACCAAAAACGGGGAACTTTTAGTTAACGAAGGTAATTATGTTTATAATCTTCATTCCTTAATTAAAAAATATGGTTCGCCGTTGGAAGTGGTGTTTCCGTTTGTTTTGGAAAAAAGATTATCCGATCTGCGCGATTATTTTAACGCTTTTATAAAAATCCAAAACTATAAGGGCAAGTTTTTTTATCACTACCCCATGAAAGTTAACCAGAACAAAGAATTTGTTCTGCCCTTAATTTCCGAGGGCGCGCATATGGAAGTAGGGTCGGTTAACGAATTGTGGCTTATTAAAAAATTATGGGAAAATGAGAAATTCCACGCCAAATTGCGGGTACTATGCAATGGGCCCAAATCGGACGACTATTTAAAACTTATCAATGATCTTCGCTCCAAGGGCCTGGCCATTTTCCCCATAGTGGAGGACGAAGCCGAATTGAAAGCTCTGCATAAATTTAAGGGCGATATCGGCCTACGGGTGGATTTAAAAATAAAGGCCGATACCCACTGGAATAAAAAAATAGATAGGTTTGGCTTAAGCGAGGAACAAATTTTAAATTTGCCGCCCGCCAAGAATTTTAAAATTCTGCATTATCATATCGGCTCGCAAATGACTTCGCAAAAAAGCATCCTCTATACTCTCAAACGGGCTATGGAAATTTATATTGAACTCGCTCAAAAAAATCCAGCGCTGGACACTCTGGATATAGGCGGCGGTTTTGGCATCAATTACGAAAAGAAAAAATTCTACACCGCCAAGGCCGTGACCAAAAATGTGGTCAAACTCTTGCGAGAAATGGCTGACAAAGCTGGGGTGAAACATCCGAACATAATTGTGGAATGGGGCCGGTATATTGTGGCGCCGGCGCAGGTGACTATATATAAAATTATTGCCGAAAAACCGATCCCTAAAGGCAATGCCAATGCTTGGTATATTATCGACGGCAGTTTCATGAATGATCTTTTAGACACGTGGGCTATAAAACAAAAATGGCATGTGGCGCCGGTTAATCATGCCAATAGAGGAGATTTTAAGAGAGTATGGTTAGCGGGCAGTTCGTGTGATTCTGACGATAAATACACCGAAGGCGGGGCCTATGTGCTTTTACCAAAGCTAAAAGAAGACGAAGACCAATATGTAGCATTTTTTGACTCTGGAGCATACCAAGACGCTTTGGCTTCGCACCATTGTTTGTTGTCTTCGCCGGCTAAACTTATTGCTCAAGACGGCATAATAAAAGTCGCGCGTAAAAGGGAAACACCAGAGATGGTGGGCCGGCTTTTTGGTTGGGGGAATGGACATTAAAGGATAAAAAAGATAGAATGCTACCTTTGGTGGTTCAAAAAATACCCCCTCTCGTCAGACGGGCATTTTTATTTAATATGATACTAGAAATAAAAAATTTAGTTAAAAAATTTAACGGCGTGGTTGCGGTGGATGATCTTTCTTTTAGTGTGGAAGAGGGAACCATCACCGGTCTTTTGGGCCCAAATGGCGCTGGTAAAACCACCACCATTCAAATGATTTTGGATTTGGTAACGCCGAGTAGTGGCGCGGTAGAAATATTTGGTTTAGATATGAAACACAGCCGTGAAAAAATATTAAGCCAAATAAACTTTTCTTCGCCTTATGTTAATTTGCCGGGCAATTTAAAGGTTTGGGAAAACTTGGCCACCTTTGCACGGCTGTATGGCGTTAAAAATATTAAAGCCAAAATGGACGAACTCGCTGACTTTTTTGGTATTAGAGAGTTTTTGGGTAAAATGACTTCTACTCTTTCCACTGGCCAGCTAACTCGGCTTAATTTAACTAAAGCCTTGCTTAATGATCCGAAACTTTTACTATTAGACGAACCTACCGCCTCGCTGGATCCAGATATGGCCGACCGAACCCGCCAGCTTTTGCGTAAAATTCAAAAAGAAAAAGGTTTAACGATTTTATATACTTCGCACAATATGATGGAAGTAGAAGAAATTTGCGACCGGGTGATATTTATTCAAAAAGGCAAACTCAAAGACGACGGCACGCCGGATGATTTAGTAAAAAAATATGGGCATAAAGATTTAAATGATTTATTTATCGCGATAGCTCGCGAACATCAACATGAAATTTAGTCAAAAAATCACCCCTCGCAGACGACATGGAGGCCTCTTTATTTATAATATAGTCTTCTCCATGATGCTGCTCGGACTGATTTTTGACACCTAGAATAAACAATGAAATTACATAGAGTAAACGCATTATTAATTAGGCATTTGTATCTATACCAGCGCAGTCTGCCGAGGCTGATGGATATTTTCTTTTGGCCCATTATAGAACTTTTGCTGTGGGGGTTTTTGAGTCTTTATTTAGAAAAGATGAATTTTGGCGGGCTAAACGCGGTAACCGTTCTTTTAGGCGCCATTATATTTTGGGATTTAATGAGTCAATCCCAGCGGGCCATTTCTACCACATTTTTAGAAGAAGTTTGGGAAAGAAATTTGTTAAATATTTTTGTTTCGCCTTTGCGCTTAAGCGAATTTTTAATTTCAAGTATCTTAATTGCCATAGTGAGAATAATTATTGTTGGTTTGGTTATGGCAGGGCTTGCTTGGTTTTTATATAGTTTTAACTTTTTATCTTTTGGATTTTATTTGATTCCGTTTATGATAAATCTTTTGGCTTTTGGCTGGACTTTGGGATTTTTTACCACCGGAATTATTTTACGCTTTGGCACCGCGGCTCAAGTTTTGGCTTTTGGCTTGGCGTTTTTATTGCAACCCTTTAGCGCGGTCTTTTACCCAGTTTCGGTTTTGCCGCAAAGCTTGCAGTATGTGGCTCAACTTTTACCATCGGCCCATATTTTTGAGGGTATGCGGGCGGTAATTGCCACCGGAACTTTGCCAGTTAATAATTTGCTTTGGGCCATTGGCACCAATATTTTTTATTTAGCTTTAGTGCTTTGGTTTTTTGCGAGAATGTTTGCTCGAGTAAAAGATAGAGGAATGTTGATGAAGTTGGATTAGTGCTTATAAAACATTACCCCTCGTAGGCGATATGGAGCCTCTCTATTTATATTAAAAACAATTCTCCATAATGCTACTCGGGGTAATGTTTTTAATTTATTATCAATTAAAAACTCCCCGACAGTGTTTTGTCGGGGAGAGTTGTTAGAGGTAGATGCTTTCTGCTATTTCAGCAGGAGCATCTTGCGGATCAGGTCGCCGCTCGGCGTGGTGATGCGGTAGAAGTAGAGCCCGTCGGCCACCGGTTGGCCGGTGTCGTTGGTGGCGTTCCACATAACGGCGTATTCGCCGGCGCGTTGGTGATTGTTCACCAGCGTCCGCACGACCTGTCCGACCACATTGTAGATCGTCAACTTGACCACTCCGTCGCTCGGCGTCGCATACTTTATAGTAGTAGCCGGGTTGAACGGGTTGGGGTAGTTGTCCAGCAGGAGTTTGAACTCCTGTGGCCGTGGCGCTGGCACGAAAGCAGGAAGGCTTTGGGTCACCCGACTCTGTCTATCCAAAGTATGGATTTCCAGGTCGGATGGTTTCAGTTCGCCCCAGTCCTTCGTCTTCTTGCGGAATACGAGGTCTAGCTCCGTGATCACGGATTCTTTCATGCCTCTTGAGTCTGTCAAAGTCACGCTAGCGATCCCGATATGCCCGGGGCCTCGGTACTCATTGGCGAGCACCATTCCGGCATTGCCCTTCCTTCCGACGAACTCGTATTCGGTCGGATCGTAGTTGATCACGAAGCCATAACCGAATACGTTTTCTGGGTTGGAAATGGTAGTTTTCACCACCACCTCGTCGCCGGAAAAGTTCACCGTCTGGATCGCCAGGCTGGAAGTTTCGCCCTGCATCTCGGCGGTGATTACGGGGAGTTGTTCCCGCACGGGTCTGATGCCTGCCTGTGCGGGCGTGCCGATCCAGCTGACCAGCATCCCAACAAGCAAAGAAACGATCCACTTTTTCATAGTAGAACCTCCTTGTTTATGTCGCGCTTAGCGCGACGGGGTTGGAAAGGTACTACGCTTTTTTGCTGATTACAGGTTAACATTCTGCATAGGCATGTGTCAATCCAGCCCTTGAGGCGGCCTCAAGGGCGGAATCAATATAGCCCAAGCTAAATCTGGGTCAACCAGGCCATCATTTGCTTTTTTAAAGCGCATGGTCTATAAATAATATGTTGTAAGAGTCTCGTAGTTTTCTGCTCGCATACTAAATAAGTATGGCCGAAGAAACAAAGAGAGGTCGCCTTACACATATTTAGTATAAAAGCATAATGTCAAAGAAATTATATATCGGTGGTTTGCCTTACAGCACCACCCAAGACGCTTTGAAAGATGCTTTTTCACAGGCGGGCGAAGTTGAGTCGGCTACCATTATAACCGACAAAATGACCGGCCGCTCCCGAGGCTTCGGCTTCATAGAAATGGTTAACGATGATGACGCGGAGAAGGCCATTGAAATGTGGAACGGCAAAGAATTCGAAGGTCGCAAATTGACTGTGAACGAGGCTCGCCCTATGGGCGACAGGCCTCCGCGCCGAACCGGCGGCGGATTTAACCGCGGCGGCAGTGGCGGCAGAGGCGGTTTCGGCGGCGGTCGCAGAGACGAATACTAATTCGTGATATGCCAAAAATCCCCCGACTCAAGATCGGGGGATTTTTGTATGCGATAAGTTTCCATTTTCTGGTCCAAGAACTCGCCTCCGCAGACTGCGGCTCAAACAGCTTGTTCTGCGAAAATGGAAACTTATCGCAATGTCAATAATTTTTCTCCCTTTCATTTTTACTTAAATATCTTTTGCGTAAGCGTAAATTTTTTGGCGTGATTTCTAAAAGCTCGTCGTCTTCCAAAAAGTCTAAAGATTGTTCCAAGTTTAAAATCGTGGCTGGCGCCAATTGAATCATACCGTCGCTGCCTTTGGAACGCATGTTGGTTAATTGCTTGCCTTTGCAGACGTTAATTTCTATATCGTGTTCTTTGCTGTTTTCGCCGACGATCATGCCTTCATAAACCGACGTGCCCGGTTCAACAAATGTTATGCCTCGTCCTTGGGCTACTTCTAAACCAAAGGCTACAGCCTTGCCAGCTTCGTGCGCAATCAAAACTCCTTTTCTTGTTTTTGCCGGAGCTTCACCTTGGCGTCTAAAATCTATAAAGCGAGAATTTAAAACAAAAAGCCCGCGCGTTAAAGTTATCAAAGCGCTACGTAAACCCAGCAAGGCTCGGGTCGGCATATTATAAACAAACCTGATGTCGCTGGCATGGGGGAAAGTATCGGCCAGTTCCGCTTTTCTTTTAGCCAGTTCGGCTAAAATTACGCCGCGATTTTTTTCGGGCGTGTCTATTAAAACTTCTTCCCAAGGTTCCATAACAGAACCATTTTCGGTTTTAGTGATAACTTGAGGCTTAGAAACTTCCATTTCAAAACCTTCGCGACGCAATGTTTCTAAAAGTATGGAAAGATGTAATTCGCCTCGGCCGGACAGCAAAAATTTCCCGCCTAAAATTTCCAGGCGCATACTGACATTGGTTTCCAATTCTTTTTCCAACCGCTCTTGAATCTGCCGGCCGGTGAGCAAGGTGCCGTCTTGCCCCACAAAAGGGGAAGTATTAGGTCCGATTAAAATTTTAAGCGTGGGTTCTTCTATAGCTATTTGAGGCAAGGTCTCTGGTTTGGCCGGATCACAAATTGTGGAGTTTATGCCAATGCCGGCGAGTCCGGTTATGGCCACAATGTCGCCAGCGACAGCTTCTTCAACTTCTTCTTTTTTTAAACCTTTCCAAGCAAAAATATTTTCTATGCGCCCACGGGTGTTTCCTTTTCTAGAGTCAATCACCACCACCGAAGATTTGGCTTTGACTGTACCGCGTGTGACGCGGCCGATGGCATAAGTACCTTTATAGCTGTCGGAATCTAGTGAGGTAACCAGCATTTGGAAAGGTTCTTCTTTATGGCCTTTGGGTGCTGGAATATAGGCAATTATTTTTTCAAAAAGAGGCTCTAAGGTTGCGTTAGATTCGGCGTCTGGATCTTGCGGCATTTTCTCAAAGGCTTGCCCTTGGCGGCCGACGGCGTAGATAACCGGAAACTCCAACTGGTTTTCGTGATGGGCCAGTTCCAAAAATAAAGAATTTATTTCTTCTAAAACTTCGGGTACGCGGCGATTGGCTTTATCAATTTTATTTATAACCACAATGGGTTTTAAATCTAATTGCAAAGCTTTTTGAAGCACCACGCGGGTTTGAGGCATGGGGCCTTCTTGAGCATCCACCAAAAGCAAGACTCCGTCGGCCATGTTCAAGGTGCGCTCCACTTCGCCGCCGAAGTCGGCGTGGCCGGGCGTATCTATTATGTTTATTTTATAATCCTTATAATTTATAGCGGCATTTTTGGCCATAATGGTTATGCCTCGTTCGCGTTCCAATTCGCCCGAGTCCATTATTAAATCCCGACTCATCTCTTCCGAATTTTCTCTAAAGGTATGGGCCTGCTTCAGCAAAAAATCAACGAGAGTTGTTTTCCCGTGATCTATATGCGCTATAATGGCGATATTTCGTATTTTGGAGTTGTCTAGCATTTAAGTTTGATAGGTGAGAAGCAAGATTAACATGTTTTTTGATTTATGGCAAAACATATAATTTGAGCCTATTAAACTAATAATAAGTGCTATATAATGGTTATATATGAACGCAGATAAACAAACTCAAGTTTACTTTTTCGCGGCTGTACTGATTGCTGCTTTGGTTTTGAATCTAGCCATATTCTGGCCGTTTGCGGGGGCGATTGTGGTGGCGTTAACATTGGTTTCGGTTTTTGGGCCAGTGTATCGGGCCATAAAAAAAGGCATAGGCCATAGGGAAAGTTTGGCCTCGCTCCTGACGGTTATTTTGGTTTTAGTTATTATTGTGGCGCCTTTAATATTTTTTGGCACGTTGGTGGTGCGGGAAGCCGGCGTGGTTTACATGGTTTTTAAGGGCGGCGGCAGTGAGTCTTATTTAAACAATTTAAACAGTGGCCTCAATTCGGCTTTAGAAAAAATTTATCCGGCGGCTTCGTTTGACATCCGGCTGGCCTTTGAAAAAGTTCTGGATTTTTTTGTGCGCAACGTGGCCGGAATTTTTTCCAGCGTTTCGGGCGCGGTCTTTTCGCTCTTTTTAGCTTTGATGGCTTTGTATTACTTGCTTAAAGACGGCGAAAAATTTAAAAAAGTGGTTATGAATCTAAGCCCGCTGGCCGATGAACACGATGACGAAATTTTTAACAGGCTGGCCCAAACCGTAAGTTCCGTTATTAAAGGTTCGCTCTTGGTGGCGGTGCTTCAGGGTTTGCTCACTGGTTTGGGTTTTTTGGTTTTTGGCATTCCCAATCCCGCCCTGTGGGGCGCGTTGGCGGTTTTGGCGGCTTTGATTCCCATGATCGGCACAGCCTTGGTGCTGGTGCCCGCGGTTATTTATCTTTTTGTTTCGGGTTCGGCGGGTGCATCTCTCGGTCTTCTTTTATGGGGCGCGATTATTGTGGGCAGTGTAGATAACCTCTTGCGGCCCAAACTGTTTGAACGTGGCATCAATATCCATCCTTTCTTTATTTTGATTTCCGTTTTGGGCGGTTTGGAGTTTTTTGGCGCAGTTGGTTTTTTATTGGGGCCACTACTTTTATCTTTATTGTTTTCATTGTTAGATATATACAAAAAAGAATTTAAGCGAGATGTTGAACAAAACTCCGAAAACTAATTTTGGAGGCTGGAAATATCCCAAGGATGATAAAAAATATTCTTGGACTCGGCATGTGGCGGGCAAGATGCAATACTATCGGCTTTCGGAAGGCCTAGTCAAAAGAATTATCCG
>CAYJTN010000027.1:0-8857 GCA_964373235.1 uncultured Candidatus Saccharibacteria bacterium
TTTAAATTTTTCAAAGAACTTCTCCTTCGCCCACTCTTCGCTAAAAGCTATGGAGCGGCAAGTAAAGCTTCGGAGGACAAGCAAAAACACGAACCGATTTGGTTCGTGTTTAGATTAGCAACTTAGATAAATTATTTCAAATCTATCTAAACTTCGATGTTAATATAACAAACGATCGTGAGTTATGTTAACATTCCAACATTCTGCAGAATGTTGGAATGTTATTTTGAAACCTCGATGCCCATCGAGCGAGCCGTGCCTTCAATAATTTTCATGGCCTGTTCCACGGTATCGGCATTAAGGTCGGTCATTTTTATTTCAGCGATTTGGCGCACTTGGTCGCGCGTGACTTTGCCCACTTTATTTTTTAAAGGGTCGCCAGCGCCCTTTTCCACCTTGGCCGCTTTTTTTAATAAATCGGCAGCGGGCGGGGTTTTATATTTTAAATCAAAAGTCCGGTCTTCATAGATGGTAATTTCCACCGGAATAACATTATCGCCTTTGCCAGCCGTGGCGGCGTTAAAACGCGAACAAAAATCCTGCAGGTTTAAACCGTGCGGACCCAAAGCGGTGCCCACCGGCGGGGCGGGATTGGCCTTGCCAGCTGGCAGTTGGAGTTTAACTACAGTTTTAATATTCTTGGCCATTGCTAAAAATAAGACTTATAGAACCAATAGGACTTATAAGTCCTATATTTTCTTTATCTGCAAAAAGTCCAATTCCACCGGGGTTTCTCGCCCAAACATACTCACCAGAACTTTAACTTTACCCTTTTCCTCATCCACATCCGAAACTTTGCCGTCAAAGTCTTTAAACGGACCGTCAGTTATTTTTACCGCGTCGCCCACCGCCACGTCAATTTTGTACTTGGGCTCCTCTATGCCCATGCGGCGCTGGATTTCCTTTATTTCTTCTTCGGCCACGGGAATGGGCGTGGTGCCCGAACCCACAAAACCCGTCACGCGCGGCGTGTTACGGGCCACGTACCACGAATCGTCCGTGACCATCATCTCCACCAAAACGTAGCCGGGATAGATTTTTTCTTCCACCACCCGCCTTTTGCCGTTTTTTATTTTTATTTTCTTTTCCGTGGGCACAATCACGTTAAAAATTCTATCCTGCATGCCCAAAGATTCAATTCTTTGTTTTAAATTGCGCGCCACGGTATCTTCATAACCCGAGTGGGTATGAAGCACGTACCAATTGCGCCCGTATTTTGAAGTTTGTTTGGCCATATTTGTCTAAATTTTGAAAAAATTTAGCTACAAATATGTGTCCCACGAAGCCCTGTAACGTACCTTCGTATGCGTTACTGGGCGAAGTAGGACCACATTTGAGCTATA
Source organism: uncultured Candidatus Saccharibacteria bacterium (assembly GCA_964373235.1). Lineage (GTDB taxonomy): Bacteria > Patescibacteriota > Minisyncoccia > JACQLN01 > JACQLN01 > JACQLN01. Next base: position 1,344 of record CAYJTN010000027.1, read on the forward strand.
CCTATAGGACAAATTTATTTAACACCCACGAAAACACATAATCCAACCCGCCCAAAAAAACCGCCACCGCCAAAGACACCGCAATAACCAACACCGTATAGCGAGTGGTTTGCTCGCGGCTGGGCCAGTTGACTTTGCCCAGTTCCAACCGGACTTCTTTTAGATATTGTATCAGCTTATTCATAAAATATAATCCCAATCTACAAATCTTATCCTAATGTTCCGAATAAATTCATTTGGAGCATTGGGATAAATTAGGATTTTTCGGATTACGCAGGGCAAAGCCCTTAAAAAAAGAGCCCCCGAGGGCCATTTGACTTTAAGTATACTCCTAAGGCATACTTTGTGTCAAGATAGTACAAAACCAGCTCTTTAAACAAGGACAAGGAGAAAATCGTTATGCCGAATTGGAGGTTTTGGCTAAGTAGAGAAGAGCAGGAACTCGTCAGGCTTCGGTGGAAAGTTGCTGAACTGCAAGGTCGCCTAGAAAAACAAAACCAGTTCATTGAAGGACTTGCTCAAAAATTTCCTCAAGTGCGCGAGGAATACGATCGAATGAGGCGCGGCTATACGTCCAAACCCGAACGGCCAGCCGAAAGCTTGGCACCCATTTGAAATCGAAAACTCCGCAAACCACCTCCGACTTCGGTCGGAGGATTTTTATATATCCAAATTTTTAACTGTCTTGGCGTGGGTCTGGATAAATCTCTTGCGCGGGCCGACTTCACTGCCCATCAAAATATCAAAAATTTTATCGGCGGTTTCGGCATCGGCCACCCTTACCTGTTTTAACATTCTAGTTTGCGGATCCATAGTGGTCTCCCACAACTGTTCCGGATTCATCTCGCCTAAACCTTTATAGCGCTGAATATTTACGCCTCCAACGTTGGCAGTCGGGGCTGTTTCATCCTCCCAAATCTCCTCACCAGCTGCCTCGCCCATGACTTTGATTTTTAATTTCCTGATTTTATCGGCTGATTTGGCACTGGCTAGTTGCGCGATAGTGTTTTCTTTTTCGGCATCCGAATAAACATATCTAATATCTTTACCCTTCTGGATTCTATAAAGCGGCGGAGTCGCAATGTATAAATAACCCTGCTCTATAATCTTGGGAAAATAGCGGTAAAACAAGGTTAACAATAAAGTGCGAATATGCGCGCCGTCCACATCGGCATCGGTCATTAAAACAATTCTATGATAGCGAACTTTTTCTATATCAAATTCGTCGGCAATGGCCGCACCCAAAGCAATGACCAAAGCTTTTACTTCTTTATTAATCAGCATTTTATCCAAACGAGATTTTTCCACGTTCAAAATCTTGCCGCGCAAAGGCAGTATGGCTTGGAAGATGCGGCTGCGGGCTTGTTTGGCCGAACCGCCGGCCGAATCGCCCTCCACAATAAACAATTCCGATTCGGCCGCGTCGCGGTTGGAACAATCAGCCAACTTCCCCGGCAAAGCCAAACCCTCCAGCAAACCTTTGCGGATAACCGTTTCGCGCGCGGCTTTAGCAGCCTCGCGGGCTTTTTTAGCTAGAATGGTTTTTTCTAAAATAGTGCGGGCCTCGCCGGGGTTTTTTTCTAAAAACTCCGAAAGGGTTTCGGCCACGGCCGTTTCCACGGCGGTTCTAGCTTCGGGATTGCCCAATTTAGCTTTGGTTTGACCTTCAAATTGCGGCTCGCGGATTTTTACGGAAATGACAGAGGTTAAACCCTCGCGCGTGTCTTCACCGGTTAAATTATCATCATTTTCTTTTATAAAAGAATTTTTGCGGGCGTAATCGTTTAAGATCCTGGTTAAGGCCGTTCTAAAACCCGTTAAATGCATACCGCCTTCGGGCGTGTGAATGTTATTGGCGAAAGAATATTCCAAACCCTGAAAATCCTCAGTGTATTGAAAAGCCGCCTCCACCACAATGCCTTCCGCCGTTTTATCGCAGGAAAAAATAATGTCCTGTTTTTTAACTTTGCTCCGGTTTAAATATTGAACATAGGCCACGATGCCGCCTTCAAAATAAAAGCTATGGCTGGGCGCCGGTTCGGATCTTTTATCGGTTACAGTTATTTTCACGCCCTTGGTTAAATAGGCCTGCTGGCGCAAGTGATCCAAAATCCGCTGATAATTAAATTCTATTTCTTTAAAAATTTCCGGGTCGGGCTCAAAAGTCACCGAGGTGCCGTTTTGACGGCACTGGCCCATCTTTTTTACTTTGGTTCGCGGCACGCCCCGTTCATATTCCTGCAGCCACAATTCGCCTTCGCGGCAAACTTCGGCTTTAAGATAAATTGACAACGCGTTGACCACCGAAACACCCACGCCATGCAAACCGCCCGAAATTTTATATGATTCACCGCCAAACTTGCCGCCGGCGTGCAGGGTGGTCATAACCGTTTCCAGAGCTGATTTTTTGGTCTGCTTATGAATTTCCACCGGAATACCTCGGCCATCGTCGTCCACTCTGACCCTATTATCGGTTTCTATCACCACGGTAATGTTCCGGGCGTAACCGGCCATGGCTTCGTCTATGGAGTTGTCCACTACTTCCCAAACCAAGTGATGCAAACCGTCCACACCGGTAGAACCGATGTACATACCCGGCCGTTTGCGGACAGGTTCCAGACCTTCTAAAACATAGATATCTTTAGCTGTATAATTATTTTTGTTGTCTGCCATATTTATTAAAATTTCCAAACAATTACCGAAGGAAACATCATTCCGAGCAGCATCATGGAGAAGACCATTCTACAATAAAGAGGCTCCATGTCGTCTGCGAGGAGTGATGTTTCCTTCACCTTATATCTGCCTCAAACTGAACTTCTGTTTCTTTATATATTTTAGCCTGAATTGGGTCAACCTCTGCTGTGGTTAACGTTCGTTCGTTGGATCTGTAAATAATTCTATAAGTATAACTTATTTTCCCCTCGCCGAATTTTTCGTCATTTTCATATTTATCGAGCAGTTGAACTTCTTCCACCAAATCGCCGCCGATATCGCGAATCAAATCAAAATAGTTATTAGGTGTAAAACCCCTACCCACCACAAACGAAATATCGCGTGTGATGGGTGGAAACTTAGAAACTTCCTTGAATTTATTGCCAAGTTTTAACTGACGCTTAACACGCTCATCGTTCGACCACAGCAAGCGGATATCCGGCAAATCCAGGCTAACAATGGCCAAACGTTCCAAGCCAAAACCAAAGGCCCAGCCATTATATATATTTGAATCTACGCCTAACTTGTCTAGTACACTGCCTTTAACCACGCCGCTGCCTAAAACTTCTACCCACTTACCTTCGCGCTCTATCTCCATTTCCAAACTGGGGTCGGTGTAAGGAAAAGTATCGGGGTTAAAACGATATTTCACTTCCGCTCCAAAAACAGCTTGGGCGATGCTAACTAATACATTTTGCAAATCAACCGTGGTAATTATTTTTTGACTCTTGGGCACAAGATACCAACCATCCATTTGATGAAAAACATTCATATGCTTGCGATCAATTTCATCTTTGCGGTACACCTTGCCAAAAGAAAAACAGCCGACTGATTCTTCATTGTTGATCTTTTTTTTGATGTCTTCATCGTTTAAATAGTAATACCACATTACCGTGGTATGGGTGCGCAAAATATTTTTATCGTCTATATAATAAGTGTCGGATTTTGAGCGGGATGGGTGGTCGACTGGAAAATCAAAAAGATCAAAACTAACACTGTAGGGCACAATTTCGGGCGCTTTTATCACGTCAAAATCCTTAAAATCCGGAATTTTAAGAATGCTCTCTACCAGCTCGTGAATGGGACTACCAGGCAGACGTGACAAATCCGGCATGGCTAAAAAACGCTTCATGCGCAAACTTTCGGCATCGGTTTTTTGTTCCAGCGCTTGCTTAAGCGCGTCAGCTTCCGGTGATCTGATTGTGATATTCATGACAAGTCAAAAAGTAGTATTCTATACCGACTATTAAAAGTAAAACGGGTATTGTTGTCCAAAGCTTCAAAACTTCAAAATGGCTAAGCCATAGATAAGAAACTAGCAAAAGAGCGACTAAACCCCCCTGCCGAAAAGCCATTTTTAAAATGCGGTTTAAGTTTCTTTCGGTTATAAACTTTTTCCTAGCCCAAAAACCTAGCCCGGAGCACAAGCTAAAAACCAGCATAAAAACCACTGCTGAAAAAAGCGCCAAATTGAACCAGCCGGCGTTATAGGGATTTATAAAAACAACAATGGCCCCGAAAGAAGCCAAAGATACCAAAAAAACCGCCCCTAAACTAAGCTTTAATACCCTCAAATTCACATGTACATTTTAGCAGTTTTTATACTCTAAATCAAGCGCGAAAATAAAACCCTGTTAGTAAATTTCCGACCTTATTTTTTAGCTTTTCTTTAGAAAATCTTTTCGGAAATTTCACTACGGGGAATAAAAAAGCCCCAGCGGAATTTTCCGCCGAGGCAACTACTACCTTCTACCACAACCCAATATCGGGATACTCTATACAGGCAGAACACCTAGAAATAAGAACTTTATTAAGATAACCTTCTATGGCCCTTCTATCCGCCCATAACTTTCTGTAAACTTCAGTGTAACCATTAGCGTTAAGCTCTTTCTCTCGCTTTCCATCTATTTCTTCAATCTGCATACACGCGTTATATACTTCAATATCACTTTCCCAACTTGGGTAAACAAGGTCAAACTGCCCGCTTTTACGAACAGAGTCTATTTCAAAATGATAATGTCCAGCTAACGGCATCGTTGCAGATCCGAATAATCCAGGCATAGCGCCTACAATCCAATTATATTTTGTTACATTTAACTTCCTGTCATATTCGGGACTAACATTTACACCCCTCCAATGACTCTTGCCCCCTTCTTTAAGATACAGTTGAAAATCCAGTGGCTTGCCTTCAATTACTATTGATTTAACCTCTCCAATCACCCAAACTTCTCCTCTTAGCGGAGATAGAATTCTTACTTCTTTTTTTCCACCAACTTTTGTATGAGTCACCACCAGCTTTCCTGCTGGAACATTGTTATCTTGGTTAGCCTGCGAATTCAGCAAACCATCTTTTCCGCATCCGAGGAGGCAGAGCATCAGAACTGTGACTAGAAGACGTGCCATGGCCAAATCCTTTCGTTATGAGTTTTCAAAGAAAAATGATGTTTTTATCGTGTTTTTAGTGTATCACTATATATCTATGTCTGTCAAACCGATCAGCATGGCTTAAAGATTGACAGATAATAATGATTTTGCTAAATTGATTAATATTAATCAATATCAATCAATATGCTAAACATAATTCCCATAACGAAGGCCCGTATAAATTTAGGCAGTATTGTAAAACGAGCCCGATTGGACAAGGAATATTTTGTTTTAGAAAAAGACGGTTACCCCGTAGCTGGCCTTATGGATATAGACACTTTTGAGGATTTTTTGGAAAGCCGTGATCCCAAAATTAAAAAACGGATAGCCAAGTCTCATAAAGAATATAAAGCAGGCAAAATACGTCCAGCTAGTTTATTGCTTAAAGAGTTAAAGAAAAAGTAAACTTGGCATGGCCTTCAAGGTTTATACCACTCCCAGTTTTGATCGCGAATTTAAAAAAACGGCGAGCCAAGATCACAAACTGCTCACCGCTTTTGAAAATATTTCGGCCATACTTTCGACTGATCCATTCAATTTAAAAAGAGAACATAACATCAAAAAACTAACGGGCGTTGATTATGGTAAATGGAGACTGCGTCTAGGCGATTATAGAATAAGGTACGATATTGATAGTTCAAAAGTAATTCTGCATTCAATCAGGAACAGAAAGGATGCTTATAAATAAAAAGCCCCAGCGGATTTTTCCGCTGAGGCCAAGAACAAGTTCCACTGGAGGGAATTAAGGTTCTATCTTGAACAAAACCCCATACCCACCATTGTTGATCTCATAACCACCACTAAGTTGGTGGTACCATACTGTTGCTTCGTATATCCCCGGTTCAAACCCGGAGGTATTGAATCGGAAAAACCCGTTTTCAACTGGATAATCCTCAACAACCAAAACGGTGATCTGAGTGTCCAGAAAACCCCGCTTGATCGTGACTCCGATTTTGTCATCGGATTTGAATCCATAACTTGCCCAGTTATGGAATAAAAGCATTACCACATCGCCGGCCTTATAAGTCGGGGGGTAATCTTTACCTTCTTCGAAATTCAGATATAGGCCACCACGCTCATCGGTATACCGAATCTTGAAAGTTTTGGTGTTCCTAACAGCAAATGACAGATGAACAAACCTGCCACTGTTGACGGGAATACTTTCCCATCTGGCAACTTCTTGAACATCCTGACCTTGCCGGCGAACCAGCCGGAAAGAATATAAACCACCGGCATCTCCCCGATTATTCCTTATGTTCATAAAGGATCCCGCTGGAGAACCATATGGTGGATTAGGAAAATGGTCTAGAAGGGCACCTCCAAACCAATTTCTGCTTTTACCGGAAATACACCTACTGAATTCTATCGCATACCAAACTGCCGTATCTTTGTCTCCGTATCTGAAGTCGTCAGAACTGTAGCTACCATCAACCGAATCAAAATCGGTTATGTTGATGTGAAGATTTATACTGGAAGCAGAAAGGAAGTTCCTCTCGGCCTTGCTGGAAGCCGACATTTGACTGACCACCAACTTCCCCGCCAGTGCCTTGGAGAACTCTGCTTTGACACTGCCCCAGCTGGCGTTTTCAGTTTCGGCCAGCGACTGGCTGACGGGCAGACAGATGAAGATCATGGCGATGAGGATGCGAATCCAAGAGGTCATAGCTAATCCTTTCGTTAACCGAACTAAGTTCGGTTTGAGGGTTTGTTTTGTTTTCAAAGATCTAAAAACCACGCTATTTAGCGTGGTTTTAGTGTACTACAATTATATTATAAAGTCAAATCTTCCTACATCCACCACAAAACTCAGTATGACTATAAAAACCACACCAAACACTGATCGCTTCGCCACTTTTTATATTTTTGTGGCACAAATCGCATCTAGTAATTCTCATACAACCATTCTATCGCAACCGACTTGCTGGTCAAACTGTGCACAACTACCTAGCGATTTTGAGAATTCTAACCGAGAGCGGAGATTTTTCATCAGCACGAATTACTCTAGTACTCAAAATATAAAAACGGGTCTGTCCAGCAGGAATTATCAAATCTCCATTATAGTTACTGCTACTATCGTCATACCTTAAAACCATTTTATCTTTTTTCATAGAAACAAAACGGGTAAGCCCGCCACCCGGCCCACTGCTTATTGTCATCTCTTTGTCGGTAAATACACGAACCATTCCATCAAGATAGACGCCTGAACTATAATAACCTTCTTTATAAGGTCCTTTGCCAGATACCTCAAAGTCAATATATTTTATAACATCATCGTTTTCTTTCCGTGCTGTTATTTGAAACTTCAAAATAGATACTCCCGCAGCATCTATGTTCAAGTATTTAGGATCAATCGGTATGATTTTTAATGTCCCCGGTAA
>CAYJTN010000028.1:0-2825 GCA_964373235.1 uncultured Candidatus Saccharibacteria bacterium
AATCTCTTTAAATCTCGGCACGCTGCGGCCAATTATGAGATCGGCTAAAGTATCGCTGGGATTATCGTTAAAACCTTTCTCGCAAAATAGCCCATCGGAATCAGTAACTCTTAATTTAATATTCTTAGACCCGGGTGTGGAGAACTTAGCCGTAACTTGGTTAGTATTGGTGGGGCCAAGCAAAGTCACACCCTCAACTCCCGTAAAATCCCAATTCCAAGATACTTTGGAAGCTCCGCCGACGGTAATGGAAGAATCGGTTATGGTTACCTGTTCGTCTTTAGACGGCCGCGCCGGCATAATAGTGTAAGACAACGTGGGCGCGGCATGGAGGCCGGTGGTAAAACTGGCGCCCGTAGCTTGAGCTGTTAAACGAGCCGCATCGCTTTCCCAAACTTTTATGGTCCAATTGTAAGTTTTATTAAACTCCAATGGGCCCGGCAGTATAGTGTAAGAACCGGAAGACGAAACTACCTCGCCCGTGTCTTTAATCACCGCGCCGCTGGAAGCATCGGTAATGACTATTTGATAAGAATTTTGAACGTCGCCGCCGCTATCGCCAAAGTTCCAGCGCAAAGTCCAGCCCAGAGGCAAAGCGCAATAATCGGCGGGAGCTACGGGCGAGATGGGGCTGACCGTGGGCGCCACGTTCAGCGGAATAACAATATTTACATGCGCTGCGCGCGCCAGCCCACCACGCTCTACAATAACTTTAGCCACGTGTGTGCCGGCAGTATTATAATTACAAACTTGGCTAGCATAATAACTCATATCCGAAACATTATCTGCCTTTTTAATCCAATCACCTGTTATTACAGTATCGGAATCAGACCCAGGTTTGTTGCAATAGAAAGTATAGTTATTGTTAACGCCAGTTATATTACTTGAGATAGCAACATTCATACTACTATTGAACTGGCCTGATTTACCCGAAGGACTAACACTAAACGAATCTATTTTCAAACTCGTATTTACATTTACATAAACAGTTTTAGCAATAGATAAACCATTTGCGCCTGTACAAGTTAAAGTATAGGTATATTTACCAGGTTGAGAAAGAATTCCAGTGGATTCCGCCTTAAGATAACCAGTTGGTTTTGACCCAGACCAGACCGATCCACCGCTTGGATTAGTCCCTGAAGCTGTGCAAGCTGTTAAGTTTTCTGTTGTCCAGTTAAGAGAAGCTGAAGTATCAGCATCAATTGTAGCCGAGCTGGATCCATCAGCCGTAAAATCTAATCTACCCACACCAACTGGAATTCTACTTTCCTGCGGGGAAGCATTGCCCCTTTCCACAATAACCTTGGCAATATAATTTCCAGCGGTTGTATATGCGTGAGCAGGCACACTCATTGTTGTAGAATTTTGATTATCAATCTTATATCCATATAACGGATTACTTGGATCGCCGCAAGCACTTTTTACTTGCGAAACATTGGCACGGGTATCGGAACAATTCCACCAGAAAGAATAATTGCTTGTCCCGGCAGTATCGTTGCTTGATGTTTTAATAGAAAGAATTGTTGTTTTATTTATTTCTACATTAGCTGGGCTAGCCGTAAAAGAATCTATGGAAAGAGTTGGCGAAGCCACAATAGCGCTACATACGGCAGTTGAACTACCATTTTTTATAGTTACATTATAATTTCCTGAATTATTAAATTTAGTTGTAAAAGTTTTACCAGAACCCGATGCTGGAGAACCGCCCGTAGCTGTCCATATATAAGACAAATTATCGTTACCATTAGAAGAAGAAAAATCTATGTTTTGACCTGTTATTACATTTGAAGATGTAGGAACGCAAGCTACTTGCCCTCTCTGAGACACGGTAATAGAAGCAGTAGTACTATTATTTGCGCTCGTAGAAATTAAGTTGCCATATTGATCTGTATAATTGGCATAAATATTCGCCGTGCCGACACTTTCACCAGTTACCAAACCTTTTTGAGCTGCATTATCTACGCTAGCAATTAGATATTTGGAAGAGCTCCAACTGGCGTTATTTGTTACATTTTGAAACCCCGCTGTATCACAAACTCCAGATGAATCACATCCGTATGGATAATAATCAGCCCTAAATTGTTTTGCGTCGTCAACTTTTATACCCCCCGACGATGGTGTAACTTTTACTCCCGGCGTTCGTACATCCACCGACCCTGTACAATTAACCGTCTTCGTTTGCGAGCCGGAAGTTACAGTTAAGCTTCCCGTTTTAGTTCCCGCTGTTGTATAGGTTGTATCACCCAGTGCGGAAGTTTGCCCAGCCAACGGAGATGATCCACCCCAAGAATATGTATATGTCCCAGTGCCACCCGTAACACTACTTAACCAAATAACCCTCTCCCCTTTTGTGGTTTTTGTTTTTCCCGGCGAACACGAAGCAGTAATAGCCGGCATAGTAACAGAAATTGGAACAATTTGTTGGACGGGCGAAGCTGATCCCCTTTCCACAATAACCTTGGCATTGTAACTGCAAGTGCCCGACGCGCAGGTGTATTGATGAGTTAGGGTTTTAGGATCATCATTTACGCCCACGCATTTATAACCATTAACATTAGCAGAACAAACACCGGGAGTAATTTGGGGTAAAGATCCGCAGGAATTTTCCGTACTGACCACGCTCGTGCCGTTATAACCGCAATTCCACCAGAAACTATAATTTATAGTCCCTTGCGCCTGACCGCTTACATCGGCCGCAAAGGTTGTGTCTAACGGAGAGTTTCCAGAAGAAGGTGAAACAGAAAAATTAACATTTAAAGAAGGTGCGGCCACATTCACCACCGCACTATCCGTAGCCGAACTGCCTGTACCATTAGCACCACTGA
>CAYJTN010000028.1:2925-8833 GCA_964373235.1 uncultured Candidatus Saccharibacteria bacterium
GGAAAACGGAGCGCTGGGGGCAGCAGCAACTTTAAGATCGGCGGTGGGCGGTGGCGGATTAACATTCACCACCGCACTATCCGTAGCCGAACTGCCTGTACCATTAGCACCACTGAAACAAGTCAAAGTGTATGTTTGTGATTGAACCAAATTGCCTGTTGATTGGCCAGCGCTATTTGATATTCCTGTCCAACCTCCGGGCGTAACAGAACACGAGTTAGCATTAGTGGAAGACCACTTTAGAAAAGCGGGGGTGTTATAAGAAATCGTTATAGGTCCATCGGAAAACGGAGCGCTGGGGGCAGCAGCAACTTTAAGATCGGCGGTGGGCGGTGGCACAGAAACATTGACCGCGACTTCATCGTAAGTGGAGCGGTTGAGCGGATTGGTACAAGTAACTCTGTATGTTCTGCTGGCGGTTAAGTTGCCCGTGGATTCCGTGCCCGGCAGAGATTTGGCGCCCGTCCAGCCCGCGGGCACGGAAGACGCGGAACACGAATAGCCAAAACTGTTTCCGGAAACAACATCCCAGCTTAATGTGGCGCCGGTGTTATAAGGAATTGACACGGAACCAGCTCTACCGTTGGCATTCATAAGTATACCCATGCTGTTGTCGTAAACATTAACCGTAACGCTATCTCTTATGCCAGACCCTCCCGGACCATCACAAGTCAAAGTCCAAGTGTGTCCGCCGATACCAGGTCTGGTTATGCTTTGTGTTCCGCCTGTCGCTGTTTTTAAACCAAACCAATCACCCGACGCTTTGCATTCGGTTGCATTGCTAACCACCCATCTTATATTTGAATTATTAAGCCAAGAATCATTACTGCCTATATTCAATGGTCCATTATCATAGCTGCCACCCGAACCATAAGTTATATCCACAGTCGGCGGAGGCGGATTGTTGATGGTTACATTAGACCCAGAACTGCTTAAAGTTGCCCAATATTTGTAGCCAGTGCTGGTCCAGTAGTAGAGAACGGCATCGCCGCCAGTGGAATACACCCCAGCCCCTAAATTGTTAAAAGTAAAAGTTTTACTCCGGCCCGTGCCCCAACCATATACCCAGCCGCTGTTTTGAATTCCCGCACTAGTGTGCCCCTCTAAGTAAATAGCCCAATAGTAATTTGTATAAAGATTGTTAAGAGAAACAGACACGCTTACACTTCCACCGGGCGCAGTGCCCGAACCGCTGGCGCCAGTGAATATGCTTACTCCAGAAACACTGCCGGAACCGCCCCTATGATTAGCCCAAGATTCTTTGGCTGAAAAAGCCACAAGTAAAACTGCCAGCGAAAAAATAAATAAATTAAATACTTTGGCTTTTTTCATTTTAAAAATTTATTTGCCGGGAGGAGTTTTCGGGTAATCGGCCCCGATACCGCTCGGCGGGGAAAATTCTATAATCGCGATTCTTTTAGCTAAAATTCTACTGCCATTGTTATGACCTCCTTCATAAACAACATTCACATTCTGACCACTGGCCAAATCGAAAAAGCTGGCTTCAACCTCGCTAGTTTTGCCTAAATCCGCTTTAACCTTGACCACCGCGGCGGACGGGGCAACGGCAACCGTATAATTTTTTCCACCGTCATCGAAAACTTTTACAGAAATATTTTTGGCCTCGCCATCAACCGCCACAACCTCACCCACGATACCCCTTTCTGTAATAGCTGGTTTCATCTCCAAAGCCGGTTTTTTATCGCTTGAAGTTGTGGTTAGACCACCTAGCCCTTTATAAAAAATAAAATAAAACCCGGCGGCAATTAAAACAATTACGCCCACTAAAAGTAGCGCCTTCTCTTTGGTTTTGCCGTCTTCGGGCAAACTATTGTTTGAATTTGGTATTGGTCCTTTGTTTAAATCGTAATCCATAATTATATAATCCCAATCTACACTTCGACAGACTCAGTGTCCCGAACCCAGTCGATGGACAAATTATATCCTAACGACCCTAATAAATGCATCCTTATTCGGAGCATTGGGATAAATTCGGATTATTTGGATTATGTTATTTAATTTCAAACACCACGCTCACATTAACGGTTATCTCCTGACTGCCGGATTGGATGTCGGGCGAACCGCCTCCGCCGCCAATGCCCAGACCGTAGGCCTTTTCGTAAAATATGGGCGGCTGGCCAGTAAATGATTCGGAAAACGTAACTACCTCACCCAAACGCACATCAGCCAGCTTAGCCACCTCCTTGGCTTTGGCCTTGGCTTTTTCAAAAGCTTCCTGGCGGGCTTCGGCTTGGGCCATCTCGGGATTGTCCACAAAAAATTCCACGCCCGAAACTTGATTGGCCCCGCGAGCCACTGTGCCGGTTATAACTTCGCCCACTTTTTTAAGATCGCGCACTTTAATTTCCACGCCCTGCGTTAAAGAAAACCCGGCCGGAATCTGCCGCCCCTCCACATAGTCGTAGCGGGGATAAAGATTGTAAAAAGTTGTCTTGATGTCCTTAGCCTCAATGCCCGCGCCCTTTACATATTCTATCACCTTATTCATGGTTTCGGTATTTTTCTGCTGGACCTCATCGGCCGTTTTGCCATCTGTTACCACGCTAATGTTGATGCGGGTGGTGTCGGGGATAACGGTAGCTTTACCTTCGGCGCTAACCGTAACCGTGCGCGGCTCTTTAGGTTCGGGACTGACCCAACCCCAACGGGCTAAAAGATCCCATAAATTATTTAGAGCGACCACGAGCACAAGAATAGTAATAATTCCAGCTAAATGACGAGTCAGCCTATTTTCGTGAGAAAAAAACCTCTCCAGCATTTTTTAGAAATTAGATATTAGAAATTGGAAATTAGTAATGATATAATTATATCAACATGCTCAAGCTATTGCTATACACAGCCCTCTTGACCGTGGGCGGTTATGCGGTGATGACTCGTTTGCCTGATACTTACAAAGAAAAAATGCTGGCGGCTATTGGTTTGGGCGAGATAAAAAACAAAACCTTTACGGTTTTTAATCCAGCGGCTAAAAGAGAGGAACTTTTAACTCGGTTGGAGAAAAATCTGGTTAAAGTGGAAGAATTTGAAAAAGCCAGCGCCGGCCAGAACGAATCTTCCGCCTCGCCTCAAGAAAATCCCAAAGCCTCCGATAAAAACATATTGATAAAAGGCCAGCCCTTGCCGCCCGGCCAATTGGCCCCGCTGATACAAGAACAAAAAGAAATTATAGAGCAACTAAAAGACTTAAACCCCAAAACCGGGGTCCTACCTAAAGTTATAGAAAAAATTCTCGGCGTGGATTCACCTTTGACGGCTGATAAAATCACACCGGAACTTAAAGCCGAGATCTGTAAATAAAAATAATTTTTGATCTAATTAAATCAATGCTCAATAAAAAAGCCATTCTCATATTAAGAGTGGGTCTAGCTGTAACTTTTATTTGGGTGGGGGTTTTGATTTTGGCGGAGCCGAAAGAATGGGCCGAACATTTGCAAGCTTGGGTTAGTCAACTTCTGCCTTTTGAACCCTGGCGCATCATGCTGGTGGTGGGCGCGCTAGATGTGGCCATTGGCCTCGCACTCATAGCGGAGCGAACGGCGCGCCTCGCCGCCCAAGCCGGCACAATTCATTTGGTTATTGCGCTTCTCGCCGCCGGCATCAACCATGAGACCGTGCGTGACATTGGCCTCTTGGCGGGCACCGCGGCGCTGATTCTCTCTTTGCGCAAAAATAAAACACGCGGCTAGTGACTGGATCACAACCACGGTTGTTGGATTTTGTTCGTTGGAGGTTCTTACTTACTTATTGATTTGTTTCCAGAGCCAGACTCCCAGAAGAACCAGATCCACCAGCACCACCAATCCGATAATGGCGCCGGAGGTTCCGCCCCCCATCATCTGGCCGAAACCGTAGTTCATCATAAAAGTATTATACCACGACTCGTCCACACTGACATTCCAACATTCTGCAGAATGTTGGAATGTTGTGGGGTGGTTGGCGCGAGTTTAAGAAGGATTACTCTGATATTTTATAGAATTCAACGTACTCCGAAGCGGTTTTTTGCCAGCTCATTTTCTGGGCGAACTCCCGCGAGGCGGCGGCAAGGGACTCTTTAAATTTTTGATCGGATAATATCCTGATCATGGCCTCAGCCGCGGCAAAAGCGTCTTGCGGTGGCACCAAAATTCCGTTTTTGCCATCTAGAACCGCGTCTTCGGCGCTGCTATCTTTAGCCGAAACAACCGGCAAACCGCAGGCGGCGGCTTCCAGAAAAACCAAACCAAAGCCTTCTATATCTTTAGCCACGTCTTGGGGCAACAGAATAAAAAGTTCGGCGTTTTGGTATAACTCAATTAATTCTCCCTCTGAAAGACTAGCTAAAAAGATTACTCGGTTCTCTAATTTTAAATTTTTAATTTTAAATTTTAAATTTTTGGACTCCGGACCATTGCCTACAATAGCGTACTTAAGATCTGGCAACTGTTTTGATACTTCGGCAAAAGCGCGAATGGAATATTCAAAACCTTTGCGGGGTTTTAAGGCACCAACACTAAGAATATAGGGCTGGTAACTTGTAACTTGGGACTTATAACTTGGGACTTGGAATTTTGCGGAGTCAACGCCGTGATTAATAACAGTTATTTTTAGATCAGGCACGATCTTTAGAATTTCTTTTTTGGTGTGGCGGCTGACAGCGGTAAGTTGGCTAGCCCGGCGGTAGGCCCATTTGACGAGTGGCCGGCGCCCAAAACTGTAAAGCGGCGCCACGGCGCCGCTGCCGATAGCGGTTATAATCACTTTCTTTTTTAACCCTAAAACGGCGAGGGTGGCGAGCACACCGTAAGGCCAGCCGTCTAGAGCGTGAATAATATCGCTGTCCTTTAAAACTTTTCTGATCTTAAAAAGAGTAAAAATCAGACCAAAAACTCCCTGTCCAATCAGACCCTTTTCCAGAGTGTGCCCATTGTATTCAGAAGTTAAAACCGTGATCTCAGCCTCCGGCAGAATATTTTTTATCTCTTTTATTAAAAATAAACAGAACCGGCCCGCGCCGGTGGTGTTTTTAAGATCGTGGTTAAGATAACAGATTCTCATACTCTATTGTAGGTATAACCACGGGAAAATCCAAGAGGTTAAATTGATCAAAAACACAACAAAACAGCTACATCTGTTTCTGTTTAATGCGGTATTTAGCATGAGTCGGCGATCGCCGACTCATGCTAATAATCTTATCCTTATTCTCACATTCTGCAGAATGTGAGAATGTTGTTTTTTATCCTGAGGCGCCTTGAAGGACCAGCTGAGGAAAAGCGCAACGCCCATCAACGCGTAAAGTGTTGTCCAGACCGGCCCGAATATCCAACTCGGCGGATTGAGCGCCGGCTTCACCAGCCCGGCATACCAAATATCTAACGACCCGCCGGTGGTGAGCACAGTTGAACCAATCACTCCAGCTAATTCCGACACCACTTTGAAACTTAGGGCCAAAACAAAAGTTTTATGCCAATAACCAGTAAAAACACTGCTACTATTGCTCGAAACCTATTTTGAGGAATTTTGTCCACGATATTCTTGGCAATCCGCGTACCTAAAAAGGAAATCGGAATAAAAAGGAGCAATCCGTACCATAGCTCTTGAGGCAATGTTGCTCCGCCAGTGAAGTAGGTAATGATACGAGTTGAATCAATCAAAAACCCGATGGCTCCGGCGGTGGCAATAAAAACGGCTTTTGGCAAATCAAACGCGGTCAGAAACATGCTACGGATTGCTCCGCCAATGCCAAACATTCCGGCAAAGAATCCCGATAATCCCCCGCCAAATAGCGCCGCTATGTTTCCGGCCAATATTTTCCAGCCAGTCATTCGACCCTGATGGGTCTCAAACCCTGAATGGGAGGCTGGTCCGCCTTTGGCGGAGAATTTTATCAAAAAGAGCGAATAGGCGGCAA
>CAYJTN010000029.1:0-5077 GCA_964373235.1 uncultured Candidatus Saccharibacteria bacterium
GATCTTTGGCCACCACGATGAGCCGGTCAAAACCGGTTCGGCTTTCGGGAATGCGCACACTGGAAAAATCCAGTTCGTAGCCGAAATGCGTTTTGTAGAAGTTTTGCCAGTCGGCGATAATATAAGAAATGTCCGGTACTACTGAAAAAATGCTCACCACTTGTTCGGCTTTGCCCGACTGGCCATTGGCCAATTCGGTGGCCATCTCGGGCGAGAATCCTCTCTTGCCCAGAGTGACCAACATTTCGTGCATCTGCCCCGCGGAAAAATCCGAAGGCTTGTAGATACGGCTCGCGACGTTTCCCATCGCATACCTCCATCTGATTGAGTTAAAGGGTACTATTCAAGCCCTATTTGAGCTTGGTTTAATTATATATATAAATAAGGTTTACATCAATCCCATCGCCTCTTTAACCAACTTCAAAGTTTCCCCTGCTTCGGTACGAGCTTTAGCAGTACCTTCTAATAAAATTTGATTTATAAGTTCAGGATTATTTTCGAATTCAGCGCGTTTAGTTCTAATAGGTTCTAAAAAATTATTTATTGCTATAGCCAATTTTTCCTTAACCTCTATATCTTTAACTGTGCCTTTTTGGTAGCGAGATTTTAATTCTTCAACTTCTTCTTTGTTTGTATTAAAAAGATCGTGGTAAATAAAAACCGGATTCCCTTCTACTTGGCTGGGTTCGTTGCCGTGTATGCGGTTAGGATCGGTATACATGCCCATTACTTTCTTTTTAACTTCTTCAGTGGAATCAGAAAGATAAATACAGTTGCCTAAAGATTTAGACATCTTGGCTTGGCCGTCTGTGCCTATCAAACTAACCGACTCATTGCCTATCAGTGCTTCGGGGACAGGAAAAATGTTGTCGTACATCCGATTGAATTTTTCGGCAATCTCGCGTGTAATTTCTATGTGTGATTCTTGATCGCGCCCCACCGGCACTAAATTAGCCCGCACCATTAAAATATCGGCCGCCTGTAAAACCGGGTACGATAACAGCCCCAGCGAAGCATTATCTATTTTTAAATCTCGCATTATTTCTTTTAAAGTCGGCACCCTTTCTAAGCGAGATTTGTTAACCAGCATAGAAAACAAAAGATAGAGATAGGCGACTTCGGGCACCTGCGACTGGCGGTAAAAAACAACTCTTTTAGGATCTAAACCCACGGCCAAATAATCCAGCATCAGCTGGCGAATATTTTCGTTTAGCTTTTGAATGTTTTCTTTTTCGGGTTTAGTCGTAAGCGTATGCAGGTCGGCCAGAATTATAAAAGTCTCGTATTCATCTTGAAGCTGAACACGATTTTTAAGTGTGCCCACGTAATGGCCAAGATGTAAGCGGCCAGTAGGACGGTCTCCAGTTAAAATTCTTTTTCTACGTTCCATAATATTTTTGATATTTGATATTTGATATTTAAATTTTGATTTTATCTGCGCCTCCGCCAGGATTTGAACCCGGAATACGACGTCCGAAGCGTCGCGTGATATCCATTTCACTACAGAGGCCCGCTGACCCCTAATTACTAACCACTATTTACTAATTACTGGGTTACTGCTACCTTCCTAGCGTAAATATAGCATACCATACCCCCTATTGACAAGTGATACTAAATATGCTAGTATTGCAACATATCGCGTTTCGGCGCGGTTTTTTATTGGCTTGGCCTGTGAGCTTTAGCGAACAGACGCCAAACAATAACCCCGCCCTAAGTCTGGTAATTACTGGCTTAAGACAGTATCGGGAGCCGCAGGCGTATTGCTTGAAAAACATTGAATGTGATGGCTCACGGCTAGACTTAGAGCGGGGCGTATCTATCCAAAACCTACTATGAAAAACACCATTAAAAAAGCGTACATTTTAAGATTAATTCTGGCGCTGGTTTTTTTTACAGCTATACCAGCCCAAGCCCACGCCGCTTTGATTGACACGGACAGTATTAGCTCTTGGCTAAGAGCTAAACTAGCTCCGATGGTCTGGGCCGAAAAACTGCAAGATAAAACCGGGGACGAGCTGGTAACCATTCAGGGTATAGCTTTGATGTCGGCGCGTCAGCCTTTGATTGGCGTAACGCGAGTTTACGAAACTTTCGTAACCGCTTATTCTTCCAGCGTGGATGAAACCGACAGCACGCCGTTTATTACCGCTTCGGGCGAATACGTGCGCGACGGCATTGTGGCGGCCAACTTTCTGCCCTTGGGCACTCAAATAAAAATTCCGGAGTATTTTGGCGACAAAATATTCGTGGTCAAAGACCGCATGGCCCGCAGGCACACCGAAAAAGTGGATGTTTGGTTTGAATCCAAAGAACTGGCCAAAGAATTCGGCAAAAGGAAACTCCAGGTGCAGGTGGTAGACGAATCAATCTAATATCAAACACCCGGTGTTTGAAAATTCGGCACTCAATATAGAAGCTACCGCGAGATGGCGGTCGCCATCTCGCGGTAGTTTTTTTACCAAAGACGACTGACTTTTCCAACGTGGTGCTGGGGACAATTGTGGGCGAGGTGGGATTTGAACCCACACACCTTGCGGCACTAGCTCCTAAAGCTAGCGTGTCTGCCAATTTCACCACTCGCCCTTAAATACACGACTCGCAGAAAAACGGGATCCTCGAAAAATATTGACCCCATTAGAAACAGCTCGCCCTTAAGCCCCTTGGGCGCGCATAGCGCGGGCGTGGTTTCTAACGGGATTGACTTTTACATTGTTTTGATATATTATATCACCATGATAGAAAATGGCAAGTTGCTTTGAAAACTAAACAACATTAAAAGGAGGCGCCTAATGGCCCAAATGGGATTTACGGCCCTGGCTGGATCCGCCGTGAGATATTACAAAATCCGGCTGGATTTGGGTGAACCGAACAAGGAAAACGATGTTTGGTCGCTCACCGCCGTCGCTCTAGTGAGCGACGACAAAGCCCAACCGATAGAAGGTGTAGAAGTTCAATTCTATCATAACGGCTTAAAGTCTGGTGACACGGAAATCACGGAGGATGACGGACGTATCGCCAGGGAATTTTCCAATCTGGCCAAAGGCAATCATTTTTTTGAGGCGCAGATCGTCAACACCGACAAACGCGCCAGAAAAAGACTGTTTTTAAAAGATGACAAGTCTAGATCCGCCAAAAAAATAGGCGATGTGGATGTGAACACTTCGGGCCAAAACGGCAACTATGTAATTTCCGTTGTTGTAACTGCCGAAGACGGTTCGCCTATGAAAGAGGTGCCCGTGGTTTTTCTGAATGGCGGCACCGCTACCACCGTGCCGACAAATAACGGCATTGCCGTACATTCGGTTCAATTCACGGAAAAATACCGCGAGGTATCCATTCAAGTGGCCGGCGCCAAAGAACAACCCGAACCACTCAGCCTCAAAGGTCCGTCTTTGTGGAGACTGATGCACATAGCCTCCGCAGAAAGAGGCGAGGGGGAATCCAACTGGCAAGTTGGAGCCAGAGCGGCGGAGATGCAAAGAGGATACCGAGCACATGGTTCAGTATCTTTCTGGGCAAAATTCCGGGCCAGCAACAATTTCAGAGGTAACTGTTTTTTGGCCGTTCTGGGAATTCTGCTGGTCTTGGGCATTGCGTTCACTCTCAACGCGCCGGAAAAACCAAGCCGATCGGCTCACGCCTTAACCGAAGAAAGATGGGCCAACTTCCAAAAACATGGCCAGGCTCTTACCAACGAAGAGATGAACGGACCGCAAACAGATTGGCGCTGGGAATGGAGCGGCCCATTTTGGCAAGCGTGGTTTCTGCTCTTTGGCGTCGCGGCAGTCTATAGAATACTCGCCCAAAGAGAAGAAATCGCCCTGGCCTTTAAGCGCCAACGCACGCGCAGTTCCAAAGACATGCCTCCAGAACGCTCCCGTAGCGACGAAAAGAAAGAAGGCGGAGGTTCTAAAAGCATGATCCCCGGCGTGGGCAAGATAATCACCGAAACTGCCGCGGAAGTGGCGGCCGAAACTGTGACCGAAGTTGCCACTAAGGCGGCCAGAAAAATCTTCAAAAAATAAGGAGGTGGGTGATGGACTGGAAAAAAACACTTACTATTGTGGGTGTAATTGTCGGCGTAGTCATAGTAACTATCATTGTAACTATCATGGCCAAGTCGTATCTTCTCGAACAAGCGCCCTATACCATGGCGGCGCTGGACGAGAGAAAGGATTATGAAGATCTGGCCTATTCTTTAAAGATAAGACCGTGGGCCAGAGAAGCTTTCAAAGGCTACGCCGAGGTATTGCAAGAAGTTGAGAGGAGCGTCGGTTGGGAAATAACCGCCAGACTGGTCAAAATGTCTAAAGACTACCGGGCGGGGGGGGTTTCCCGAGACGAGTTGTATAAAACGGTCAACGACAGTGCCGAGGCGCTGCGCAAGTTGGAAAAGTTCCTACGGTCGTCGGCTACCAATGTGCATCAGAAAGAACCCACGGCTCCGGCAAAATCGTGGCTGGATGAGATTCTGGATTCCAACCCCAGAAAGTTTCTTTTTGTAATAGCGATCTTGCTGGTCATACTGCTGATAACGGCAGCGATAACCGGCAAAGCCGCCCTCAAAAGCGCCGGCTGGAGCATAGCGGCTGTGCTCATTGTCTTCGTGGCCTTAAACTGGCTGTTGGAATCAGGTTGGTCCCAAATAACACAGTCGGCCAGTTCAGCCACGGCGCAACAGGCCCAGACAACCAGCCGGAAAAAAGTTCTGCAAACACAGCCGGACCGGTGGTCAGCGGAAGTTGTTCTGCCGGGAGGCGTCAACTTTCACTACGATTGCTCGGCAGGAAACTGGATAGAAATGAAATCTCCCAACGGCGAGATTGTCCGCGCGACTGGCACGGAATGGCTAAAAGTTGATAAACAAGGCAATATTTTGGGTACCATGACAACCAAAGTACTACCGTCGTCAAGGTTCCGGTTACGCAGCCAAGTGCCGGCTACGGTCGAAATAACCTACTAGAATGATGCTCTTTCTAACTAACAAGAGGTAAAAGAAACCCCTGCCGATAATAATTAGCAGGGGTTTTTATCTGTTGAGTAATCATATAGAATATATATATAAACATTGTTCTTT
>CAYJTN010000029.1:5177-8760 GCA_964373235.1 uncultured Candidatus Saccharibacteria bacterium
TATATAAACATTGTTCTTTGCCTGCTCCTTAAAAACTAAAATGGTTCGACTGCCTCGACAAGCTCGGAGCAAGCCAGCTCACCACAGTGGAGGTAAAACTATGGCGGACAAAAAAGTTTGGGCGGGTTTAATCGGCCTATTGGACCCAGTGCTTATAAGGTTAGCCCACGATCTGGCCGCAACCATACCTCAAGATAGTGTTTTAAAATCGCAACTCTTTGAGTCCTTAACCGGAGCCGCGCGAGGGTTCATAGAAGCCCACACCGAAAAATATCCTCTCTTGGCTTCGCTGGGCATAGAGAAACTAACCGATCTATCGGAATTTCTATCGGCCAGCCTGAAAGGCAATTCTCCCAGCGATCTTTCACAAAACTTTATGGCTATAGTGGCCAAGCGCTTAAGAAAAGCCGAAGATCCCCGGAAAGAAGCCGCCAGAATCAAAGAAGAATTGTCTCTGCTTAAAGAAATTGCCGATATGACCCAAGATAAAAAAGACCCAGCCTACGCGTCTGTGGTGCCAGCTATAGAAACTCTAAACCGGAAGCTGGAAACAATCCGCGACCGGCTCAAAAAACCGAACGATTCAATAAATTCACCATAAACAGTTCAGCATGTTCACCGTAAAGGAGGCCGAACATGGCAGACAATAAGCCGTCTTTAGGCAAAACTCTGGAGCTCCTGCTGGACATAGCCGTGCTGGGAGCTGAAAAAACCTACGAAAAAATCAAAGCAACCGCACCGGCTTATGTCAAATCATTAGCCATCACGGCTGTACTCTGGATAATAACCACCTGTGGCTTCATAATACTGAAAGCAGAAACCGGGTATCCCGTCTTTGGCTATTTCGCTGCCGTGTTTGCGGTTATCTTTACGGCTGTGTTGGGTTTCCTATGGGCCCCGCTGGGAATAATAATCGGCATGGCGCGCGGCGAAACGGCAAACCCAATCAAAGGCGGCGAACACTACCTCAAATCCTTCGGCACTTTGTACATAATGGTAATAATGGCTTCCATCTGTATTGTAAATACGGATTTTAGCAACAACCCCGATGGCGTGCTGACCCTGTTCTTGGCCGCGGCGGCAGTTGTTTTAAGCTCTGCCCTAGGGGCAAGGTTGTTTTCGGCAAAGTTTTATGCCGTTGTATCTGCTACTGTACTAATATTAACTCTGCTGTCATTCGGATTACCCAACATGTTCAACCGGCTATCGGAAGGAATAAAAGGTTTTGATGAACAGTTTAGAGAACCCATAGCTCGGCCTGATTTCTATTATGAGGAGGATGGGGTAAAATACTTCGCCTACGATAAAGACATAATCCCCGTCCAGCTTAAAGCCAACCAGTGGCACAAAATCTACGTACCGAGCGGGCTTTTTCTCTATTTCAACATACCCGGTAATTTTATAGACACCAAATATATTAGAGATGACCGAATATTCATAAGCCGATGGTGGAAAAACGGAGAACGTTCTATATCATTGGACAACAAAGAATTGCAATCGGCTAATCCTAATGTGTTACTGAAAAGTGCCGGCGAATATCTTGAAATTCGTTCGGATAAAGATGGGCATACTGAAATCTTCCCCATAAAAGCAGAGGGTATAGAGGAGTATTAACTTGCCAAGTAAAACACAAAACCCCTCCGACCGAAATCGGAGGGGCTTTTATCCCCGTAGCAGAACTTCCGAAAGGCTTTCTTCTAGAAAGCCAATTGAATAAATCGGAAATTCACTAGCGGGGTTTTCATTCTTGCAAAAACGTCACTACCTTAGCCGCCTATAAAACTAACCGCGACGTTGACTATGGTGTAAGATAACACGGCTATAACCAAACCTATCATAGCGTAAGTAAATATAGACTTGGCTTTTTTGGTATTGTCTTCGTTGGTACCCGCCGTCACATACAAAAAGCCGGCGTAGACAATAAGCACCACCACAACAATTCCCAAAAGCCCGATTACAGAGTTAAGAATGCTGGTTATTTTATTTTCTAATCCGGTTTTGTCGGTTATTGTTGACGGAGCAACATCCGGTATGGTTTGGGCTAAAGCGCTTAAGCCGTGCAAAGCCAAGACCGCTGGCGTGGTGATTTTCCAAAACAGGCGATTGATACTATTCATAGGATCTAAAAAGAAATGTAAATTTGTTTATCGACCTATTTACTAACATTATACCCGTAAAGCAAAATTTATCAAAATAATACTCCACAAGCCAGAGAAATCAGACTTTTCTAGCAGCTAATACCTAAGATACTGCAGGTTACATAAACTATGGCTTTAGACATAACCACCACCACAATACCTATAAGTGTATAAAGGATGATACTGCGAGCTTTTTTAACATTATCCGGATTGGTGCCCCCTAAAACAAAAAGGTAGGCGGCATAAACAATCATTATAACCGCGATGGGACCGATCAGGTAAGCCAAAAAATCAATTATTTTATTTATAACTTCGGGAATGGTTTCAAAGGGCAAAGGGTTGGTGAGAACCGACTGGCCGCCGTCTTGAGAGTTTACACTTTCTCCTCCGCCATGCCCAACAACATGTTCCGCTACAGCAAAAGCCGGTAGCACAAGTAAAACAACAAAGACAAAAACAGCAAAAAACTTAAGCATTATATAAATTCTATACTTTTTAATTTTTTATAACAACCAACTAGCGCATTTTAGCAATTAAAAGCCTTCATTCGATCGCCTTGGTTTTGCAGATTTGATTTAAGCTCAAAATGCCAAGATTCCCCCTTTAAGACGCAAAACCCGTTGGATTTCATTATCTGTATAGCCTGACCCTGACAGCACTTCTCAACCCCTCCTCTGATATAACCCCACACATCCACCGCTTGACCAGTGGTATGGCGGCAGTTTGAACCATCCACACTGCCATTTCCATCTGTATCTCTGGGAACACATGTAAGATTGCGACCCGATTTAGGAACACATCTGTCGGCATCAGGATCCTGGCAGTTTTGTTCAACCAAAGATTGCTGTTCCTCCAAACTTCTAAAACCATCAGCCACTATCAAGTCTAAACCGTTAGACCGAGCATCCACCGCGGCTTCTCTTAAGCTTTCTTTTACGTTTTCATCTACATCCTCCATGTTTACGCCCGGTTTAGTTTTTATAATCACTGCCTCACTGCCGTCACCGCCTAATTCAAAATCGTTTTTTTCCGCGCCCACGTCCGGCGCCAATTCTACATCGCTCTCGGGTATTTCTTCCCCAATGTCTAAAGCCCCGCCCTGCAAAAATTTGGTGGCCACGTCTTCTATTTCGCCGCCGGTGCATTGCACCACAAATTGATTGCCTCTAAAGCTGGAGCTGGCCACGCTGCTCTCGCCGGCGATAGACTTGATCACGAACGAAACCGCCAGATACGCCGTGTAAACAATAACAATGCCGATGACGGTGCTGGTAATCATCTTGCGCCCCTTAGATACGTTCTGGGGATTGCCGCCCGCCGTTAAAATGATAAAGCCGCTCCAAATAATTAAAACTATCGCCACCACCGGCACCAAATCTATCACCACAAAATTAAAAATATTCTGACCCAAAGCCAAAAGATCGCACAGCGAGCAATCAATGCCG
>CAYJTN010000030.1:0-8151 GCA_964373235.1 uncultured Candidatus Saccharibacteria bacterium
GGTTTTAGAGTACTATTCCTCCTTCGCTCCGCTTAGCGGAGCTACGGAAGGACAAGTTAAGCCCTATTTGAGCTTATTTTTATACTATCATATAGAAATGCGTTGTGTCAAGTATGTAACAAGTTCACCACTTTTTACCCTATCTTGTTTTGCGGTATCGCGATCTCGCACGGTTACTGTTTCATCCTCTAAGGTTTGATAATCTATGGTGATGCAATAAGGCGTGCCGATTTCATCTTGCGAATAATAGCGCTTGCCGATGTTACCGCGATCATCCCAAGCAATAGGAAGTAGTGAGTAGTTAGTAGTTAGTAGTTTGTAGATACCACGGGCTTTACTAACCACATCAGGTTTGTTAGCCACCAAGGGAAACACTGCAGCTTTGTAGGGCGCTAAACTGGGTTTGAGTTTAAGCACGGTTCTATCCTTGTCAGTATCATCGTAAGCCGAGCATAACACCGCCAAGACCGAACGATCCACACCCCAAGTGGGTTCAATCACATGAGGCCAATACTCTTCCCCGACGGCCCCCCCGACGGTACCGTCGGGGTTCTGGCCGGGACTCCGACCCCCTTCGGGCGTCGGAGCAGGTTCGCGATACTTTAGGTTTTGGCCAGAGACCTTTTCGTGATTCCGTAAATCAAAATCGGTGCGGTAGGCCAAACCATAAAGTTCTTTGCGGCCGAAGGGAAAGTCGTACTCAAAATCTATGGTGCGCTTAGAATAATGCGCCCGATCTTTGGCTGGGACTTCCAATTCGTGTATGTGCTTTAGATCAATACCGATATGCTCCAGCCAAGCGAGCATTTCTTGGCGCCAGTGTTCAAAATTTTCCTGCCAAGTATCTTTTTTAATAAAGTATTCAATTTCCATTTGTTCAAATTCACGCGTTCTGAAAATAAAATTGCCGGGCGTGATTTCGTTTCTAAAAGCCTTGCCGATTTGGGCTATGCCAAAGGGAATGGTCTGGCGAGTGGTGTCTAAAATATTTTTAAAATTAACGAACATGGCTTGAGCCGTCTCGGGCCGGAAATAAACCGTATTGGAGCTATCCTCGGCTGGACCAAGAAAAGTTTTTAACATCAAGTTAAATTGTTTGGGCGGAGTTAAGTCTCCTCCGCAATTTGAGCATTTATTTTTGTTTTGTAATTTAGTGTTTGTTTCGGATTTCGGATTTCGTGCTTCGGATTTATCAGACTCGTCTGCTCTAAACCGCATCTGACACTTCCGGCATTCCCTAAGCGGATCACTGAAGTTAGAAAGATGTCCACTGGCTGCCCAAACCTTTGGGTTCATTATTAAAGCCGCGTCCAAGCCGACAATATCGTCCCGGCGATGGACAAACCTCTGCCACCATAAATTTTTAATATTGTTTTTTAATTCCACGCCTAAAGGGCCGTAATCCCAGCTGTTGGCCAAGCCGCCGTAAATCTCCGAACCGGGATACACAAATCCCCGCCGCTTGCACAAAGAAACAATTTTATCTATTGAATCAACCATATTTTATTCTCTATACTCTGCATTCTATTTTAGAATATCCAATATTAAATTCTGGCTGGAGAAAATTTTGGAAACCGAAAGACCTTCGGGTTTGGTGGTGGATTCCAATGTGGCCGAAAGCGGCAGTTTGGCCTCGCCCGACACGTTTTCTTTGACTTTAACCTTTAAAGTCAACTCGCCTCTTTCCAGAGGTTGTAAACCAAAAAATCTGGCGTAATTATCTTTATTCAATGTCAAAGTTTTGGCCGAGGGGTTTAAACCCACCGCCGGCTGAAGCGAGGCCAGATCAAAATTATCGCTTTCAAAATTTACTTTGAGCGTTAAATTGGCCAAGGGTATATCCAAATTATTCTGCCACATCAATTTATAAGCTACGGTTTCACCCGGACGCGCCGAATCTGCGCCCTCGGGACTGGTATTTAAATATAAAGCCAAAGGCGGCATAATCAATTTTACCTCGCCGCTGGCTTCTTTATAGGTTCTCCAATTAGCGCCCTCCAAACCTTCCGTAAAAGCCCTAAAAACTTTCTTTTCCCCTTCCAAACCGCTAACCAGCCCCTTAAGAACCAGTTCTTTTGATTCTTGGGGCAGGATTTCGTCTAAACGCCAAACATTATTAAAATCAGCCAGCTTTTCCGAAGTCTCTTCCACCCTAAAGCCGGCCGGATATTCCAAACGGATTCTTAGATTTTGAAAAATAGTCTCGCTCTCGTTCTTTATCTTAAAAACGACCTCCACTTTTTCGCCCGAAATTGTTTCGGGCACGGCCTCCACGGCCAAGATTACCGGAAAAGAAGTTATGGTGGTAACCGCCGTAGCCACTGATTCAAAAACAATATTGCCCGAGGACGGTTTAAATTTAAACACCGCCTGGGCCCGGCGTTCAAAATTTTCACCGCCGTACAGCGCCGCCTTAAATTCCCTTTCAAAAAGCCCGCCAGCTTTTAGCTCGGGCACCGCCATAGTTTGTTTAAGCACGCTCGTTTTAAATTGTTCGGATTCTCCGGGAGCAATCACTGGTTTAGCAAAGTCGGGGAATTGAAAAGTAAGCTCGCCTTCTTTGAGTTCTGTTTCGTTTTTGTTGACTAAGCTCAATTTCCAAATAGCTGTTTCGCCCGCCACAACCTCGGTCGGCCCTACCAGTTTTAGCTCCACTTGGTCTTTTCTAAAAGCGTAAAAACCGCGAAAGAAAATATACACGGCCACCATGGCCGCGAGCATCAAAAAAACCGCCGCCCCTAAAAATATTCTTTTCCAAATGGCCGGCGAGGGCGTCACATCGTCGGGTAAGGGCGGAAGTGCGGGAGGCACCGCTGACGGCAATTCCGGCTTAGCTTCTGGCCGAGTCGGCTTTTCGGGGGTATAAAGTTTCTTTTGAAGTTCCTCTAAATCAGCCATAGATACATTATATCAGCTTGCCGAGACTAAGCCCAAAGTGATACTCAAACAAAATCTGGGTTAGTTTTTTAAATCCATTTTGGGTGTTTTCGTCTACTTTATAATCCGGCTCTTGAAACTCACCCAGCCGCTGCGCCAAATTGACCACCGCGGGCGCCAAAACCACTGTGTTGTTGGCTATCTCATAGGGTAGTACACTTTTGTTCAAACAGTCATAATGAACCAAACCGCCATTGATTAAAGAAATAGTGAGTTTATCACTCCAAATAGCTTTGGCACAGGCGGTGCATTGGGCGAGTTCCGGTTTAAGACCATTCAATACCAGTATTTGATAATAAAAAGAATACGATCGGCCGCTTAATTGTTCCCTGTCTAAAAAACCGCGGTTTAACTCGCCAAAATAATTTTTTAATTTTGACCACATTTTTTCATCGGCTAAACTCGGCTCAAAAATCTTATTCACTAGGGTAGCCGCGGTCGTGGCCAGTTTTATGCGGTAAAGATCGCTTTTTAAAACTTGGTGCGAATCTTTTATTTTAAAATCTGTAATTATGGGTAAATATTTGGCCGGCACAAAAAAAATTTGTGAGTGATTAAATAAATCTAAGCCGGCCTTTAGCTTGCCGCCTGCCTTACGCACACTTTTGGCCTGCAATTCCATTAAGCCATGCTCTTTGGTATAAAGAGTAAAAACAGCATCAGCCTCGCGCCGCGGTGTTTTCTTTAAAATGATGCCCTCTACTGATTTCATGGAAAAAAGTATAGCAAATTATAGCAAAACTTACTCCTGAGCGAACTCAAGGAGGATTGTTTAATAAGATAGGGAGGGTTAAGATCCCCTCCCTGGCGAGCGCAGGAGTAAGTTTTGCGATAGACTGTATGGTGAATGTCTAAAAACAACAAAATCTTAATATTGATACTGTTAGCGGCTGGATTTCTGCGCCTGTGGGGTTTGGGTTCGGGTGAGCTGGTTTTTGACGAGGGTCTCTATTCCTTCAGATCTATCGGCTGGCTGGATTACTTGGAAAGCCCTTTTCAGACCACGCCGGTGCAGTGGCTCGCAGATGGTACCATTCCCTCGGCAAACTCGGGACAGGCAAGTAGCTTGCCTGGGTGGTTAAAACTTTCTTTCCACGACCATCCACCTTTATTTTTTCTAACCCAGCATATTTTCTTTTCTATATTTGGCGATTCGCTTTTTGTTTCCCGCCTGCCTTCGGCGCTTTTCGGCACAGGTTTTATTTATTTAATTTACCTAATAAGCAAAAAACTTTTCAAAAAAGAATCAGCCGGCCTAATTTCGGCTTTTGTGGCCGCCCTTAGCTTTGCCCATGTTTCGCTGTCGCGTCTAGCCATGATGGAATCCGTTCTTTTTTTCTTTATCCTCTTGAATCTTTATTGTTTTTTAAAGCTACTGGAGCATCGCAAACACTGGCCTCTGTTCGGTTTGACTTTGGGCTTAGCTTTATTAACCAAATATATAGCCATTTTTCTAATCCCAACTTATCTTGTGTTTCTACTTATTCACCGGCGCGATGTTTTTAAAGATTCAAAAATATATCTGGCGTTGATCCTAGCCCTAATAATTTTTTCTCCAGTTATTGCTTACAACATCTATTCGTACAAAACCTTCGGCCACTTTGATTTGCAGCTGGCTTACCTTTTAAAACAAAAAACGCCTTGGGACTTGGCTGAAATATCGGGCAAAACACTGGATCCGTTTTCTAAAATTGCGGAAAATCTGCCGGCCGTGTTTTCCCCGCCCCTTTTGATTCTATTTGTGATCGGCCTAGCTTTATCACTCTATCAACAAGAACTAAGAAAACGGCTGTCTCTGATATTGATCTCTTTTTTATTTATAAGCCTGCTTTTGATTTTTACTGGATCGGCCATTCGCTTTGTCTCGCTTTATGTTATACCTCTGGCATTTTTTTCTTCGGCCTTGATTTTATCTTTAATAGAAAAAAAATACAAGACTCTGGCTATTATCGTACTGTTTATTGCCGCAGCGGGAGAAATATATTTCTTGGCCTTCTCCAAACCCGACTACGGCGTGGCCAAGCTAGATAAATATTTTGATTCTATTTTTAAAGACGGCCGTTCCGAGGCCGTGCCTAAACATCCCAATCTTTATTTAGATAAAATCACCCAAGAATATGCGGCCAAAAGACCGATCATTCTGGAGCCCACAGGCCTAATTTACGACGACAATATTGCTCTTGGTCCAATACTATGGTTATTCAGCCGAAGGCAATATTACCACGGCATTCCCGTTATGACAGCGGACAATTTTGAAAATATTATAGAGCACGGGGATCCAGCCCGTTTTAAAAATTTTACTTTGTATTTTATAAAAGCCGAACTCTACGCGCCCCTAAAACCAATCCGGCCCACTGCTGCAGCCGATAAAATTGAAAAGTTTTTGCTCGCTAAAAACCAAAAACCGGCTATAAAAATAACCGGCTATGGCGCCAACGACCTCCCCGCTTTTACGGTTTATAAATTCTTACTCAAGTAGCACCTGCCCAGAGTAAATCAATTCGAGAAGCATCCCTTTTTCTTCCCCTTATATCCCTTTACACCCCATTTCCTTTACTCCATGTCGCGTAAAGCGACGTGGTCGCCACGCGACTTTACGTCGCCTGCGAGGGATGATGTTTTGACTAAAAATTCAAAAGGATCACTTCAAATATATATCAAAAAACTCCACTGTTCTTTGCATCACTACAGGCCAGGCTTGCGCGAATTCGTGCGGTTCGCCTACGTAAATATGATAAGTTATATTCTTTTGATTTTCTTTTAATCGATCGACCAACTTATTGGACCAGGCTGGGGGCACAACTTCATCTTTGGTACCATGATGGAGCAAAATGGGCGATTGAATTTTATCTAAAAAGTTGATAGCTGATATATTATGCCAAAATTCGGGGTTGGTTTGGGGCGAGCCATAAGTTTCAGTAATTTTTTGGGCCAGTTCCGGCCGCCGGTTAAGCCATTTTTCAAAATTATCTTGATAGTCGGCGGAAACCGGGGCAAATAGCACGGCCGCTTTAACCAAATCCGGCCGAGTGACTAAAACATTTATGGCCACCCCGCCGCCCATGGAATGTCCCAACAAGCCGATTTTTTCTTTATCCAAATATGGCAGACCGGAATTTTTAACAGCATAAATCGCGTTTATAACATCCTCCAAATAACCTAAGCGAAATTTTAAATCGGCATCGGTATCTTTGCTAGACAAAGCGTGGTTGCGATAATCGGGGTGCACAACCGCGTAACCCCGCCGAGCTAAATAATCCTGCTCCCTTTTTAAACCGCGGCCGTTGGTGTAAATGGCAGGATCAATATAACCATGGTTTAAAATCAGAACCGGAAAAGGCCCTGAGCCACGTGGCACGTTCATGATGCCGGAAATTGTTAAAGTGCCGCTTTGGTAAGTAATAAAATAACGGGTGTAGGCTTCATTTTTGGCCAAAATCCAGCCCAATTTCAATTCCCGGCCATCATATTCTCTGGCGGCATAGGCAGATAAAGATATTGGGTTAATTTCCGGCGGAGCCGAAGCCACCGAGGAGATATTGCCCATTATTTTACTGGACCAATCCCCGCCCCAAACCCATCCAGACAAAACCAGCGCCCCCGTGAGCGCCATAAAAATAAACAGGAAAATCCAGCGAGACTTCATGGTTGATTAGTATTACCACAACTAAAGTAATCGTGCCAGCGTGGCCTATTTACTTTTTTCTAATTAAAAACCTCTTTTGATTAATCTCGGCCGTGGCCCTTGTTCCACACAAAAGCAAATACAAAGCCCATTATATAGCCAACCACTGATGTAAACACAATCAATTTTACAGCATTAGCCATCATAAACGGCGAAACAACAAAAGGATTGTTCAAGAAATGAAATCTATAAACCATGTCTAAATAACTTTGGGCATAGCCTACAGAAACCAAAAACGCCCAAACAACATGCATCAAGCCCATAAACAAACCTACTGTTAAGCCTATTCTATTTTTATTTAATTTAGCTGCCATATGAAGTTATTCAAAATTTACTTTACGACCTTTTAAAGTTCTTTAACTATGCAGTTTAATTTTAACACATACCGCCACGTTTTAACTCTTTTCTTATTTTTAAACAATCTGGAATTGATTTTGCCACTAAGTTCCAAAAATTGCGCGAATGGTTAAATTCGTCCAAGTGGCAAAGCTCATGAACAATAATATAATCAACTTGCCACGACGGCAAAAGCGCTATTTTGTAATTAAAATTTAAATTGCCCTTTTTGGAACAACTGCCCCAGCGGGTTTTTTGGTTTCTAATGTTAATTTTATTAAATTTAAAACCATAAAACTTGTTAAAATACTCAACACGACTTTGGGCCAGCGCCAACGCCGAATCTTTATACTTAACAAAATCTTGCCGACTATTTTTTATAGATACCCTTGGAATAAAAGGTTTGAATCCCTCCAGTTTTCTTAAAATCCAGTTTTTATTTTTAGTAACAAATTGGTTTATAAAATTTTGGCTAGCCAAACGCGGCGCGGTTAACACCACCGCGCCGTCACAATAAATAGCGAGCCTTAATCTCTTAGCCCGCTTGCTCAATTTTAAAATATATTCTACTTTATCCATTTAGAACATTCTCACATTCTGCAGAATATCAGAATGTTGTAGTTATAAACTTATGAAAAATCTTTCCGTAAGGGGAAAGAGAGTGGGCTACCGCCCGGCCTTGATATTTTTTGTCTATCAAACCGGCTTGGACTAACTTTCTGGTGTGCTCTGAAATTGTTTTAAAGTTGCAATCCAAAAAATCGGCTATATCTTCCAGAGTTACGCCATCTCTCGTAGCTACTAATCTCAAAATCTCAATCCGCCGATGATTGGCCACACCCTTAAAATGCCTTTCTAATTGTTGGGCTGTTTTTATTTTTACTTTCTCCATCATATATCTATACTATACCACAAATCATCCACACTGACATTCCAACATTCTGCAGAATGTTGGAATGTCATTTATACCGATTTATGATATTTAAAAATTCCCTGCCCGCATTTGCATTCAACAGTTACAGATGTGATTCGAGACATAAAAAATCAGAACCAAAAACTAGTTTACTTTTTTAATCCCCACTCCAATTTCAAAACCTTCGTAATTCCAAACTTTGTGGATTAAGAAACTTTCGGTTTCGGTTATGCCAAAGTGAATTTGGGCGGAGCGGGTTTCGGCTTTTACAACTTCCTCC
>CAYJTN010000031.1:0-5623 GCA_964373235.1 uncultured Candidatus Saccharibacteria bacterium
TTCCCAAATATGTTTTATTTTTCCGTCTCGTCCAACTAAAAACGTTGTGCGCATAAAACCTCCAGTTTCTTTTAGTATGCCTAATTTTTGACCATATTCACCATCAATATCGGAAAGCAAAGGCAAATGAATATTATGTTTGTGGCAAAATCTTTGGTGCGAATCCAAATTGTCGCGGCTCATGCCCAAAACCCAAGTGTTTAATTTTCTAAATTCTTTATTAAGTTGGGAAAACTCTAGACCTTCCACCGTACAGCCGGGTGTATCGTCTTTAGGATAAAAATATAAAACTATATTATTTTCTCCGGCATATTTAGATACATCAAAAGTCTGGCCATCATAAGTGGCGCCGATAAAATTAGGCAGTTTTTGGCCAACCTTTATATTCATTGATTCATATTGGCTACTTGGCCATACAGCTCATCTACTTTTTGCCAATTAATATTTTTTAAAAAAACTTCTAAATAGGCTTTGCGATCGGAACCATGGTCTATAAAATAAGCATGTTCGTAAACATCCACATTTAATAAAACAGCGCAATTCCAGACCCCGCCTTGGTTTTGAGCGTCGGCGGTGTAGATGTGCAATTTCATATCGGAAAAATCCCAGCACAAAATTGCCCAGCCGCGCGCCGCCATAGCTGAAGCTGTAAACATTGTTTTAAAATTTTCAAAACTGCCCCATTCTTTTTCTATTGCCCCTAAAACTTTGGTGCCGGACGGGTCGCCATTGCCGCCCAAAATACTAAAAAAAATCTGATGCAAGATCATGCCATTGGCCGCAAAGGTTTCGCCTTCTTTAAGTCCGCGCAAATAGGAGTAGGTCTGATTGCCAGCGGCCAATTCCTCGGGGTTAATCTTGGATAATTTGTCCTCAACCTCATTGCGTTTATTAACGTAACCCGCGTATAACTTTTTTTCGTGGATCTCGTTGGTTCTAGCCGAAATACCATTTAGTTCGCCTAAATTAAATTCTTTGGGTTTATGCATTTTTTATGTTTTTTAATCTTTTAATTTGATCTATAAAAACTTCTATAAATTTATTTATATCATCTTCTGCAGTAAACCGCCCTAACGTGATCCTAACAGTTCCCCAAGCTTCGGCATCTGTGCGACCAATAGCTTTTATAACATGGGGTGGCGTGGAGTTTTTGGCATCGCAAGCTGAACGGGTAGATAGGGCAAATCCAGCTTCATCCATCACCATAACAATTTCTTCTCCTTTAACATTTGGAACAGAAAAACTTATATTATTAGCTAATCTTTTTTGAGGATGGCTGTGCCCTTCCGTAGCCCTGGGCGAAGGAGGGCCATTTAACAAAATCCCCGGCAAAACGGTTTGGACTTCTTTAATAATCTTATCACGCCATTCCACCAACCGACTATCTTCCTTTTCCCCTTCTGATATTACGATTTTAACCGCCTCGGCAAAGCCCACAATACCAGCCACATCCTGCGTGCCCGGACGCAAACCATTTTCCTGAGAACCACCTAACATTATTGGCGAAATTTTTGTGCCCGATTTTATATACAAGGCCGCCGCGCCCTTAGGCCCGTAAATTTTGCTCGCGCTAAACGACATCAGATCCATGCCCAAATTATCGGCATTGATTTTTAAATGGGGCGCGGCTTGGGCCGCATCGGTAAAAAAATACGGCAAATTGTCGGTGTTTTTTAGTTGCCTGATGATTCGTCCTATCGGTCTTATAGGACTTATGGTTCCTATCTCGTTAGAAGCAAAAATAACTGAAACTAAAATAGTGTCGGGTCGTAGAGCGGCTTTGATTTGATCAGCGCTGACCCGCCCAAATTCATCTACTGGTAAATATGTTACTTCAAAACCATATTCCTCTAAGCGCTTAAACGGGTTAAGAACAGAAACATGCTCTACCGCCGTAGTAATCAAGTGCCGACCATGAGACTGGTTCGCCATGGCCACGCCCAAAATAGCCAGGTTATTAGATTCGGTCGTGCTAGATGTAAAAATAATTTCGTGGGGTTTGGCCCCAACAAAACCAGCCACGGTTTTTCGGGCTTCATCCAAAGCCCTCTGCGCTTCTCGACCTTCATGGTACAAACCCGAAGGATTCACACCTCCATGCGAAAGATACTCATCCATAACATGTTTAACCCGCGCATCCAGCGGCGTCGCGGCAGCATAATCTAGATAAACTCTTTTCATTAGTTTGATTTAAAAATTAGAATTGTTTAATATAGTAGCAAGTTTTCATGATATAAAAAACTGATCTTTCAAAGGAGGAACCCGTGATGATGGCAAAGATAAGCCTCAATAAAGTGGACCTCATCGTTTCCGCAATGCTTTTTGGGTTTATGGGAGGCTGTGTGGGCCATTACAAAGAGACAGGAATATTCATACCCATCGTGGTGGGAGCATTACTGGGGGTAATAATGTGCATCGCACTGGAAATCATAAAAGAACGGGTAGATGAAACGCTAACCAAAAACAACAGCTATCAGGATACATAACCCTCTGGTCTCGTCGCGGAAAAACCCCCGGCGAGATTTTTATTTGCTAAGACTATACAAAAATATTCCCGTAGCCACCGCCACATTCAACGATTCTTTTTTACCGCGCATGGGAATATACCAAACAGAATCAGCTCGCTTTAAAAGACTAACTTCCACTCCGGCGCGCTCATGGCCGACCACCACTGCCAAGGGAAACTTAGGTTTTAATTTTTTATAATCCCGGCTAGCCTCGGCTTGTTCTAAAGCAACAATGTTAACTCCTTTTGATTTTAATTCATCAACCAACCTCCAAGCTTGGGCGCAATGCTTCCAGTTCACTGACCTCTCCGCGCCCAGCGAAGTTTTGGCCACTTGGGGATTTTCGGGTGTGGGCGTATAACCGCATAAATATACTTTAGCCACACCTACAGCGTCCGCTGTTCTAAAAATTGAGCCGACGTTATAAGCGCTGCGAATATTGTTTAATATAAGATAAATTTCTTTAGCCATATTCAATTATGCGAAAAGAAGTTTGCTTTTTCTATTTGTTTAAAATCTATTGAAGTGGGACTTCAATAGAAATAACTAATATCTATGTGCAATTCTAGTGTTTAAAGAAATCCCTTTTTTCAATTCTCCTTAATTTATTAAAAATAGAGAAAGAAAAATAAAGCGCTATCAAGGTTATGCCGCCGGCCGCAAAAAAGGGCGAGCCGCTACCAAAAAGATCGTAAAGCGCGCCGCCAAAAACTGGAGCCGAAACCAAAGCCAGACCTATTAAAGACTGGGCCGCACCGAATATTTCGCCTTGTTCTTCGCACGAAGCATTTTTAGAAATCAAGGAGTTCAAAGCTGGAACATATAAGCCAACTCCCAAAGCCATAAACCCTGCGGCAAAAAGCACCAACCAAACATATTCAATTGTGGGAACCATAACATAGCCAATTATAGATAAAAAAACTCCCGCCATAACAACCTTGGCTTCTCCACTGCGTTTAACTACCCGCCCAACCAAAAAGCCTTGCGCTAAAAGCAAAACTAAGCCGACTAAAGCAAAAACAATGCCTATCTCGGCTATAGTTAAATGAAATCTTTCTTCGGCAAAAAGGGTGGCTATATTTTGTACCGAAGCTAAAGCGAACATAGCTAAAAAATAAGTTAATATGATCCGGCCCATCACTGAATGTTTTAAAACCTTAATAAGTTGCTGGTAGTGTACTTCTAAACTTAAAATTTTCTTTTTTATTCTTAGATTTTTAGGCAGAGATTCTTTTAAGAAAAAAATAACAAAAATAGAATTTAAGAATGTTAAAGCTGCCGCGCCAAAAGCCGGAGCGCCGAAACCAAAGTGACCCAAAAAACCAGACATGGCCGGCCCCACAATTAAACCGAGCCCCAAAGCCGCGCCTATAGTGCCCATGCCTTCCGTTCTTTCGTGTTTACCGGTAACATCGGCAATGTAAGCTTGGGCCACGGCTACGCTGGAACCGAAAATTCCGTTCAAAATCCTGGAAACAAAAATAAGCCAAACGGAGCTAGCCCAACCAAAAAGCAAAAAAGACGCGGCTGTACCCAGCGAGGTTATAACCAATATTGCTTTACGTCCAACCCTGTCTGAAAGACGCCCTAATATTGGAGAAAAAATAAATTGCATTAAAGCGTACGAAGCCGAAAGGACTGTAATCAAAGTAGCCGATAACCCAAACTTGCTGGCCAATTCGGGATAAAGCGGTAGAATAAAACTTAAACCCAAAAAGTCAATAAAAACAACGAAAAAGATAACCCCTAAGCGGTTTTTTAGTCTCATGAACTCTATTATAGCAAAACCGCCCCAATCCTAGATCGGGGCGGTTTCGTTTTAACAAATTACTCGGCGCCAACCTCCGACTCCAGACCAGAGACTTCTCTATCCAAATCGTTCAAGTTGGTATCGTTTAAATCTTTTTCTATATCAGCCACTTCGTCGGAACCAGAAACTGCTTCCAAAGAAGCGGTGTAGGTATCCACTTCTTCTTGAGCCATCTCGCCAGCCGGCTTTTCTGTTGAAACGTCTTCCCCGCCCTGCTGGGGCCAAACGTAAAAAGCCACGACCGCCGCCGCAACCACCACGCCGGTTATAATCCACGCCCAGCGGTTATTCTGCCCTTCACCATTTTGATTTTGATTGTTTGTTGTTTCTTCCATAAAAATATAATCCCAATCTACGAATCTTAGCCCAATACTCCGAATAAAAAATCTGCGGCATTAGGATAAATTCGGATTTTTTGGATTATGTTATCAATTATTCTACTTCTTACTCGCGCCTTTAATAGTATTAACAACTTCCACTAATGCCGCGTGCGCCATCTTAACAGCTTCTTTGACTTCGCCCAATTTTGATTTAGCCGCCTCTAAACTCTCTTGGGGAGTTTCGGAATCGGCCACGGCTTCTAAGGCTGTCTTGGCTTCAACCAGTTTGGTTCTGGCCGCCTCTACTTTAACTTTAGCCGCGTCCAAAGCTGTTTTAGAAGCGCTCACATCCTTGCCCCCTTGGGCCAGTTTATCCAAACGGGCGCCAATCCTTTGCGCCAAGTTATCCAATCTTTTTAGGGCCGCCTCAAACCGCGTCACCATCTTCCCCACGGCAGACTTGACTCTCTCGGCTCTTTTTGATTCCAGTCTTTTTTTAGCTTCCGTTTTGACCTTTTCCACCCGCTCGCCCGCGGCTGGCTTAGCCGCTCGGCGCTCCTCCACTTTATTTTCTATAGCCTGTCTCTTTTCCTGAAGTCTCTCCCGCTGGGCCTGCAGGCGGGATTTTAAGTTATCTTTAAAACTTTTGCTTTCACTCGCCGGGCCAGCCGAATCAGCCGACTCTTGAGCCCAAACCAACGGCGCGGGCCCAGCCAAAACCAAACCCAGAATCACTAACGCGTAAAACACTTTTTTTGACATATGTTTCAAATTACTTGATTACTTAATAACTTAATTGCTAATAATTCTGCCTCCATAATAGCACCGCTCTTTTTTTTGGCAACAACGGCCTGTGTATTATCCTCTACCACCTTAATTAAACCGCGCTTGGAGATTGGAGGTAAGCGGAACAACCACTACGAGGAGAACGAGATGCCACCCATCGGATTTAAGAATGACATTTGCCCAAAGTCGTTTCTTATTTT
>CAYJTN010000031.1:5723-7876 GCA_964373235.1 uncultured Candidatus Saccharibacteria bacterium
CTCTAATTCTGCCAAAATACCTTTAATGGAATTAAAAGTTACCAAAGAATATGCCGGCGAAAGATTGGATGTTTTTTTGCATTCAAAATATCCCGCTTTCTCTAGAAGTTGGATCCAAAAGCTTATCAAAAAAGGTAATGCGACCGTGAACCCCACTTCGTCCGCGCTCAAAGCGGGACTTCACGGGGCAAGTGGCAAAAAAATTCAGCCGAGCGCGAAACTCAAAGAGGGCAATGTAATTATATTTGAATTGGAATTGCCTCCGGAGATTTCTTTAGAACCGGACGAGTATTTGGGCAAGCACATCAAAATAATTTTTGAAAATGATGATTTTTTGGTAATAGACAAGCCGGCGGGGTTATCGGCACATCCCTCTTCCAACGAACCCAAAGGCACGCTGGTTAACTGGCTGCTGGCCCACTATCCGCCTATTAGATCTGTTGGCGATCTTTTAGAAAACAGAAACATTAGGCCGGGCATTGTTCACCGACTAGATAAAGATACCTCGGGTGTGATGGTGGTAGCCAAAAATCAGCCAACTTTTTTATGGTTAAAAAAACAGTTCCAACAGCATTTGGTAATCAAAAAATACATCACCTTGGTTAACGGTGTCCCTAAAGAAGATAGTGGCAAGATTGAGCTAAATATCGCGCGATCCAAATCGGACCCAACCAAAAATATCGCTGCGCGATCCAAGGACGTCGGTCGCTATGCGCTCACTTACTGGAAAGTTTTAAAACGATACCCCGATCACACGTTACTAGAGGTTACACCTAAGACCGGCCGGCTGCATCAAATAAGAGTGCATTTAAAAGCCGTGGGGCTACCGGTGTCCGGCGATAAAAAATACGGCTCGCCGCGGCGGGATCCCAAACATTTAGGCCGGATGTTTCTACACGCCGAGTATTTGAGTTTTAGCTCACCGGACGGAGAAAAATTCTCGTTTGCGAGCCCCTGGCCGAGCGAACTGGACAACTGCTTGAAAAATCTCCCCCATGTGTTAACATAATCCGAGTAGAATGCATCCATTAGGAACATTGGGATTATATTACATGAATAAACTCCAAGAATTTATAAAATCAGAATACCAAATATTAAAAGCCAACCCGGCTGTTTTGGTTAATTTCCATGTGGGCGATACGGTCAAGGTGCATCAGATGATCAAAGAAATCACCACCACTAAAAAAAATATATCTAAAACTGCTAAAAAAGCTTTAGAAAAAACCGGCGGCGGGGCCAAGGGGCCGGTGGAAAGAATCCAAATTTTTGAAGGTGTGGTTATTGCCCGAAAACACGGCGCTGAACCCGGCGCCACTTTTACCGTTAGAAAAATAGCAGCTGGCGGCGTGGCCGTGGAAAAAATATATCCCCTCTACTCGCCCACTCTAAAAAAGATTGAGATAGTTTCGCATTCCAAAATCAGAAAAGCTAAACTCTATCATATAAGAAACAGGTTCAGCAAAACTTCTAAAAGAATCCGCGTTGAAATCCCAACAAAAACCGCCGAGGATTCTCAATAAAATCCGCCCAGGTGGAGAAATTTGGTAAACTCGCTAGCTTGAGGTGCTAGTGCCGCAAGGCTTGAGGGTTCGAGTCCCTCTCTGGGCACACTGGCTGATAATATGTTAATTTTATATATATGATAAACTTCGTATATTCCAACCGCCGCAGAAAAACTAGTTCTTAAAAAAGTCCGCGAAGATTACAAAAAAGCAAATTTAGTACAATCAGTTCTTTAACTTAATCTGCAAAAGAAAGGAGGTGATGAGCTATGGGCGAACTATGTGTTTGCCGAGAGATCTTGCTGCTGCTGGGGGAACGTTACCGCCGGTTGGAACTCAACGACCAAATCTGGCCCAGAATTCAGGGCAAAGGCATAAGCTGGGCCGAGATGGTCAAGGTGTTGGAAAAGATGAGAAACGACAATCTGATCATAGAAGACCAACGCCGAGTGGAAGGCTTCCGACAAGCTTTGTTTTATAGCCTGTCCCTCACGGGATCCAAGAAGCTCCAAGAAATCCGGGCTAAGCCAAGGGGAGGAAAAAATGATACCGCGACAGATTTTGGGGAGAGCTGTTGCATCACC
Organism: uncultured Candidatus Saccharibacteria bacterium; assembly: GCA_964373235.1. Taxonomy (GTDB): domain Bacteria; phylum Patescibacteriota; class Minisyncoccia; order JACQLN01; family JACQLN01; genus JACQLN01. The sequence goes on from CAYJTN010000031.1 coordinate 7,810, forward strand.
CGAGCCGCCTAACGGCTAAAAGGGCGCGAGTCAACCAAGCTAAACTTGGTCAAAAAAGACCGCGCCC
>CAYJTN010000032.1:0-7870 GCA_964373235.1 uncultured Candidatus Saccharibacteria bacterium
CGGGCAAGATGCAATACTATCGGCTTTCGGAAGGCCTAGTCAAAAGAATTATCCGTGCGCCCACTAGAGTAGAGAATGGAGTTGCCGAAAATACCGTGGCTTGTATGATTCCCCGTAAAAGTGCTACGCGCTCGCGGGGCCAGCTCTCTAAAGGTGAAGAACTATGGGCAATGTATCAATTGCAGGGCAAAAGGAAACATATTATTACGGCTTGGCGCTATCCGGGCGTGAGCCCAGTTAGAGATCAAATCCCTATCCCGCGGGAGATTTTAGAGGAGCTTAAAGATCTAGTGTAGTTTTTTTATATGAAATACATATTTTTTGGATTAGTTATTATTTTAGCTTGGGGTGGTTATTATTTTCTTGATAGAAATGGCAGTTCTAAAAATACCCAGCTGACCCCAGAACAGAAAGATGCGGAAAAAATAATGGTTACCATATCAACCTCAAAGGGGGATATTGTTTTGGAGCTCTACCCGGTCGCGGCGCCTAAGACCGTGGCTAATTTTGTAAAGCTGGCCAGAGATGGTTTTTATAATGACACGAAATTCCACCGAGTTATATCTGATTTTATGATTCAAGGCGGTGATCCTTTATCTAAAACCGATGATCCTCGGGCGGGGCAAGGCGGGCCGGGTTATAAGTTTGAAGACGAAATAAATCCTAAATCTATTGGAGTTGATGCTGCCACTATTTCTCAATTAGAGTCATCTGGCTATAAATATGATTACAACCTTCAATCTTTGCCGGTGGATGTAGGCAGTATCGCTATGGCCAACGCCGGCCCCAACACCAACGGCAGCCAGTTTTTCATCGTCACTTATTCCCCCCAGCCCCACCTAAACGGCAAACACACGGTTTTTGGCAAAGTCGCCGATGAGAAAAGTTTGGAAGTTGTTCGCAAAATAACCCAAGGGGATGTTATAAAATCGGTAACAGCGGCTCAATAAAATTTTCTTATAACACCTTACATCCTTACATTCTAAGGTGTGCAACACTCGGTGTTTAACATGAAATAACATCCTTACATACTCCAGTTTGTAAGGATGTTGTTGGTTTTGGTTCGATATTTGTAAGGGTGTATTATAGAAAGTATGGAAAAGGATTTTGATAAGTGGAATATTAAGAAAAAAGAATTACACAACCGTGCCGATGTGCCATTTTTCCATGAACGCGAAATTTGGTGGTGTTCCCTCGGAATCAATATTGGTTTTGAACAAGATGGATCGGGCGATGAGTGTCGCCGCCCGGTACTTGTTTTGAAGGGTTTAAGCAAAAAGACATTTCTTGCGGTCCCATTAACCACTTCAATTAAATCCCATCTCATGCGCCCCTCAATTGGTAAAGTAGAAGGTGAAGAAGCGCGCGCGTTGCTTTCGCAGATACGGGTGATTGATACCAAACGGTTGGTACGAAAGATTGGTTATCTGGATAAAGAAGTATTTGAGCGTATGAGAAAAACCGTCAAAGATATGCTTTGACGGTTTTTCTCTGTTTGCCCCTCGCGGGGCGAGCCCGAAGGCACTTGTATCCACATGGTAGCAAGGGCGATTGTATGTGTCAAATTTAAATTCCGAAGGGTAACCCTTCGGGGCCGGAGAAATGAAAAAGAAGGAAAACAATTATGCGTTTATAGATAGTCAGAATGTCTACAAGGGGATTCAGAGTTTGGGGTGGATGTTGGATTGGCGACGATTTCGTGTTTATCTTGCTGAAAAATATAAAGTTAAAACTGCATATTTATTTATCGGTTTTATACCAGAACATAACGATTTATACGATGAACTTCAGAAAGCGGGTTTTGTACTCAAATTCAAGCCAGTGCTTCCAGATGGTAGGGGCGGTGTGAAAGGTAATATAGACGCGGATTTAGTTTTACAAGCGATGATTGATTACCCAAATTATAATAAAGCGATACTTATAACAAGTGATGGTGACTTTTATTCTTTGGCTCGTTATCTGTATAGTAATGACAAACTTGAAGCTGTGTTAAGTCCGCATATAAAAACATGCTCAAGTTTATTAAGAAAGTCGGCCAAAGAAAAGATGTTTTATATGGATACTCTTGTGCAAAAGATAGGTAAAAGAAAAAGCACCGCTTAGGGACGAAACCCTAAGAAGTGCTTTTTCATATGTATATTTCCATGTTAGCAGGTTGCTGTATTTAGGTCAATAGGCTTGTATAAATAGCAATTTAGATGCTATTTTTTGATACAAAAGAGTTCTTAGCCATGTTAATATCTAAACATGGCCGAAGATAAAAAAAAGCTACTGTTTGTTATAACCCAAGGCGTGGTGGGTGGCGCGCAAAAGTATGTTTTTGATTTGGCTAAGCACTTCAAGTCCAGTCACGAAGTTGTGGTGGTTATGGGCGGCTCCAACGGCGAGTATTTGTTTGGGGCGTTAAAGAGAGAGAATATTAAAACAATTCATATAAAAAATCTAAAGAGAAATGTTAGTTTCCTTGGCGATCTCAAAACTTTTTTTGAACTGATTGAAATTTTTAAAAAGGAAAAGCCGGACCTTATTCACTTAAATAGTTCCAAAGTCGGTTTGATTGGATCGCTGGCCGCATTTTTTCATAAACTGATAACTAATAACTATAAACTAAAAACTGTATTTACCGCCCACGGCTGGATTTTTAAAGAGGATTTGCCGCGTTGGACGTGGTGGGTCGCCGTTTTAGTCGCTCGATTGGCGGCTAAGTTCCAAGACAGGATTATCTGTGTTTCTCGAGACGATTTTAATCAGGCGCTAAAAAATAAAATCGCCCCGCCCAGAAAGTTATATGTTATCCACAATGCTATTGTCGACACTCAATTTCTTTTTCGAAAAAATGCCAGAGAGGAAATCCGCAAAATGATCGGGCGGGAATTGCCCGACAATGTTTTTTTAATCGCAAATCTGGGTCGGCTTTATACCAACAAGGGACTTAATTATTTAATCGAGGCAGTAAAAGAATTGAAAACTAAGTTTCCAGCTCCAAGTTTTAAACTCCAGGATCTTGCGCTGGTCATTTTTGGTGATGGACCAGAGCGTGAAACGCTCAAATTACAAATTACAAATTACAAATTACAAAATTCGGTATTTTTAGTTGGCGATGTTGCTGATGTTGCCAAATATTTACCGGCTTTTGACGCTTTGGTGTTAAGTTCGGTTAAAGAAGGTTTCCCTTATGCTATTTTAGAGGCGGGACTGGCTGGTGTCTCGGTGGTGGCTACAAATATTGGCGGAGTGGGTGAGGCGATCAGCAACGGGGAAACGGGAATTTTAGTTGAACCCAAAAACTCAAAAGCGCTGGCGGATGCTATATTAAAACTGGAGGGTAACCGGGAACTGGCTAAAAAATTATCTTCCCAGCTTAAAAAATCGGTTTCCAAAAACTTTGATTTTGAGACTATGATCCAAAAAACTGAGTGGGTTTATAAAGTTTAATGTGGTATAGTCAAAATAATGAAAAAGAGTCGTTTCCGCAAAAAAACAGCCCAAGATATACAAGATGAGATTTTCCGCAAAATGTCGCCCGGCAAAAAGGTAAAATTGGCTTCCGCTTTAGCCATGTTTTGTTTTAATCTTAACCGTTTAAATGACAGAAGTAATCAATCCCGGAAAATTACTCATTAGAGTGGCGCCTGTTCTTGATGAGCTTAAAATTGGATATTTTGTAACCGGTGGTTTTGCGATTTCGGTCTGGGGTCGCCCTAGGGCGACCTTTGATGTTGATATAGTTATTCAGTTGGTTGAACCAAAAGTTGTGCCTTTGGCTAAAGCTTTACGCAGAATATCTGAAGCTGGTTATGTTGATGAAGACGCCGCCCGGGAAGCTATTGAGAGGATGGGTGAATTTAATTTTATTGATCCTGAAACGGGTGTTAAGGTTGATTTTTGGATAATGAAAAAGACACCAGCCGGCCGGTCAGAATTTGAACGCCGGATAGCCAGAAAAATTGATGGACAAAAGATATATTTTATATCTCCAGAAGATTTGATTTTAAACAAACTGCTTTGGTATCGGGAATCAAAGTCAAGCAGGCATTTGGAAGATGCCGAATCAGTTTTGAAAATTTCCGGGGAAAAATTGGACAGAAGATATTTAAATCAGTGGGCTAAAAAACTGGGTGTCACGGATATTTTAGCCAAGCTTTTGAAACCATAATCCAAAAACCGAGTGGGTTTATAAGATTTAAACATTCCAACATTCTGCAGAATGTTGGAATGTTGTTCGTATGAAACTCAAGCCAGATTTTTTTGCCAAGAATACGCTGTGGGTGGCTAAGAATCTTTTAGGTAAATATCTGTACCGGCGGTTGGCGTCGGGTGAGGTTGTTTCGGCCATGATTACAGAAACCGAGGCCTATAAGGGTTTTGACGACAAAGCCTCGCACGCCCATAAGGGCAAAACCAAAAGAACCGAAATTATGTTTAGGTCGGCTGGAACGATTTATGTTTATTTGATCTACGGTCTGCACCACTGCTTCAATATTGTTACCGAGAAAAAGGATTATCCGGCGGCGGTATTGGTCAGAGGAGTAGCCGGTGTTAGTGGCCCCGGCCGGGTCTGTAAGTATTTTCAAATTGATAAAAAGCTAAACGGCCAAAAACTAGGCCAAGAACTTTGGGTGGAAGATGTTAAAAAATCAAATCTCAAATCTCAAAAATCAAAAATTAAGATACAGAAATCAAAAAGAATCGGAGTGGCATATGCGAGAGAGTCCAAAGATTGGCCGTGGAGGTTTGTTCTTATCCAAGATGTTATAATCTAGGTATGGATTTGATTAGTAAAATCAAAGAGTTTTTTAAAGGGGAAATTACGGTGTTAGAGGCCGATTTGGAGAAATACAGCCGCGATGCCAGCCTGTTTAGAGTAAAACCACAGGTTGTAGTTTTTCCCAAGGACACGGAGGATATAAAAAATCTGGTTAAGTTTGTGGCTGATAATAAATCGCATCAGCCTAACCTCTCTTTGACTATGCGGGCCGGCGGCACCGATATGACAGGTGGCCCGCTTTCGGAATCCATGGTGGTGGATGTGTCTAAACATATAAGTCAGCTTAAAGAAATTGGCGCTGACTATGCTGTGGTAGAGCCGGGCCTGTTTTATAGGGACTTTGAAAAAGAAACTCTAAAAAAGGATTTGCTTTTGCCCAGCTATCCGGCTTCGCGCGAAATTTGCACGGTAGGCGGCATGGCGGCCAATAACGCCGGCGGCGAGAAAACACTGCAGTACGGCAAAACCATAGACTATGTTGAGTCGCTCAAGGTGGTTTTGCGTGATGGCCAGGAATATGTTTTTGGGCCAATCTCCGAAAGCGAACTCGCGGCTAAAAAAAGTCAGTTGGATCTGGAGGGGGGAATATACAGCCAAATGAGCAATTTAGTAATTGGCAATTATGATCTTTTGCAAAAAGCCAAACCCAAGGTGAGCAAAAACTCTTCGGGTTATTATTTGTGGGATGTTTATAACCCCGAAACCAAGGTTTTTGATCTCACCAAAGTTTTGGTTGGCTCCCAGGGCACATTGGGTATAATCACCGAGATAAAATTTAAACTGGTAAAACCCAAGAAGTGCCATCGTCTCCTGGTTATGTTTTTGAAAGACATGAGTCAACTGGCCCGGATTACGCACAAGGTTTTAGATTTTGGTCCGGAAAGTTTTGAATCTTACGATGACCATACTTTTAAGGTGGCCATAAAGTTTTTGCCGGAACTCGCCCAAAAGCTGAAAGGTGGAATTTTTCATATGATGTTTAACTTTTTACACGAGTTTTGGCTTATATTTATGAAAGGCATGCCTAAGTTGATTATGCTGGCGGAATTTTCGGGCGAAACCGAGACGGAAGCTTATAACCAAGCCCGGGCGGCCGAGCAAGCTTTAGCCAAGTTTAAATTGGACACTAAAATAGCCTTGCCCGGCTACGACACCGAAAAATATTGGCTAATTAGACGGGAAAGTTTTAACCTGTTGCGCCAGAGAATAAAAAATCTGCGCACCGCGCCTTTTATAGACGACATTATTGTAAAGCCGGAACATCTGTCTCAATTTTTACCCCAGCTCTATTCAATTTTAGACGGTTATCCTTTAGTCTACACCGTAGCCGGCCATGTGGGCGATGGCAATTTCCATATTATTCCTTTAATGGATTTGGCCGAGCCTAAAGCCAAAGATTTTATAACCCAAATCGGCCGGCGGGTGTATGCTTTGGTTGTAAAGTTCGGAGGTTCTATCAGCGCCGAACATAATGATGGTTTAATACACGGGCCGTATTTGGAGCAATTTTTTGGGCAGGAGGTGTATAGGTTGTTTCAAGAAGTCAAAAATATTTTTGATCCGGATGGAATTTTCAATCCCGGCAAAAAAATCAGCGCCAGTTTGGAATACACTTTAAAACATTTAGATATTCCCCGACCATGAATTCTAAAACCATTTACCTTATTTTATTTTTGCTCCTAGTCGGCTCCAGCCTGCTGGTTAATTATGCCGATTCCCAAAAAACCCAGAATCTTTCCGAAGAAGAATATATTGAAACCACTTTAAAACAACTGGGTTATCCGGCGGCTGCCCGGGCGGGAGCGCTCTTTAACCCGGTGGCGGGGGAGGTCTATCTGCCCGTAAAGAATTTTTATCAAAACCAAGCCGTCAATCCTTTTGGTATTTACCGCTTGGGGCGCTTTGTGGGATATCACACCGGTGTGGATATAGAAATTGATCCGGAAGATTCAAACCGAGATGTTCCGGTTTATTCAATATACAACGGAGAAGTAATTAGAGTAGAAGAGGCCTCGGGCTATGGCGGTGTGGTGGCTATAAGACACGGTTTTGAAGGCAATAAAGATATTACCGGTATTTACGGGCACTTGCGTTTGCGGGATATTAAAGTAGCGCCGGGGCAAAAAATAACTTCGGGCTATTTGATTGGCTATTTGGGCGCGGCTTACACCAGCGAAAACGGCGTGGAAAGGAAACATCTGCACTTTGGGCTTTATAAAAACAGGGAGGTGGATATTAGAGGTTATACGGATAGACAGAAAGAGTTGGACAACTGGTTTGACCCCAGCGCCTTTTTGCGTCAAGCCGGGGCTAAGGCGGTAGAATAAATTTAAAGTTTGACCCTGAAGTTAGAGTTGATATAATTACAATTATGTAATCGGATATGATATCATCACTGGCTAAATTAAAAACTCTTTCTGAAATTGCTCGTGATATTGCCCAGGTTGTTTTTGCTTCGGTTTTTGTGGAACCGTTTATTAGTGGTTCCATAAACATGATAACGGTGGCAAGTGGCTTAATTTTCTCAATAATATTTTGGTTGACGAGCATATTGCTAGCTAAAGAATAACGATGGACCAAATTGCTAATGCTGCTAATACTATGATTAATATATATATTTTAGTTGGAGTGATAGCGATCGCTGTCATACTTTTGGGTATATTGGCCCAAAGACAAAAGTAAATAGATAAAATAAAAATGCCGAAGTGAGTTAATTAACCCATCTCGGCATTGATTTCATTTTTGACCCCAGCGCCTTTTTGCGTCAAGCCGGGGCTAAATCAGTTGAGTAAAGTTGCAAATTATAACTGTTCGCTGTATGAGGTTGCACAATGGTACTTATGCAATCCCTTTGTGCAGGTACGCCCTCGATGAAGGGCGGCATACCTTCAGCGCCTCTTACGCCTCCGACCGCACATCGTATGCGTCCGTCTCGGTCAACATCAACGGCGTCAAGAACGATGCCTATTATGACGGCCTGACCTATGATTGGGCGGTTGTTTTCACAGACCCGTCTTTCTTCAGCCGGGTTGAGTATCAGCCATAAGGCGAGCTACCTATACTCACCAGAACTGCTCGCCACACTCCACGGTGGAGGGCATC
>CAYJTN010000033.1:0-6307 GCA_964373235.1 uncultured Candidatus Saccharibacteria bacterium
GGGTATTTTTATTTCTCCAGAAAACCAGCTTATGCGCCTGCGGAAAGTTCAAATACAAATCAAAAAGTCGCAGACGAAACCGTTGGTTGGAAAACCTACGAATCTAAGTTTGGGCAATTTTCTATAAATATTCCTAGAGAATGGACGCAAGGAAGTGACTATTCGACAGAAAGAATAGATGACCCCGAGTTTTGTGGTAGTGAACATGGCCCATTGTTAGATGTAGGTTTTGATTTAAATGATGGAAGTAAAAAAGGTGGAGGCTTTTCTATAAAAGGTACAAACAAAGATACGTGTTTGAATGGAGGATCGGGCTACTATGGATTTGCGTCTGATACATTGGAAATTGAGAAAAATTCTGTATACAAGAAAAAAGTTGGCGCATATACACTTTATTTTTCTGTTGATTTTGCAGTCCCAGGCGCATATAGTTTGAGCGCTAATATTGTTGGGTATAATCACGGGCCATTTACCTTTTTATCTTTAAGTTATATAGATGAACCTCTAATAAATCTATCTGAGTATTACGATTTTGATAAAGATGTTTGGCGAGATAACGTGGCTAAGGAAGATTGTATCCAAACAATGAATCCAGTAGCTAGAGCTTTTTGTAAAGAAGATAAAATAATCTTTAAAGATAAGATTACAAAATCAACGGAGTTATTTGAATCTGTGGTTTCTAGTTTTAAACCTTTATAAAAATATGAAAATAAAAGAAATAATTTTAGCGTTGGATAAAAATGAAATATGAATTTCTACCACATGCCAGAAAGAGAATGGCGGAGAGGTCTATTTCAAGAAAATTAGTTATTGACGCCTTAAAATTTCCAACAAAAATATCTTTAAATAGGCAAGGTAGACAGTTAGTTAAAAAGTTGTATACTAGCAAAAGAAGTGCCCAGCGGTTATTGCTAATAGCCATTGAAGTAAAGTCAGACACCACTAAAATTATAACGGTTATTGATACTTCTAAAATTAGTAAATATCTACCATGAAAAAGAAAAATAACATCAAAATTTCCTACGATAAAGAGAGCGAGGTGCTTTCTATGGATTTTGGCATGTCTGGGAGTTCGGATTCCGACGTCAATGGTAATGTTGTAATTGACTATGATAAAAAAGGCAGAATTGCCCGCTTGAATGTTTACGGCTTTAGCTTTGATGATTTTAAAGAGAATAAAGAAATTGTCCAAGATTTCTCCCGACATGTAAAAATATCATCTTCGGCACGTTGATTTTGTTAAACCGAATGAACCCCGTTAGACATATTAAATATTTAAAAATTGTATAGAGTATATCTCGCGTGGATTTGAATAATTATTGTATTAGAACCAAAACAAAAAATGTCTAACGGGGTGAATCAAAAAGGCTTCATTAAAGATATCGTTATCATCGTACTGGGCGTTTTGCTATTAGGCGGCGGGTATTTTTATTTCTCTAAAAAACCAGCTTATGCTCCAGCGGAGAATTCAAACATAAGTCAGAAAGTCGCAAATGAAACCGTGGGTTGGAAAACTTATAGAAATGAAAAGTATGGGTTTGAGTTCAGTTATCCTTTAGCTTGGCCTATTTTGGTTAGTGATGATCAAGCTAAGTTAGGATTATGGACTCCAGAGAACTGGAAGGATAGCAATACCTTAAATTCATATACTGATTTTGAAATCTTGTTAAATATTTGGACAAATCCAAAAAGTTTAAGTTTTGACGAGTGGAGTAAATCAATACAATTTTGGGAAAGTCCCAAAAAAATAATTTTGGGCAACAAGTTATCTGCATGGTTGGCCGTAAAGCCTGGATTAGGTGATGGTGATCATGTTATTTATATATCTTCGGCCGATAATAGTTTTTTTATTCAGATGGATGTTCCGTGGTCTTATCAGAATGATCTCATGCTTAAAAAAGTTATAAATTCATTTAAATTCACAAAATAATATGAAAATAAAAGAAATAATTTTGGCTTTGGCGATTGTGGTGGTGTTGAATTTGTTTTTTAACTACGGGGTTTTTACTTTTTATAAAGAACCCAAGTTTGAAAATTTTTGTTCAAACGAGTTGACTCAAAAGGCCTATACCGACAGACAATCCTGCGAAGCGGTGGATGGACGGTGGTTTGAAAGCGCTGGAGACATTAAATATTACTCCGGCGAATCACGTCCAATTCCCATAGAACCTCAAATAGATCAAAAGGGCTGGTGTGATTCTACGGCTAAATGCCGCGATAGCTACGAAGCCGCGCGCGATGTTTACAACCGCAATGTCTTTATAGTTTTAGTGGTTCTCGGTCTAATTTCACTTGGGCTTGGCTTTTTGGTTATCAGTGCCGCGCCGGTGGCTAACGGGTTTTTGGGTGGAGGTTTACTCTCGCTCATAATCGGCACTATTCGTTATTGGTCCGATATGAACGATTATCTGCGTTTTATTATCTTAGGTCTTGCGCTCGCGATGCTGATTTGGCTCGGTTATAAAAAGTTCTCATCTCGGTCGTAGGCGAAAAACCTACCTCTCGCTAAATATCAACAAACCGCCGCCTCGCTCCTCAGGGAGGAGTATTTCGCCCCACCCTATTTTAATTAAACAAACCTCCCCGAAGTCGCTCGGCGGCAGTTTGTTTTTAGTTTTCTTGAGTTGATGATATTAATTTGCTATTCTATCTTGAATGAATAAGTTAGTTTTTGACGTAGAAACCCAAAAAGAATTCGCCGAGGTGGGCGGTTACCGCAATGTTCATTTGCTGGGTGTTTCAGTGGTGGGGGTCTACAACTACGCCGACGACAGTTATAAAGCCTACGAAGAAAAGGATCTTGCCGAACTGGAAAAAGTAATGGCGGATAGCAGTTTAATAATTGGTTTTAATACCAAACATTTTGATTACCAAGTTTTACAGCCATATTTTAAAAACCTCGTTTTGGCCCAAGCGCCCACTTTGGATTTAATGGAAAAACTGGAGGCGGTTTTGGGTTACCGGCCAGGTCTAGACGCTTTAGCCCACGCCACTTTAGGCGAGCAAAAATCTTCGCACGGTTTGGAAGCGTTAAAGTGGTATCGCGAGGGCAAGTTGGAAGAAATTAAAAAATATTGTCTGCAGGATGTTAAATTAACCAAAGATATTTACGAATACGGCTTGAATCACGGCTCGGTCCTTTTTGAGTCGCGTGTTGATGGCTTAAAAACCATGCCGGCCAGTTGGAGCACCGTCAAAGATAAAAAAGATATTAAATCGGTTCTGGCTGGCGCTTTTAAAAACAAACAGGTGGTGGAGATTGACTATGTTTCTATGAAGGCCGAAGACGGCGAAGAAGCCCGTAAAAAAAGAAATATAGAAATCTATGCCATTAACGGTGATACGGTGGAAGCTTTCTGTCACACTCGTCAGGGTAAGAGATATTTTAAAGTATACCGGGTTTTAGATGCGAAAGTGGTTGAAGCAGGGCACCAGAGACCGTCATTATTTTAACGAATGACAAATAACAAAGTCCAAATTCCTAATCAATGACTAATGCCAGAGATCAAGTGATGAATTATTTATCATTTAGTCATTTGAAGTTAATTTGACATTTGGATTTAGGTATTAGACATTTATATAGTTATGGATCAACGATTCTACAGCCCGTCCAAAGGCGCTATGAATGTTCCCGAGGTTGTTCGGGATATTTATAATTACCTGCACGAAAGCGAGAAGCACGAATACCAAGTTATTGTGGGTACGGATTCGCAGGTCTATTTGGATCGCACCGATTTTGTGACGGCTATTGTGGCGCGTCGGGTAGGCGCGGGCGGGCGCTACTTTTGGACGCGCGAACAGCACTCCAATTTCAAATCTTTGCGCGAAAGAATCTACACCGAAACCTTAAAATCTTTAGGCGTGGCCGGAGTAGTCTATCAAAGACTTTTTGAGACGCTCAAGGCCGAGGACGGGCTTAAGAATTTTAATTTTGAAATCCACGTGGATGTGGGTGAAAATGGCGCTACCCGCGAAATGATCAAGGAGGTGGTGGGTATGGTGCGGGGCAATGGCTATGAAGTTAAAACTAAGCCCCTATCTTACGGCGCGTTTGTGGTGGCCGATCGGCATACCTAGTGAAAATCACAAACCACAAATCCCAAATAACAAACAAGCACTAAATTCTAAATCCGAAACAAATCTCAATTATCCAAAATCCAAATTGTTTAAGATTTAGAATTCAGATATTGGAATTTCGAATTTATTTGTAACTTGTTATTTGGTACTTGGAATTTATTTGAAAGTCCTTGTAGCTCAACTGGACCCCGAATAAAATTTGTCTCCGTAGCTCAATTGGATAGAGCGTCAGCCTCCGAAGCTGAAGGTTGCGCGTTCGAGTCGCGCCGGAGACACTAAGTTGACCAAGCTAAGCTTGGTTGACAAATAGTATTATCGGAGCATAATAAAAGTGTATAGGCCAGCTCTTTTAATAAGGTGGGTTTGGGAGGGCCCGAGTTTTAAGAAAGGTAGGTGATATAAAATGACGGCTCTCGCTAGTTACACGAGAGGAGGTTTGGGCAGTTCAACAACTCTAAAAAAGAAAGGAGGTTGCATGAATTGCCCCCAGATAGTGCGTCAGCACGCTTACGCACTTGGGATTTCAGAGGAAGAGATCCGCGCTGTTCTTAGTTGGCTCATGGATTTGAGCGATGGCCTTGCCGGGAATGTGATTCATCAAATAGCCCGTTCCCATGGCCTCAGTGAGCGCCGGGCAACAAGCATCAAATCTATCTATCGTTGCCGCCATTCGGCTGAGTTTCATCGGGTATTTGCTGGATTCATGACCACAATTAGACCGGCGATGCAACTCCCCCTCTGCATTTTCCAGTCTACCTCGGAAGCCCCCAGCTTCTAGTCAACCACGAGTCGTGGCACCGGCTTCCTCGCCACAGCCACGGCGAAAGATGGAGGTAGTGTAGTAATGAGTAACAATCAGGAACGGCCCGATTTTCGGGAAGAAGATCTTTTGGCAGCGAGTATTCTTGCCAAAAATGGCGGTGCTCTGCTTGTGATCGAGGAGACTGGCCTCATCAGGGAAGCTAGGTCAGTTGAGCGAAACCATATCGCTGTCCTTCTCGACCGGGATAGGCGCTTCAAATAGGGCCGCTTTCCAAGTAGTTACCAGCGAGCAGGGAAGCTCGCTGGTTTTTTATTGTATAATTTACCCATGTCCGAATTGGTTCTAGGCATAGATGAAGCCGGGCGGGGTTGCGTCATCGGCCACTTATTTTTAGCTGGTTTTTTGATTCCAGAAGCCGATCATCTTATAGACAAACTAAATAGTTTGGATGTCAGAGATTCAAAATTATTATTACCGCCTAAACGCGAAGAACTAGCCAAAGAAATTAGAAAAATAGCTTATGGTTATAAAGTTGTTAAAATCAACCCTTTAGATATTGATCGCTATTCCATAAATGATTTAGAAATAAAGTTTTCGGCGCGCCTTATCAATCACTTTTCGCCGCATCGGGTCTATTTGGACGCTCCGGTTTCCGGGAGCGGCATCAAAAATTATTGCCAAAATATCAACTCGCTCTGTTTAAGTCAAAAGCCTAAGATCACCGGCGCCAACAAGATGGATAATACCAATGTTTTGGTAGCGGCGGCGTCTATTTTGGCTAAATCGGAGCGCGAAAAACATGTTAAAATTTTAAAAAAGACCTATGGCGATTTCGGGTCGGGTTACCCAAGTGATCCAAAAACAATCAAATGGCTCAAGGAGTGGCAGAGATCAGGAAAAGAATGGCCGAGGATAGTGAGGAGGAAATGGAGTACCTTGGAAAATTTAAATATTAAAAATCAAAATGCAAAATGACAAACTAAAGTTTAAAAATGAATTCAAACAGCGACTTTATCGGTTTGTTTTAAAGCTCATAGATTTTATTGACCGATTACCAAAGGATAATGTCTCTAGAAGAATATCTGATCAACTTTTACGGAGCGGAACAAGTATTTTAGGCAATTATATTGAAGGTCTTTCTTCAAGTAGCAGAAAAGATTTTACTAATTTCTTTAATAATTCATTAAAATCAGCCAACGAGAGTAAACTGTGGTTGGCTTTATTGAGAGATAGCAAACGGGCTGACAACGAAAATGTTTCTTGGTTTTTAAGAGAATTAGATGAAATAGCTCGCATATTTGCATCTAGTATTATTACCCTCAAAAATCGAAGATGATTTTTAGATTTTAATATGTATTTTTGATATTTAATTTTTAATTTTTGATATTATCCCAATGAAACTATATTTCTACGGCGGGGCCGGTGTGGTTACTGGCGCTAATTATCTTTTAGAATGCGCTGGCTCTA
>CAYJTN010000033.1:6407-7836 GCA_964373235.1 uncultured Candidatus Saccharibacteria bacterium
GGCGGGGCCGGTGTGGTTACTGGCGCTAATTATCTTTTAGAATGCGCTGGCTCTAAAATTTTAATTGATTGCGGTCTCCAGCAAGGCGGCCGCGCGGCCGAGAAGGAAAATTATAATAAATTTCCCTATAATCCCGCCGAAATTGCCGCAGTTTTTATAACCCACGCCCATTTGGATCACGTGGGCCGTATACCTAAGCTTTTCAGGGAAGGCTTTCGGGGTAAAATTTTTGCTACGCATCCTACTTTAGACCTGGCTCGCGTAAATTTGGATGATAGTCTTCGTCTTTTAAAAAAAGAAGCTGAGGACTACGAGCTCGAACCGCTTTTTTCTGAAGAAGACTTGATCGGTGCTTGGAAGCTAACCCACGGCCGCGCGTATCATCAAGATATAAAGATCAGTCCCAACGTCAGGGTCAGGTTTAATGATGCCGGACATATTTTAGGTTCATCCATCATAGAAGTTTTTCTTTCGGAGAATAATCGCCAAGTCAAAATAGTTTTTTCGGGCGATTTGGGCAACCCGCCCACGCCACTCCTTCGGCCCACAGAATTTATAGACGCAGCTGATTATGTTTTGGTGGAATCGGCCTATGGCGACAGAATTCACGAAGATCGCTTCCACAGAAAAGAAAAATTAAAAACCGTGATTGAATCGGCCGTAAAAAACGGCGGCACTTTGATGATCCCGGCTTTTGCTTTGGAAAGAACTCAAGAATTACTTTTCGAACTCAACGATCTCGTCGAATCTGGTCGGATCAAACGCCTGCCCGTTTTTATAGACAGCCCCCTCGCCATCAAAGCCACAGCCATTTACCAAAAATATTCGGATTATTTTAACAGCGGAGCGGCTTATTTAATAAAATCAGGCGATGATCTCTTTAATTTTCCCGGTTTACAGTTTTCTTTGACCACGGAATCCTCCAAAGCCATCAACGAGGTGCCGCCGCCCAAAATTGTTATGGCCGGTTCGGGCATGTCGGAAGGCGGGCGCATTTTACATCACGAACGCCGCTATTTGCCCGATCCTAAATCAACTTTGCTCGTTATCGGTTACCAAACTGTCGGCAGTTTGGGCCGGCGATTGTTGGATGGCGCGCAGGAGGTTAAAATGTTTGGTGAGACTATTCAAGTCCGCGCCCAAATTAAAGCTATCGGCGGCTATTCGGCTCATGCCGATCAGGCCAAACTCTTAGACTGGGTTAGCCGCATTAAAGGTGTTAAAAAAGTTTTTACGGTTCAAGGCGAAACCGGGCCGGCTTCAGTATTAGCTGGAAAGATCAAAAACGATTTGGGGATGGAAGCGACAGTACCGCAAGCGGGGGAAGTTTTTGATTTGACGAAATAAAAAATTAAACTGTCTGATCAAACAATTTCTTAAGTGGATTGGAAAAGTCAATAATATTGATTACGAAACCATAAAAAAGGCC
>CAYJTN010000034.1:0-7689 GCA_964373235.1 uncultured Candidatus Saccharibacteria bacterium
AAAAACAAACATATCATAAAATACTTTGCCAGAAACTTTTCCATTGTTCTAGGTTTGGTGCTGATATGGCGCGGCGTTTGGTATACGTTGGATGAAATAGATATACTGTTTGCCGATGGTAGCCACGTTATAAGCGCTATTGGCGGTATTATTCTTGGGCTTTTGATTCTTTATTTGCCCGACAAAGATCTGGACGAAATCAGCAAGCTTTAAAGCCAATTCAGCACATATTTGACATAAATATACCATTCATATATAATAGGCAGATAATTTAATCTCATCGGTTTTTGGCGTTTTAAGGCGTAAAATCCTAAAAATATAAGCTTTAAGGGCTTTTGTCTGGAAACTCGTGAGCAAGGGCACAGCCCATAAGTTTATATGAGAAGCTTCAATAACAGAGGCCCGAGAAGGCCTTTTTCTAGCAGAAAATTTAGTAATCGCCCCTCAAGAAGGGGCGGCAACGGGCAACTTAGACAATACATAGACCCTGCCAGGTTTATAAACAAAGCGATTGCAAACGAAGAGTCGGAAAATTTTATTTCTGAACACAAGTTTCAGAGTTTTAATGTTGACTACCGCTTAAAAAGCAACGTTTTAAATAAAGGTTACAAACAACCTACACCCATTCAAGACCAAACCATTCCCCACATATTAAAAGGTTTGGATGTGGTGGGTATGGCCAACACCGGCACAGGAAAAACCGCCGCTTTTTTAATCCCTTTAATAAATAAAGTTTTACTAAACAAAATCGCCAAAGTTTTAATTATGGTGCCGACCCGAGAGCTGGCTATCCAAATAGATTCAGAATTTAAATCGTTGGCGAGAGGATTACAGCTCTATTCTGTTTGTGGCGTGGGCGGCCTGAGTATTGGCCGGCAAATTTCCGAACTTAGATTGCGCCATAATTTTATTATTGGCACGCCCGGCCGGCTTAAAGATCTGATCGAGCGGCGAATGATCCGTTTAGCTGAATTTAAAACCATTGTTCTAGACGAAGCCGACCGAATGCTGGATATGGGCTTTATTCACGATATGCGTTTTATTATGGCGGGTCTGCCTAAGGAACGCCACACGCTTTTTTTCTCGGCCACGCTTTCGCCCGAAATTGAGCATCTTATATTTGAATTCTTGAAAAACCCAGTGAGAATTTCCGTAAAAACCCGCGACACCGCTACAAACGTTGACCAAGATGTAGTAAAAGTGGGCGGAGGCAAAAACAAACTGGAACTTTTGCACGATTTGCTTAACCAAAAAGAATTTAACAAAGTTCTTGTTTTTGGCCGAACTAAACATGGCGTAGAAAGACTTTCCCGGGTGCTGGTTGAACGCGGTTTTAGAGCCGACTCTATTCATGGCAATAAAAACCATTCCGGCCGGCAGCGCGCGCTGACAGCGTTCAAAAATAACCGCCTGCAGGTTTTGGTGGCGACCGATGTGGCGGCCCGCGGTTTGGATATTCCCAACGTGAGCCACGTTATCAATTACGATCTGCCTTCCACTTACGACGATTACGTGCACCGCATTGGCCGCACCGGCCGAGGCGACAAACAGGGCAAAGCTTTAACCTTTATCGATTAAGATTAATAAGATTAAAAAGAAAAACATCATTCCGAGCAGCATTCATGGAGAAAACCTCATTCATATAATAAAGGGGCTCCATGTCGCTGCGAGGGGTGATGTTTTTCTGAATTTATGTTAATAGACGATGTAAAAATTAGAATAAAAGCCGGCAACGGCGGCCGGGGTGCTGTCGCTTTTAATAAAAATATGAAAAGCTTGGGGCCGGTGGGCGGCGATGGCGGCGATGGCGGCGATATTTATTTTGAGGGTGTTTCCAACTTAAATGCCCTGGCCCAGTTTCGGTATAAAAAGGAAATAAAAACCAAAAACGGTGAGAACGGCCAACCGCAGTTTAATGATGGCGCCAATACCGAAGACATAATTTTAAAAATTCCCATAGGCACGGTCATTTACAATTTAGATACCGGCGAAACGTGCGAAATAACCAAAATCAGCCAAAAAGTCTTGGCGGCAAGAGGTGGCAAAGGCGGCCGGGGTAATTTTAAATTTAGATCTTCGGTAAATACCACGCCCATGCAGTTTCAAAAGGGCTTGCCCGGCGAATCTTTTAAAATTAGGTTGGAACTTAAGCTGATAGCCGACGTAGGTTTTATTGGCCTGCCTAATGCCGGAAAATCCAGCCTGTTAAACGAACTTACCCGCGCCAAAAGCAAAGTGGCCAATTACCCCTTTACCACGCTGGAACCCAACCTGGGCGCTTATTACGAACTTATTTTGGCCGATATTCCTGGCATAATTGAGGGAGCTTCTAAAGGCAAGGGCTTGGGCCTAAAATTTTTGCGCCATATTGAACGCACTAAAATTTTGTTTCACTTAATTTCTGTGGAATCGGAAAATATAGCTGGTGACTATAAAGTTATTAGAAACGAACTTAAAACATATTCCGAAACACTTGCCGAAAAACAAGAATATTTGTTTTTAACCAAAACAGATTTAGTTACACCGGCGGAATTAAAAAAGAAATTAACTGCTATTAAAAAGATAAATAAAAGCGTTATCGCAATTTCTATACATAACTGGGATAGTCTGGCAGAAGTAAAAAAGATTCTAAACAAAATCCAGAAGGAAAAATAATTAAGTTATTTTTCCAAAATGCAGTTTAACAAGAGTTTGCGGCCGCAGACTTTTTCCACGGCATCTTCTATTATTTTTTTATTTTTAATATCGTTTAAGCGATCGCGATGAAAAGAATACTTAGTTGTCAAAGTTAGTGAATTAGCATTGGCATCTTTGGGTTTCATGCCCATTAAAAACCCGGAAAGAGAATGATTATGAGGTTTCACTTCGGTGATTATACCTTGCCACTTGGCCACAACCAACTCTAAAATATCTTTAGAGTTGGAACCACTAGGGTCAACGGCGGGGGGTCTAGGGTTTAGAACTTGCGTAGCCACGTTTGACATGGGCGTTTGTTTAGAATTTAGTATTTCGGATTTGTTTGTAATTTGTAATTTGTGATTTGGAATTTCTATAGTCAATCCTGCCGTGTCATTTGTCGCTTGCTTCTTGTTGACAAATAAATTTATAAGCGCCACCTCCAGTGCCATCTGCGGCAGGGGATAATTAGCCGAATTTTTTTTGGCTTGCGAAAAAACATTGAGCCAGCCAGCCAGTTCCGGCGCCGAAACTTTTCCAACCTGTGCCTCCATTAGTCTATAATCATCTTCGGCCAAATCAGATTTGACCGCGCGCGAAAGTTCGGGCGAGACGGAAATCATAATCATTTTTCTCACATAATGATTCAACGATTTTAAAAGCTGGTTGATATCATAACCGGCATTAACTATTTTATGCAGCCAAGCCAAAGCGCCCGCCTGATTTTGGGCGGCCACTAGTGAAACAAAATCTTTAATTTTGCGGTGCGAAAATAAGCCCAGAATTTCTTCGGCCTGCTCTAGCGTGATTTTATTTTCCCCGGTGGCGATAACCTGCTCCAGCAAACCCTCGGCGTCGCGGGCCGCACCGTCGGCCTCGTGGGCGATCAATTTTAAGGCCCCGGGTTCAACTTCCACTTTCTCTTTTTGGGCGATTTGCGAGAGACGGTCAACAAGTTCGCTCACTGAAAGACGTTTAAAATCAAATCTTTGAGTGCGGGAAATTATAGTAGGCAAGAGGCGATGGGCCTCGGTGGTAGCCAAAATAAAAACCACATGAGCCGGCGGCTCTTCCAAAGTTTTTAGAAAAGCATTAAAAGCTTGCGGGGTAATCATATGAGCTTCGTCTATTAAATAGACTTTGTATCGGCCGGAGCTTGGCCCAAAGCGTACGTTTTCGCGCAGGCTGCGAATTTCATCTATGCCGCGGTTGGAAGCGGCGTCTATTTCTATTAGGTCCAACGACCGGCTGGCATTAAAATCTAAGCACTGTGAGCATTTGTTGCATGGATCTGAAGATTCCAGACGACTAGCACAATTCAAACTTTTGGCTAAAATCCTCGCGATGGTGGTCTTGCCGCTACCGCGCGGGCCGGCCAATAAATAGGCATGGGCAATTTTATCTTGGGCCAAAGAATTCTGAAGCGCCTTGACCACATGCTCCTGCCCCACGATTTCGGCAAAAGTTTGAGGACGATATTTTCGATACAAGACTTGATGTTCCATATTAAAAAAAGAAAATATCGGCCTCGTCGAAAGGGGTCGGGAAAACTGTAGTTTTCCCGCGGAGGAAAACAGCGAGCGAAGCGAGCTCTAGAAACCGTGGGCTTTTAGAGAGCGTCAGCGTCGCTGGCGCGATGAGGTGATATTTTCTATATAAAACTAAATTTTCCATGACGAAATGGTATAATTCAATAAATGATACCAGAAAAAAGAATAGTCGTGATCCCTATTCTGGCTTTAATCTTGATCGCCGGCGTTTTTTGGTTTCTCTCGCAAAAAAATTCCTTCAGCTTGGTAACATCTACAGCCTACAACATTGTCTCCAATGCCACAAATAAAGCTTCGGTTCAAAAACTGGAAAACCCGCCCCATCCCATCAGAGGCATATATATTTCGGCTTGGACGGCGTCTAATTCAAAAAAAGTTAAAGAACTGATTCAGCTGGTTAAAGAAACCGAGCTCAACGGCGTGGTGGTAGACGTAAAAGATGCCACTGGCTTTTTAAGTTACAAAGTTAATGTGCCTTTAGCTCAAAAGATTGGTGCCAACGACCAGATTAAAATCCGCGACATAGACGATTTCATAAATCAATTCCATAAAGAAAATATTTATGTGATTGGCCGGGTGCAGGTGTTTCAGGATCCGGTTTTAGCTCAAGGCCGGCCCGACATTGCCATCAAAGATTCCAAGACCGGCGAAATTTGGCAAGACAATAAGGGCCTGGCTTGGCTGGATCCGTCCAGCCGCATCGTTTGGCAATACGCCGCGGATATTGCCCAAGACATGGCCAGCCACGGTTTTGATGAAGTTAACTTTGATTACGTTCGCTTTCCGGCCGATGGCGTCATAGAGCGGCTGGATTTTCCATTTTGGAATGCCGTGCGGCCCAAATACGAACTCATCGGCAGTTTTTTTGCCTATTTAGATCAAGAATTGAAAGATTTGGGCGTGGCCATTTCGGCTGATATTTTTGGTTTGGCCGCCTGGCGGGCTATGGATTTTACTTTTGACCTAAACATCGGCCAGCGTCTAATAGACGCCTTGCCCTATTTTGATTACGTTTCACCCATGGTTTATCCTTCGCATTATCCCGATAATTTTAATGGCATTAAAAAGCCGGCCACTAAACCCTACGAAATAGTTTTTGGCTCGTTAAAAACTTGGCAGGATCTAAAAGCCACTACATCGTACCGAGCCATTTTGCGCCCCTGGCTGCAGGACTTTGACCTCCGCGGCATAAAATACGACCAAACCAAAGTGCGGACGCAGATACAGGCGGCCTACGACGCCGGAGTAGACAGCTGGCTTCTCTGGAATTCCAGCAATAAATACACCAAGGAGGCGCTATTGCCCCCATAGCAACTTGAGCGGTTTGATTACAGCTCAACTACTACAAGGTTGACGGAGTAATCTAAAGATGATAGATTGAGACCCAAACTAAAATGACCAGAAAAAAGAAAGATACCGCAAAAAGCAATAGTCTGCCTGGGGGCACGATTTTAATAGCCGCGGCGGCCATGGTTTTGTTTTTTGCTTTTTATGATGTTAAATCGGAGCCGGTGGCCGAGGGAGCTTCGGCCCAGGAAATACTGGATCCGACCTTCGGTTGGTATCTCTACCAAACCAAAACCAATAGTTTCTTTCAAGTCAAGTATCCTTATAGTTGGCATGCTAGCCGCGGCACTGACTTTGTGGGCGAAGAAAATCTCTATGTGCAAAGCCCAGATTTAAAAACAACCATAAAAATATCGGCCCGAACCAACGAAAAATACAAAGATTTTGATTCCTTCTTAAAAGAAGTTAGCGCCTTTAATGGAGCTAGGATCGGTTACCAATTACTTAAGGAAGATAAATCAATCTGGGATGGCCGGGCCGCCGCGAGACGCGAAGAACATTGGGCCGGCGAGAAAACCAATACTATAACCACCTATGTCTTTAGCGGCCAATATATAGTACAATTACAAACAGACTTCGCGGGTTCAGACTTTTTAACTTCGGAAAACAGGGCCTTCCATAATTTGGTGGCCGATACTCTCAAATTTGTTAACTAAATGGCGGAAAAAATAATCAGCGTCAATAACTTAAGCATTAATTTTGACGGGAGACTGGTTTTAAATAATATCACCTTTGATATTGCCAAGGGTGATATTTTGGCTATTATCGGCCCCAATGGCTCGGGCAAGACGCTTTTAATAAGAAGTCTGCTGGGGCTAAACGCCAATTACAGCGGCAAAGTGGTGTGGCATACACGCCCCGAAACTGGCTACGTACCACAAAAAATGGGTTTTGAAAAAGGTTTCCCGCTGACTGTCAAAGAATTTTTTCTTTTTGAAACCGGTCGAAACTTTTCCTTTTGGACGCCCAGCCGGGCCATGGAAAACGAAATCAAAAAGCGTCTGGCTGAAGTAAAAATAGGGCATTTGATCAACCACCGTTTGGGCGATCTCTCTCAAGGTGAGGCCCAGAGAATGTTCATTGCCCGCAGTTTGCTGGAAAAACCCAAACTGATCTTTTTTGACGAACCGGCGGCCGGCATAGATCTTGGCACCGAAGAAACAGTCTATAACCTTTTATACGATTTGTACCAAAAACTCGGCTTGACTATGGTTTTGGTATCGCACGAACTGTCGGTGGTCTACCGTTTCGCCACCAAAGTAATCTGCCTAAACAAAGATTTAGTGTGCCAAGGCGCGCCGCAAGAGGTGCTAACGCCCGAAACTCTAAAGGAGCTTTACGGTCATCATTCTTCGGTTTATAAACACGCCCATAATTTGGAGCATGACCATACTGGTGAGAATTTAGAAATTAGTAATTAGAAATTAGTAATTTTTTGGAAATGAATTGGCTCGAAATCTTAAATAATATATATCCAATTTTAATCAGTCTCTCGCTGGGCTTATCTTTGCCTTTGATTGGTGTTTTCGTTATCTTGCGACGCGAGGCTTTGGTGTCTGACGCCATGGCTCACGTGATTCTTTTGGGTATTGCCCTCGCTATAACCCTAAAAATAAACATGCTCGTCGGCATATTGGTTTTTGCCGTACTCGCCGGTTTAGCCATAAACGCCGTTAAGGTTCGGGCTTACTTGGGGTTGGATGCTATCGTGGGAGTTTTCTTTACCACTGCGCTGGCTCTAGGTTCTCTTTTGATACCTTCCGAAGAACTTTTGGAAGCTTTTTTGGGCAATTTAGAAAAACTGACGCGCGGTGACGTTATTCTTTCCACCATCTTAGCCACCGTGATCGTGGTAACTTTAATAGTCAAATTCAGGGAATTCGCTTTTGTTTCTTTCGCGCCGGATCTGGCCCAAGTGGATAAAATTAATGTTAAAAAATACGAGTTGCTTTTCGTGCTTGTGCTCTCGTTGGGTGTGGCTATGGGTATCCAGCTGGTGGGAACTTTACTGATAAGCGCTCTCATAATTATTCCCGCCGCCACGGCCAAAATATTCAGTTTTCAAATTCGCACCATGGCCGGCTGGAGCATGATTTTTGGCCTGTTGTCGGTTTTG
>CAYJTN010000035.1:0-7584 GCA_964373235.1 uncultured Candidatus Saccharibacteria bacterium
AAATTATTCATTAAACATCCTAACGAATTGTTAACAATCAGGTAGAACTTTACAGTTAAATAGAGACGATAATAGAGACAACTTGCTTAAAAACATACTTAACATACTTACTTAAAATTATCATCAACATTTATCCTGCGATAGCTTGATAATTGTTGACTATGTTTATATGGACTATATTGGGTATACATGTACATGCCAGAAAAAGCAAAAAATATTGGAACAAAATTAAATATATTCCAACGTTCCAGATTTATGTATACCAACTATATGAATTTTATTTTTTAATCCCCGATTGTGAATTTGCCTAATTAATCTCTCTGGCAATGGGCAATATCCTAACCAAACACTCCTTTGCAATTGTTTGTAACCGCAACTTACCAATGTACCCCTGAACCATTCCCTTTTTGCTTTTTCTAACTCGGGTATATCGTACACTACCAAGCGAGGCAATCCGTCCGGTTTGGGTAACTCAAACTCCACTGGATAATTATTAAGTTTGACCGCACCTTTTCGACTGATAGCCCATACAGTCTTGCGGGGAATTCCTTTTTTAACAACTAAGCCTTGCTGGCTTAACCTAGATAAAATAACTGAAAAAGTATGGGGAGAAAATTCGTAGCTTTCCGGTAAACCCAAAAGAGTACGCCAAATACGTGATTCGGCCCGGCCGCGCGGAAACATAGAATTTAACGTCAATTGACCGGCTTCATTAATCTTTTCCAAAATAAATTGTGTTAAAGAAATCTTGGTTTTCATATACATCCATTATATAATGGAACAACGTATATAATCAACACCAACCCAGCGATCGCACGTTTTGTGTTGACTAAGATTTAATTCATTTAGTTCTTTGAACCTTTTTTCTTTAAATTAAAATCCGATTTCAATATGTTTTTTATAAAAAAGCCTATCGGTTTTTACGATAGGCTGACAGACAAGGCCGAGACGATGGAGGATTGCTGAACTCGTGCTAGGCACGTCAGGCACCCGTGAGCCGATGCCTGGTGGCAGCTTTCAACATCCCATCGCACCGCCTCGGCCAAAAGATTACTCGACATCCGATGTCAGACAGTTTGGGTTAGCATAGTTCCCAATCGAGGAGCGACCGCCGACCGTCTCCTGGCCTCTTCCTTCAGTGCCCAAGCCTCCATATTGCGCCGGACGATTCTCCGAGACAATGTCCTGCGATGTTTGCCCATCAGTTTGTAAATCTCGTTCCTGCCATTTTCATCATTCCTGCATTCACTCATAGCCCGGTGGAAAAGATCTTCCACCAAGCCATCGCTACAACTTTTTTTGCCGTGGCGGCTTTAAAAAGATCTAAAAACTATGCATGCGACCCTCCTTATGGTTGAGATTGCCGTGTTTAGTAAGGATAACAAACTTCTAATCATTAAACCTTAAAACGGCTTCTAAGCGCAAGTCCTGGGCCAGACTGCCTTGATATTCGCCGAGGTTTTCAGTTACAAAGCCGTTGGGTTCTAAAGAGACTATCTCTACACCTTTCTGCGGCACGGCTACAAATCTAAAAGGTGTGTTCTCAGTTTGGGCCGGCCGAATAACTTTGAGGTTATAAACTCCAGAGCCATTTTTTTCGGATATTTTTACGGGCAATAAATACTCCAAGCTTAGGGCGCCACGGCTGCCGGACTTTAAGTTGACCCAGCCACCGGCCACACTGCTCTCGCCTTCCTCATAAAAATCAACATTTTCTAGGCTGGAGGCCGCTAGGCTTTTTAGCCTACTATCCACGGTAAAACCTTGCGCCGCGTAATCAAACTCGGGAATTTTTTCTCTGGATGAAAATCCTTCGGCTTTTAAAAGCTGGGTGCCTGTGGGCAAATATATTTTAAAATAACTCTGCGAATCACTCCCCCTCGCCTGACGAATCGTTATGTTAAGACCTACCATCACCGAACCATCTTCAAATATTTGACCGCGATATTCCACCAAATCCAAGCTGGCAACTCCGCCTTTTAAACCAACCCAGCCTAGGCCCAAAAAATCCCCTGGGGTAAAATCTGGTTGGGCTACAATTTGCCAGCCTGATTTTTCCGCAAAATTTTCGAGGGCGCTATCCTCAAAATAAAACTGAACTCTATGCTCGGCTAAACCTTGGTTCAGACTTTGAGCCAGAGAACCAAAACGGCCCACCGGTTTTCGGCCGATGGCATCAATGAGGCCATAAAACCAATTGTCTGAATCGGTCTTAAAAATTAAGTTTTCCTTGAAACTGAAATCCTTCAAAAATTTTTCGTTAACGGCGATCACTCCGTCAATTTTAGCGCCAGCGGTGTTTTCAAAAAAACTGGCTAGTGTCTTGGCTGAATCCTTAAAATTTAAAAACCAAAAAGATTGTGACGGCAGCCAAGCGGTGCTCACGGTTTTTATGGGCTCGGGCGGAGCCAGTTTTAACGCTACCGCCGCGTCTAAACTGGAAAACTTGCCGTAGGCCGTGGGCTCTAAACCCGCTTCGCCGGTTTTAACCACCACGTAACTCTTAGGCTGGCCGCCGCCGGGCCAGGCCGCGTTTTCATCCATAACCACGACTAAATAATTTTGGCCGGGTGTTAAAAGCCGATTCCAAAAACCCAGCCCGGCCACGTAGCTGGAAAATTTTTCTACCAGTAAGTTAGTCTTTTCGTCTTTGGCCGCGAGGCCGATTAAGATATTTTGTGCCTTAACTAAAGTTTCCACATCAAGAAGCGTAAAATGGCCGCTGGCCGATTTTCTTTTAAAGACATCCAGCCAGCTAAATTCGGCATTCTTTTCCAAAAAACCGGTTATACCGCTAACGGCCTCGGAACTCAAGCCCAGATTTTTAATTTCTGAACGCAACTCAATCAATGGGGGGAAAACACTGCCTTCTTCGGCATTAACCAAGGTAAAACTGGAGGCGCTTAAAAGCCGGGTGTTAAAATTGCCAAAGGCAGCTTTAATAAAATTATCCTTCCCGGAATACAAAAAAACTCCAGCGCTAACCGGTACCAGCATCAACAGAAAAAAAGCGAGATATGTTATAAACCTGCCGCTAGTCTTTTCTTGGGGCAAATTTGCCTTGAGGATATTATCCGGCGATACTATTCTGTCTTCGGCGTATTTTTTAAGTTCCAAAATTCTGACCGGCGCCGCCAAACCTACCTGAAACCAATCGCTTTCGGCACGGTGATAATCGGCCTCGCCCTCTAGAGGCACTGAGCCCGAACTGGCCGAAGCTAAATTCTTCTCTTCTTCAAAATCGGTATAAAAACTTTTTTTGCTGACAACATTTATTTTTAATTCTGGTCCTGGGCTGACCGGCTCTGCAGGCATGGAGCTAGCCCAATGGATCGGCACCGAGCGAGATGGCGCTTCCAAGGCGTTTATTTTTTGGAAAAGTTCTTGATCTTGGCTATCTATATTTTCCAATTCGGCCAGTAAGACCTCGCGGGATATTGTTTTGGGTTTTGGTTTTTCCGGCAGCCCAACTGGCAATTCAGATTTTGTTTTAAATGAACGAGTCAAATACGGCTGAACAGCTCTGGAACGGCTAGGCGACTCCAAACCAAATATGGCTTGGGTTAAAGGATCAGCATTCTCCCCGGCTAAATGAGTTTGGGGTAAGACTCCTTCCAATAAACTAAACTCCGGGGTTTCATCGTAATCATCGGCTTCATTTTCGTAATCTTTCTCCCAAAATTTGTCGTTGACTTTTTTAATTTTAAGGCGGCCGTATCTGGAGATTTTAACAGATCGGCGGGGGGGAATTTTATCGGGATTTACAAAAACAAAATCCGAGTTCATAGGGCAGTAAAATAACTAAATTATATTAATTAAGCATACTCCAGCTTAAATGCTTTTACAATCGTTTTCATCCCCAAACAAAACACCCGATCTGCCTAGAAGATCGGGTGTTTGTGTCAAGAAAGCCGTAAGCCGAATTCTGTGCCGATTTGTCCTGCGAGCGAAGTGAGCAGGTGACAAACCGAGCACCCGCCTAAATTTTTGCTTTGCAAAAATTTTTGGCGGGCCGTCGATTTTATAGTCACTCGCCAAGGCTCGTGAACAAAATCGCGATAATCATCTGTCTGGGATCGTTATTGCTAACAACCTCTAGCGACTCTTCCCTCGATACAATATTTCTATTGTCCTCGGGACACGGTCTTGCACCAAGTGGGGTTTACAACTAACCAATATCACTATTGATTAGAATCACGTTTGACGCGACACTTTTCACCTTTTGCCCCGTGATGGAATTTTTATTCCGTTTTACGGGACTAGTATAGTCTCTGTTGCCTAGGCTCACGGAATCAGCTGTCATCAATGAACCTATATCCCTTTCGGGACACTTTCCCTGGGCTTGGCCCCTCGATAAACTCGGGGTTGCTCCCGGTTGCATTTCGCAACCACTTTTTTCTTTCCGCGTAAATCTGCGTTTTGATCCGCGCAGTTCCGCGTCAAGAGGTGTTCGGACTTTCCTCCCCTCGATTACTCTCGGGGCGATTATCTCACTTTCTTGACATATTAATAATACTCCATAAAAGATGTGCCGTCAAATCCTTATTCATTCTTTCTCAAGATAAATCAAACGATCGTTTCAAATGTTTAAGATAAAAAATAAATATTAAATACTTTTTTAGATACCCTCAAGGTTGTGGAGTATGCTAGCAAATAAAAAACGCCGTTCGGTAAAAACCTACTAGGCGTATTAAGTGACCCAGGGAGGTACCCAAACCCGCGCTGCGAAAAATTCCCTCCCTTTTACCCAATTGGGGACAGAGCCCTCTCACCCAAGGCCAGACATCCCCAAGATTAGCCAGAAGAGAAAGCCGTCTCGCCTGTTTCTCAATGGGGGAGTCGCAGAAACCGAGTTTTAAAGGGGGCCACTTTTTACAAAGAACACGTAACAATTAGAACATCTTAACACTCTCACCTTTCTTGTCTAGGGCTTCGTTGACCAGTTGATCGGCCCGTTTATTTTGTTCGCGGGGAATAGATTTGAAAGATAGTTTGCCAAAATCAAATTTTAAATTCCAAACTTTCATAAAAAGCGTTTGCATTCTTTCTTCGTTAACTTTGTATTCCCCGCCTAACTGCGAAGCTATAAGCTGGCTATCCATTCTAAATTCTATATCTAAATTTTTTGTGCCGCTTTTGCCAAAAAGCTGTTTTAGTTTTTTTAAAGCCGAAATAACCGCTTCATACTCGGCTTCGTTGTTAGTAGAAATTTCTTCTAGCATCCGACTATATTCTTTTATTTTTTGTCCTGATCCATTGCAAATTACCACCCCCACCGCCGCTGGGCCAGGATTGCCACGAGAACCACCATCGGTATATACAATTACTTTATTATCTTTTGACATAATCAATTAACTTAAGCTGGATTTCACGATGGCCATTCCATGCGTTTATATCCAGTTCGTAAACCACGTCTAAAGTGTCGCCGATTTTAAAATCTTCCGCAAGGCCATTATGCCTAAAAAATAAAACCGAGAAAGCTTTTTTTGTTTCTGAATCATCTATAAAAATCTTTAAATGTTCAGAGTTTTTGCCCAATAATACTAAATTTTTAATATTAACTTCCCTACTCAAAAACTTTGGCTTAGGGTTTGCCATACCAAATGGTTCGAACTTTTTAAGCGCCTCCATTAACACCCAATCTATTTGACCTAAATTTATCTCCGCGCTGATTTTTAACTTTTTTTGTAATAGTTCTGGCGTTAAAATATCTTTAGCATAATTATCTAGACCTGACTTTATTTTTTCGGCGTTAGAAATTTCAAAAGTGCACCCGCCGGCGGCCGTGTGTCCGCCATACTGAATAAATAAATCTCTGATTGATCCTAAAGCCTCGATCAAATTAAAGCCCTCTATGCTTCGGAGTGAACCCTTGGCTTTGATTTTATCTATATTTTGAAATAACATTACCGGCCTTTGGTAACGTTCAGCAATTTTTGAAGCCACCAAACCCAAAAGATTAACCGACCAGTCGGCGGAACCTTCTACAATAAAATTGGGCAATTCTTCATAAGCATCCACACGCGAACGAACGTCTTTTAGAACTTTTTCTACAATCTGCTGGCGCTGGCGATTGTTATGGTTGAGCGATAAAACTAATTCGTCTATTTTAGATTCATCGCTACTTGTTAAAAGTTCGTAGGCCAAATTAGCATGAGCCATACGGCTGGCCGCGTTAATTCGTGGACCTAAAGTAAAACCCAAAGTAAAACTATCTAAGTTAGTGGATATAGTTTCTAAATCATACTTAGCCTCAACACCGGCCGATTGCATCAACTTTTTTAAACCGATTCTTTGAGTTTTAGCTAAAACAAACAAACCATACTTAACCAACATTCTATTTTCATCTAAAAGCGGCATCATGTCGGCTACTGTGGCCATTGCGACTAAATCCAAAAGCCACTTTTCTTGTCCGTTCCCATTTCCCCCATTATTCCCCTTATTCCCTTTTAGATTTAGAGCCGATACCAACTTAAACGCTAAACCGGTCCCACACAAACCCTTAAATGGGTAACTGTCGCTCGACTGATGCGGATTTATAAAGGCATAGGCAGGCGGCGGCTGATCCACAACTTGATGATGATCCACCACAATCACATCTACACCATTATTTTTCGCCCACTCTATTTCTTTTATATTAGTGGTACCACAATCCAAAGTTATTATCAGCTTGGCGCCATTGGCCACAATTGATTCTAAAGCAGTCTGATTGACCCCATGACCCTCTTTCTGCCTATCGGGCATATAAACCTCTACCGGATAATTTATGCCCTTAAAATATTCTCCCAAAACCGTCGCCGAACAGACGCCGTCTACATCATAGTCGGCATAGATAACAATCTTTTCTTTTTGATCTATGGCGTGTTTGACGCGTTCGCACGCCCGCTCCATGTCTTTTAACAAAAAAGGATCATGCAAATCGCGATCATATTTGGGATTAAAAAAACTTTCTATTTTTTCGGGCGTGTCTAAACCGCGATCATACAGCAACTGACTGACCATAGTGGAATACTCCGGAAATTTAGACAAAAAATCCTCCGCCACTCGCGGAGCCAGAACCCATTTGTAATTCATTTTCCTATTTTAACTCATTTATCCCATTTACCCCATTTCCTCCCTTTCCCAAAAACAAAAAACCCCAGCAACAATTTTTGTTGCCGGGGAGAGAGTTGATAAAAGATTCAGGAAACTATGCCGCAAGCACGGCCGAAGGACCGATGTCGTCCCAGTCGAACTTAAGCCAGTCATAGTACCAGCGCCACTTGCCGCCGCGCCAGCAGAGGTAAAGAACGCTGCGGACACCACGCGGACTGCGAAGGATAGTGCCATCAAAGAAGATGAAGGTGATGTTGCCGTTCGTCTTCTCTTTCCAGCTCTCGGGAATACGATCTTTGTTTTCCCAGAGAGTTTGGAAGATTTTGGCGTCTAGGCGGATGTGCTTGGTGACCATGAGGCGCTTTAGCTTCTCCTCACCGTCGATGACACTCTCGCCTTCTTTGAGGCAGGTGACCAGCTTGACTTTAGAGAGATCCAACTCAGTGAGCTGGAGAGAACGCTCGTCTTGTTCTTCTTCACCTGTTAGGC
>CAYJTN010000036.1:0-7163 GCA_964373235.1 uncultured Candidatus Saccharibacteria bacterium
GGGCGATATTGTTTTAGCGGTTCATTTAAAAATGACAGGACATTTTCTGTTCGCCGATAAGGCGAACAGCCCTGCCGTAGCCTTGGCGAAGGAGGGTGGTCAATATCCAAGGCATATCCATATTGTCTTTAACATTAAAAAAGGCAAAAAACACTCAAAGCTATATTTTTCCGATGTCCGTAAATTTGGTCGAATCTTGATAGGTAAAAGTGATTGGGTTTTGAATCGGCCGGAGATTAAAAAACTTGGCCCGGATCCTTTGAAGATTACTACCAAAGATTTTTTACAAGGAATTTCTATGCGGCGCGGACGAATCAAGACTGTATTGATGAATCAAGAATTTTTGGCGGGTGTGGGCAATATCTATTCTGACGAAGCTTTGTATTTGGCTAAAATCCATCCGCTAAGCTTAGCCCAAAAAATTCCCCAAGATAAACTAAAGCTGATTCTCCAAAAATTAGTCGGGGTGCTTAAAAAATCACTAAAATTGCGAGGCACTACTCGCCAAGATTATCGCGACACTTCCGGCAATAAAGGGGATTATTTTAATCAGCGTTTAATCTATGCGCGCAAAGGTGAAAAATGCCCCCGCTCCACCAGTGGACAAACATGTGATGGTAAAATTAAAACAATAACAGTAGGTTCGCGCACAGCTCACTTTTGCCCGCGGTGCCAAAAGCTATACAAATGATTTACATATATTATGGCGAAAACTCATTCTTGATCCAAGAAAAACTGGCTAAGATTAAAGAGGTTTATTTAGTTAAATACTCCAGCGGTTTAAATTTTTTCAAATTTGATTTGGAAGAAGACACGGCCGATTTGAAATCGGCTTTAGCCAGCCAATCTATGTTTAGCGAAAAGAAATTAATTTTTTTGCGGGGAATTTTGTCGGCGCCGGAATTTAAGTTTGAAGAAATTAAGGAGCTGGTTGTGAAAAACCAACCTCTTTCAAAATCAGAGGATGTCATTTTAGTGCTCTATGATTTTCTATCCTTCTCCGTCAAGGTGGCGGAGGGTAGACTAGAATTTCTAAAAACGTTGGGTGAAGTTAAAGAATTAAAAAATTTTGATAAGCCCCAGCTGATAGACTGGTGTCTTAAAAAGGCCGCGGCGGAGGGCATAAAAATTTCACGCGGTGATTTGGCTTTTTTAATAGCTGGCGTGGGCTGCGACACTCACAGGGTTTGGAATGAACTTATTAAACTGTCGGCTTACAGCGGCGGCCAGATTGAAAGAAAAGATATAGAGAGTATGGTTGTTTTTGATGTGGCGGCCAGCAGTTTTAAGGTAACGGACGCTCTCGCTCAAAAGAAAGTCGGCTTGGCTTTAAAAGGGTTAGCGGAACTGTGGCAAAAAAACGAGGATCCGCTGATGGTTTTAGGTGTTTTAGTGTGGCAGTTTAGAAATATGTTAAAACTGGCTGACGTAAAATTAACTCAAGCCGAAGCGGTGCAGAGATTTAAATTAAATCCGTGGGTGGCACAAAAAACTTTAGGTGCTTTAAAAAATTTTTCTCAAACTGAATTAAAAAATATCTACCAAGGATTGGTAGATGTTGATTTAGCCGTTAAAACCGGCGAGCGCGACGCCCGCGAGGCTTTAGAGAATTTTGTTTATGGTTTTTTGCAGTCGTGATTTTTTGCGAGCGGCTGTGTTACGACCGATAACATTATTTTTGGCCGCCTTGTCCCAAGCTTGAACTAAATTAGATACGCTGGATTTTATGCCGTCCATGTTTTTAGCCGTTATGACCCTAACTAACTTTTTCTCCAAATCTTTTATATTGGCTTTAATCGCCTGATTCATCCTGGTTCGTTTTTTGGTTTGTCTTAATGCTTTTTTAGCGGATTGTTTGATAGGCATAATTTTGTCTATAAGCGTAGCGTTAGCTACAAAATTATAGCCCTGCTAGTGAACTTCCGACCTGATTTTATTGTACGAAGCTACTTTCGGAAGTTCTACTACGGGGCATAATTGCATTTAATAAGTAGGTTTGATAATATCAGAATCATTCAGTCTAGGCAAGTTCCTCGACCTGTTCTTTAAAAAAGGAGGCTCGTGATGGCTAAGACTAAAAAAGGAGTTCTGTTTAGTGGTAGTGAAGCCAGAAAGGTTTATAGGATTTTACATCCCAGACGCGGTGAGGAGTCACATGAGGAAAAAGAGTACATAGGCCGACTCAATAGGTGGTATAGGAGTATGCCAAGGTTAGATGGCGGATTCCCTCCGATCTGAATCTAAATACCTACCATCGAGGCTAAGCCCCCATGAATACAAGCAGGTCAAAACGGCCTGCTTTTTTATTACGCAACATCTACAACACACTTACAAACTTGAGAATGTAAGGATGTTATTTTAGGGTTTTTAGATAATCGCGCAGTAAAATCGCTTTTTCAAAATCCCATTCGGCGATGGCGGTTTTAAGCTCGCGTTCCAACTCTTTTTTGGTTTTGGTTTGAAGCCAGATTTTTTCGGGTTCAGGAATTATAGTTGTTTCACGCAATTCTTTTTTTATAGATTGAGGTTTGAGGCCGTGTTCTTGGTTGTATTTTTCTTGATAGCGCCGCCGGCGATCGGTTTCTTTTATAGCCGCTTTCATAGAACCAGTTATTTTGTCGGCATACATAATTACTTTGCCCTCTATGTGGCGCGCGGCGCGGCCGATGGTCTGCACCATAGTGGTTTCGTTTCTTAAAAAACCTTCTTTGTCGGCGTCAAAAATTAAAATTAAAGAAACTTCGGGCAAGTCTAACCCTTCACGCAATAAGTTTACACCCACTAACGCATCAATTTTTCCACTTCGCAAATCGTTTAAAATCTCTGGGCGGTTCATAGTTTTAATTTCGGAATGCAAATAGGCGCATTTTATGCCGGCTTTGGCCAAATGTTCCGCCAGATCTTCGGCCAAGCGTTTGGTTATGACGGTTATCAAAACCCGCTCACCAAGCTTAGCTCGGGCGCTTATTTCTTTTAAGGCGTCATGGATTTGATTTTCGGTAGGGCGAACTTCTACCGCCGGATCAACTATATGGGTCGGCCTTATGAGTTGTTCTGCCAGATACAATCTTTGTTTAGCTGGCCCTGAGCTTGCCGAAGGGTTTTGCGATTTTTCTAATTCATAATCATTAGGTGTGGCCGAAGAAAAAATAATTTGATTGGCTTTTTCTTCCCATTCTTTAAACATCAGGGGACGGTTGTCTAGGCACGAAGGCAAGCGAAAACCGTGTTCCACTAGCGTGGCTTTACGGGCGCGATCGCCATTGTACATGCCTCTTATTTGGGGGATGGTCATATGCGATTCGTCTGCTATAAGTAAAGCGTCCTTCGGAAAAAAATCTAAAAGTGTGTAGGGCGACTCGCCGGCTTTTCTAAAGGCTAAATGGCGCGAATAATTTTCTATACCCGAACAGTAGCCGGTCTCTAAAAGCATTTCCATATCGTATTTGGTGCGTTGCTCCAAGCGAGCCGCTTCTAAAATTTTGTTTTCTTTTTTTAAATCTTTTAGCTTATCTTTGAGCTCGCTTTCGATATTGGCGAGGGCCAATTTTAGTTTGCCTTCTTCGGTAATAAAATGTTTGGCCGGAAAAAGCGTGTAGTTATTTAAATTGCCTAGTTCCGAATGCCATATTTTTTCTATGTTGGAACCGGAAAATCCCACTCTCACAATTTCTTGGCCGGTCGGCAAGTTAATTTCTACTGTTTCGCCTTTGATTCTAAAAGTGCCAGCGTTGGGCGCGTAATTATTGCGGACAAAGTGCATTAACACCAAGCGCCTCATTAAATCCCGGCGGTTTAAAGCCGAGCCAGTATTCAACTCTACCGCTATTTTTTGATATTCATTGGGATCGCCAATATTGTAGATGCAGGAAACCGAAGAAACGATAATGGTATCAGGCCGAGTTAAAATCGCTTGTGTGGCGGCATGGCGCAACTGGTCTATTTTTTCGTTTATTTTGGCATCTTTTTCAATATAGGTATCGGTTTGAGGCAGATAAGCTTCGGGCTGATAGTAATCGTAATAAGAAACAAAATAATGGACTTCATTTTTGGGAAAGAAATCTTTAAATTCTTGATACAACTGCCAGGCTAAAGTTTTGTTATGTGAAATTACTAAAGTCGGCTTTTGTATATTTTCAATAACATTGGCCAAAGTAAAAGTTTTACCCGAGCCAGTTACGCCCAGCAAAGTTTGATGTTTAGCTCCGCTTTTTAAGCCTGCGGTTAGCTTTTCTATAGCCGCGGGCTGGTCGCCGGTGGGACCAAACTTGCTTATTAACTTGAATTTTAGCGAATTATTTGACAATTATTTATAAGTTAATCTTAACTTGACCTTTATAATTTAGTATCATAACAATCAGTAGTAAAAAGATGAAGGGATTAGACATATGTCTTTCTCTGGTAACGAGGAATCAGATAACGGAGATAAGTATTGGATCACAACCGAAGATGAGTTCGTGGCTGAATTGATAGGTGAGGTTAACGACGTGGCTTCAATAATACAACAGCGGAAGTTGCTTTCTTTATCTTAATCTTACGGAGATGTGCCAATGAGCAAGAAGCCAATACAATCCGCGCTCAGTTGTCCTCACTCTATCCCGATTGTAAATTTGATGTAGGAGAAGTTTGTTAAGATTGCTAAGTGTCTCACGCCGCCCTAGTTAAAAAGACTGGAGCGGTTTTTCTTTTTCCTTTAAGTTAGTATGGTACACTAAAATCATGATAGGCCAATTTGTTAAAGGTAGAGTTTTTGTGTTTATTGATGCCGCGAATATCCTCTATTCCCAGCAGACCTTGGGCTGGCGCGTGGACTATAAAAAGTTGAAAGAGTATTTTGAGAAAGAGTGTAATCTAAAAGCGATATATTTTTACACTGGCCGAGTGGGCGAAAATAATAAACAAAATTCTTTTATAAAAAAACTTGAAGGGTTAGGCTATATAGTTAAGGCTAAAGAGGTTAAGAGGATCAAAATATCAAAAGATGCTTACGAATGGAAGGGTAATTTGGATGTTGAACTGACTATAGATGTTTTAGCTAATTTGGCTAATTTTGATACTCTCATACTGATGTCAGGTGATAGTGACTTTGCTGCTTTGTTGGATACTGTTAAAATGCGGGAAAAAAGAGTTTTGGTTATGTCCACCAAGGGTCATGTTTCTAAAGAGTTATTGGATCGGGCAAAGTATATCAATCTCAATAAAATTAGAGAATATATAGCATTTTTGAAATAAAAATCCCCCCGATCGCTCGGGGAGAGGTATGACATTATCTAGTATAAGTCAGCGTCATTACCTTGTCAATGTGCTTGCTAAACCCATGATTGGCTATCTAGAAGGTGAAATTATTAAAAAATACGACCGCCGCTGCATACTTAAATGTGGCCCTTTGGGCTACCGCATTTTTATGGCCAACAGCGCACTTAGCAAATTACAAGAAAATTCCGACACTGTCAAAGTTTTTACCTATCCTCATCAACGCGAAGATACGCAGGAGCTTTATGGTTTTTTAAATCCCGAGGAACTGGAACTTTTTGAAATGTTGATAACCGTGTCGGGCGTGGGCCCCAAAAGCGCTTTAACTTTGGTAGACGAAGTGCCTTTTGAAATGTTGGTGGCGAGCATTATCAAGGGCGAGGAGGGGGTGTTAAGGAAGGTTTCGGGCATTGGTCAAAGAACGGCGCAGAAAATAATTATAGATTTAAAAAACAAGGCGCTGGCTTTAGCCACGGTGGCCACCGAGGCGGCCTCGCAGACGGTTTCGGAAGACGCCGATATTTTGGAAGCTCTGCAAAGTTTGGGTTATTCAGCTTACCAAGCCCGTGAGGCCGTTAAAAAAATTCCGCAAGATGTTAAAGGCGTGGAGCGGCGCGTAGAGGAGGCCTTAAAACTTTTGGCTAAATGATTTTAACTTTAAAATTGATAATAAAAAAAATAATCCCGGCAGCAGTGTGGGATTTTTTGCATGGGGGCGTGGCTTGGGCCGCGGCGGTAAAAAATAATTTTCCTTCGCGCGAAATGATAGTTATTGGTGTTACTGGCACCAACGGCAAATCCACGGTGGTGCAGTTACTGCACGACATTTTTAGCGAGTTTGATTTGAACGTGGCTTCAACCTCCAGCATTAGATTTCGCATTAAAGACAAAGTTGAAGTGAATAAATTAAAAATGACTATGCCCGGCCGGTTCGCCTTGGAGGATTTTTTACGTCAAGCCGCTAGGGCTGGTTGCCAATATGTCATTTTAGAAGTTACTTCGGAAGGTTTAAAACAAAACCGGGCTGCTTTTATAGATTTTGACGCTGCGGTTTTAACCAACATTCGGCCGGAACATATAGAAAGTCATGGCTCTTTCGAAAAATACCGCCGAGCTAAAGGCTTGCTTTTTGCCAAGCTTAAAGCTGGTAAAAAAAAGGGTAGAAGTATAAGTGTGATTAATCTGGACGATCCTTCAGCTTACTATTACGTTAATTTCCCGGCCGGCGAAAAAATCGGCTATGGTATTTTTAAAGAAAACAGCCGCCACAGCATTAAAAAATATTTTCTGCCCCAAGACATTAAATTTTCCAGCGAGGGGGTTGATTTTACGTTGGAGGGAGAGAAATATCATAGTCCTCTTTTGGGCGATTTTAATTTATATAACGTTCTTGCCGCGGTGGCCACGGCGCGGACTTTTGAAATTCCTCATGAGCGCATTAAAAAGGCCCTAAAAAATTTTAAAGGCGCGCCGGGGCGTTTGGAAGTCTTGCAGGAAAAGCCATTTACGACGGTGATTGACTATGCTCATACCCCCGACGCTCTGGAGAGTGTTTACCGGGTGGCGCGCTCTTTTTGGGTGAAAAACAGTCGTAGGTTGATTGGTGTTTTGGGAGCGGCCGGCGGCGGCCGCGACAAGTGGAAACGGCCACGAATGGGCGCCATTGCCGAGCGGTTTTGTGACGAAATATTTTTAACCGACGAAGACCCCTACACTGAAGATCCAGAAAAAATAGTTCATGACGTGGCTCAAGGCATCAAAGAAAAAAAATACAAAAAAATCATGGATAGGCGCTTAGCTATTCGTGAAGCTTTGGAAAGCGCCAAACATGGCGATGTGGTTTTAATAACCGGTAAAGGCGCCGAAAAAACCATGATGACCAAATTTGGCGCTATGGATTGGGACGAAAA
>CAYJTN010000037.1:0-6981 GCA_964373235.1 uncultured Candidatus Saccharibacteria bacterium
GCATAACAGACAAAAGCCGCAAATTCGGTGACTGGACTCCGCCTAGAACTAGGTGGATGCGCCAGGATTCGAACCTGGAACCAATCGTGTATAAGACGATTGCTCTACCGTTGAGCTACGCATCCTTATAGATGTTACTTTAACTAAAAACCCCCGCCGACTCAAGTCGGCGGGGGTTTTAGATCAGGCCGAGGCGGGGGAAAGCCGAAGGTTTTTCATCAACTCTTCAAACTCGCGCTGTTCAATAGTTTCTTTTTCTATTAATATCTGTGCGATTTTGTTTAAGATATTTCTTTTTTCTTTTACGATCTTTACGGCGGTTTTGTAAGCTTTATCTATAAATTTAGCCACCTCGTCGTCTATTTTGGCGGCCACGGTCTCGGAATAGTTGCGGTGTTCGGACAGTTCCTTGCCCAAAAACACTAAACGTTCGCGGTCGCCGAAAGTCATCGGCCCCATTTTTTCCGACATGCCGTACTCGGTTACAATCCGGCGGGCCAAATCCGAAGCGGTTTTTAAATCGGAGTGCGGCCCGGTGGTAACATCGCCAAAGACCGTTTTTTCAGCGGCGTAGCCGCCCAAAAGCGTGGCCAGCTCGTCCATAAACTTGGCTTTGGAATAAAAATTTATTTCCTCGCTGGGCAGTTTCAAGGTATAGCCGCCGGCGCGACCGCGCGCGACTATGGAAATTTTGTGCACCGGGTCGGCTTGGGGCAGGGCCGAAGCCACCAAAGCGTGGCCGGCTTCGTGAAAAGCCACAATTTCTTTTTCTTTGGGTGAATAAATTTTACTACGCCTTTCCGGACCCAGCAAGACTTTTTCTATGGACTCGGTCAGTTCGGTTTGGGTGATTTCCTTTTGATTTTTTCGGGCTGAAAGTATGGCGGCTTCGTTCATTAGGTTGGCTAAATCAGCGCCGCTAAAACCGGGCGTGCGTTCGGCGATTTTTCTCAAGTTCACTTCTTGGGCCAAAGGTTTGCCGGTGGAGTGGATTTTTAAAATCTCCTCGCGATTTTTAATGTCGGGTTCATCAATAATAACCCGGCGGTCGAATCGGCCCGGCCGCAATAAAGCCGGGTCCAGAATGTCGGGCCGGTTGGTAGCAGCCATTAAGATAATGTTAGTGTCACGTTCAAAGCCATCCATTTCCACCAGAATTTGGTTGAGGGTCTGTTCGCGCTCATCGTGGCCGCCGCCCAGACCCGCGCCGCGGTGCCGCCCCACGGCATCAATTTCGTCTATAAACACAATGGCCGGGGCGTGTTTTTTGGCGATTTTAAAGAGATCGCGCACGCGCGCGGCGCCCACGCCCACGAACATCTCCACGAACTCCGAACCGGAAATATGAAAAAATGGCACGTTGGCCTCGCCGGCTACGGCCCGGGCCAGCATGGTTTTGCCGGTGCCGGGCGCGCCTATTAAAATCACGCCGCGCGGAATCTTGGCGCCCATGGCTAAAAACTTGCCGGGACTGCGCAAAAATTCCACCACTTCTTTAAGTTCTTCTTTGGCTTCAGCGGCGCCGGCCACGTCTTTGAAAGTAATTTTTTCTTTGTTGGGGTCAAAAATTTTGGCTTGAGACGAGCCGAAGTTAAAAGCTTGCATCTGGCCGGATTTGGCTTGGCGGAACATCAGCCAGAAAAAGAAAAGTATTAAAAGAAACGGCAGAACCACCGGCAGGAAGTTAGTTAAAAAATAGGCCAAGCCGCTCTCGGTTTTTACCTGAATATCTATTTTTTTAAGGTTGTTTTCGGTTACGCCTAGATTTTTTAAGCTGTCTAAAAGCGAACCAGAAGACTCTTTGTAAGCCGCGGCTGTAGTGTTGTCCAGGAAAGTCAGCTCTATTTTATCGCCAGAAATTAAAGCCTTTTTAATTTGTTCAGCCTTAACCTGGGTGGCGAGTTCCGAGAGCGAAATGACTTTTTCTGCCTTAAAAAAGCCGGCCGCGCCCGAAAACAAAGACACCAAAACCACGAAGATAACCAAAGCCAGAAAGATGTTTTTTAATACGGCTTTCATTTGTTTACGAAGCACGACGTAAAGTCGCGGGGCGACCACGTCGCTTTACGCGAATTAGTACGAATCTACGAATTTGCCAGATCAGCATATCTTCAATAGTTAATCACTAAATCTATTTTAAGTCAAGGACGGGTTGCCCTCGCTGGCAGAGAGTTCAAAGGCCGGTTGCAGAGCCAGCTTGTATTCCTTAGGTTCTAAAGCGGCTATTTTGAAAAGATAAGTTTGACCCAGCTCCACGGCCGAGGTCATGTTTTGGTAAGTTTTAAATTCCGAGATATGCGCCAAGCCCTGTATTTCGGCGTCCAGCTTAACAAAAGCGCCAAAAGAATTGAATTTAACCACCGTGCCGTTGATCATGTCGCCTTTTTTATATTTTTTATCTACCTCATCCCACGGGTTGGGTTTTAGAGCTTTTAGCGAAAGCGAAATTTTGTCACCTTCTATAGCAATGACTTTGGCTTGAATTTTATCGCCAATTTTTAAAACATCGCTTGGTTTTTCCACCAATTGCCAGCCGATTTCCGAAATATGCACCAAGCCTTCAATACCGTCAAAAGTTACAAAAGCCCCAAAATCCACCAAGCCCGAAACTTCGCCCTCAATCATATCATCCACTTGGTAGCCCGCGAGCTTGCCTTCAAGCTCTTTAGAAACTTTGGCCTTTTCGGAAAGAATAACTTTGCCGTTTTTCTGATCGCAGTCTATCACCTTAACCAACAGTGTTTGCCCCATGAATTTTTTTAAGAGTTTTAAGATCTCTTCTTTGTCGCCGCCTTCCACATGGGGATAATTTTGGCTGGAAAGCTGGGAGACCGGCAAAAAAGCGGGCAGGCCGTTGACCTGGGTTACCAAACCGCCGCGGTTGGCCGCGGTGATTTTTACCTCCAGCACTTCGCCGCTTTGTTTTAGATTTTTAACTTCCTCCCAGGATTGATCCAGTGTGGCCTGCATCAGCGACACCTCCACCCAACCGTCTTGGTTTTCCAATTCGGTGATTTTTACGCTTAAAACATCGCCTTTTTTTATGTCTTGCAAGCTGGTGTTGGAGCTTTCCAACTCGGTTTTATACAAAATTCCGGTTCTAAAACCGTTTAAGTCCAAGTAGATTCTGTTGCGCCCTTTTTCTATAACCCGGCCTTGCAGAGTGTCGCCCACTTTAGGCAGAATCAAAGCTATATTTTTTTCCTGAAGCAAATCCTTCATGGTCAGCCCGCTTTTCACTGGAGTTATGACCGAGGAATTGTTGATTTCGTTGATACCCATATTTTGTGTAGAAACTATAACAGAATGGAATAGTAAAGGCAATAAACTAGATTGGACCTTTTGATATGTTAAACGTCGGAGGTTCAACACTCAAAATAAAAATCCCCGACGCGTTGCGTCGGGGGAAACAGTTTTTTGTTACATAAACAAATGTACTACCCAGCCAAATAAAAGAACAAATAAAGGTCGTACTATAGATGTAGCAATAACTCTAGCTACTTTTTCGCTCGTTTCTCTCTCTTTTTCTTCAACATCTGGGTTGCTTTGATGTGTTAAATAGCCTATCACCAAAGCTATACCTATGGCCGGTGCCACTGAAAGTTGTGGCAGACCAAAAACCGGTACTATGAACCATTCCCACAGTATACTCAAAGTGTAGCCGTTGAAAATGGAACTTAGAGCTATTAGAAGACTAATGCCAATGATACCGCCAAAAACAGCAAGAGCAAGCATGATCTTTCTCCTTGTTTAAAGGTTTGTTTTGTAGGTACTGATAGTGTGTTGAGATTGTATGATTATACTATATAATTGTCAATAGTGAGAAAAAAGGCGGGGTGTGGTAAATTTTAACTATGCAAAATGTGGTTCAAGAAGCAGTAGATAAAATTGCTTCTGAATTTGGCCCCGTTAAACAGATCATACTTTTTGGTTCTCGGGCGCGGGGCGAGGCCGATGAATATAGCGATACGGATTTAATTGTAATTAAAGATACCGAAGATAGTTTTGTTAAGCGTTTAGGCAGTTTGCCAACATTACCCATCCCAGCTGATGTTTTTGTGTATACACCAAAAGAATTTGAAGCTATGAAAGAAGATGAGAATCCTTTTATAATGCACGCTTTGCAAAATAGCCAAGTGGTTTATTCTCAATCAAAATAAAAAATGAAAGACAGCCCAGCGCAGTCACATAGATGGCTAAAGCAAGCCGAGTACGATCTAAAAGAAGCCGAAAAGTGTTTGGCCGGTAAGAGTTTTTCTTACGCCTGTTTTTTTGCGGAACAGGCCGCCCAGAAATCACTTAAAGGTTATTTGATCGGCCAGGGTTGGCGGTTTGTAAATATTCATTCAGTGGGAGAATTGTTGAAAGAAGCGGCTAAATTAGAGGAGGATAAATTTGAGACATTAATATCTCTGGGTCAAAAACTGGACAGATATTATCTTGCTTCTCGTTATCCTGACGCTCTGCCCGACCCAGCTATTCCGGCCGAGTCCTATGGCCCAGATGAGGGTCGGGAGGCAGTGGAGATTGCCAAGAAAATATTTTCTGTGGCTAAAATATAATTTAAAAAAGTGGCAAACCTCCGAGGTCTGCCATGGTGACCCTCGCCCAATTTGATAAAAAATTCCCCGACGCTTGTGGCGTCGGGGGGTGTTTGTTCCAAGTTTGGCTTGGCGTGTTTAGGAGTTTCAGTGATACACGATTTTTTCGCCCCAGACTTTTTCTTTTATTGATCGTATGGGTTTTATGATCGTTTGCCACTTTTTAATCCCGATGATACCCTTGATAATAAATGGCAGTATTAAAGTGAAAAGTGTTCCAACAAAAAAAATCAGAAACATGTAGCCCATTATAGTGAAAAATATTTCTTTTCTTGCCCAGAAGTAACTAATACTGGCTACACAGAATAATATAGTGACAATGTAAATAACAAATGCAAGAATTACTGCTAATATTTGTAAAAACCTCCAGAGATATTCACCTATATTATTTGGATCGGCGTCATTATGAAAGAAACGCTTTTGCAGACGATAATGCCAGCAAGGACTGCGTTCTATAGCGTGCATTTTTGCTCCTCCTTAATCAAAGTGAAAGGTACAACTTTTCTGGAGTGTATCTTTTACGTTAGATTGTGTCAATGGTGCGTTTGTGGTACCATATCTACATCTACTCAATCTACTTATGAACGGAGCTATAATCAAAAATAAAGAGGTAACGCCTTTGGGTGTTAGCAAAATACGCCGATTGTTTGATGTTGGTTCGGAAGTTGCCGAATTGGCAGAAGAGGTTCTAGAAGAACTGGGAGAATATAAGCAGGAATTTTTGTTGGGTCTGGAGCAGTCTGTTAAAGAAGCTAAAAGCGGAAAGTTTAAAAAAATTAAATTCTTAAAGGACCTTAGATAGGTCCTTTTTAAGTTTATGCGTAATATTCTTGTTACACCGCAGTTTAGAAAAGATTTGGTCGAGGTTTCTAAGGATATTTTTGCTAAAGCTGATGCGGTTTTGTCTGTGTTAAAGTCAAACCCAGCAGATGTTTCTCTTAAATCTAAAAAATTAAAAATTGGCACAAATTTATGGCGTGTTCGAGTTGGCACTCATCGCTTAATTTATTCGTTTAACAAAGATTCTTTGATATTACTGCGAATTCGTCATCGCAAAGATGTTTACAGGGGTTTAAAATAAAAAATGTCAAACCTCCGACGTCTGACATTGCAAGCTCAAAAATGCGCGGAATAAAATTCCCCGACGCTTGTGGCGTCGGGGAATTATGATTGGAGTTCGACTTCATTCTGGCTAGGGGTTTAACAGACTACCTTGGAATTGCCTCCATACCCATCAAGAAGTATTCCGTTTTGGGATTGCCGGCCGGAGTCGTCGTTCTTTTTTCATAATATATTTTCACAGGTCGGTACCACGCGGAGGCAGAATCTTCTTGAGCATACAGGCGCGTAATTGAATGAATTTATAGAAGTCTTCCATGTTGTCGCTCCGCACCGGCAGATTATAGGTTTTCTTGGTGCTGTCTTGAACAATGTAGACATGAAGTTCAGACAGGAAACCAAAGCTGTGTTGCATGGGCGTCTGATTGAAGCACAAGCCGCTGCCGTATTCAACATTTTCAGGATCAAGACCATCGCAACTGGTTAGGGCGAGGCCTATAACCGCTACCGAAAGTACTGCTAAGTTTCTCATCGATATTCTCCTTTTGGGGTTGTTTTGATTTTAGGTGCTTGTTTTGACCGTATGTTTTAATTATACATCCTACAATATCTATTTGTCAATAGTGAGAAAAAAGGCGGGGTGTGGTAGAATTTTGGTACAATAAAATAGGTCAAATA
The DNA here is from genome assembly GCA_964373235.1 of uncultured Candidatus Saccharibacteria bacterium. Taxonomy (GTDB): domain Bacteria; phylum Patescibacteriota; class Minisyncoccia; order JACQLN01; family JACQLN01; genus JACQLN01. The sequence goes on from CAYJTN010000037.1 coordinate 6,339, forward strand.
AGACCCATAGAATTTATAGGTTTATGGTTTTATATTGGTATGGGCAAAATTCGGTGGGCGTGGATAGCGGAGGGAACTCGTTGATAGTGGATCCTTTAGATTTGGAAAAAGAGTTAAAATCGGCCAAGGCGGCCAACGTGGTGGCGCTGTCGCAGCCCGAGGGAATCAAAATCCCCGCCAAAACAAGTTCGTTTGTTATAGCCAATCCCGGCGAATATGATGTTAAGGGTTTTTTTGTGCTGGGCTTGGGCGGGTTTAATTCAGGTATTACCTATACTATAGAAATGGAAGGTGTTAGATTGTGCCACTTGAGCCGAACGGAAAAAGAGCTGGCCGACGCTCAATTGGAAAACTTGTCTGATGTAGACGTGTTGTTAATAGATGTGGGTGCGACCGACGATGAGAACGAGGTCGCAAGCAAAATAGTCAACCAAATAGAGCCTAGAATCGTTATCCCTATAGGTTATAACCACGAAAAGAAACCCTCCACATTTTTAAAAGAAATGGGCGCTTCTGATGTGGAGCCGCAAAACAAGTTAAACCTTAAAAAGAAAGATCTGCCGCAGGAAGAGACCATGACTTTGTTACTAAACGTAACAAAGTCAGGTCTAATTTCTAAATAAATCCTAATATCTAAATTCTA
>CAYJTN010000038.1:0-6903 GCA_964373235.1 uncultured Candidatus Saccharibacteria bacterium
GATAGCGCCAAGCTTTACAGGGGTTGGTATCTGGCCGACTTCACGGTTGGCGTGGATTACACCGACGGCACGCAAGTTTTTCCCAATGATCCTTTCGCGCCAATAATCAGCAAACTGCGCGAAGAAGGAAAAATCGGGAAGTATGACGCTACGCCGTCGGGCTCCCGTTTCGCCATTATCCACGATGAGTGGCGAACAATCGTGTGTCCGGCTATTGCCGAAGCACTTGGTTTCAAGCCCGAACAAGTTCGGCTGGAACGCGCTATTGAATTTAATGCGATTGGGAATATGTACGATCCCAATCGGGGCAAGTTCAATATGTGGGAGTGGTTTTACGATCAATTCGAGGACTCCGGCCGGCTTTGCGGTGGTGGCCGCGGGCGCGGCGGTTTGGCCGCCGTCGGCTGCAGCTGGTCTAGTGATCTCCGCGACTCCGTGGCTGGTCGTCCTCTGGTGAGTTTCGCAAGATAGGTTCTTTTTCCCTTGGGCTTTGGCCCTGGGATTGCCCCCAACGTAAGTTGGGGGATTTTTTTATTTTCACTCTCGTTAAACACTCGGTGTCTAACAGGCTAACATCTAACAAACATTGACTCTCAATCTCAATCAAATAAATATATTGTGTCTAGTTTCTTAGCGATGCTTTCCATGACGAATCTTTTGTAATCGGTTGGTTTTAAAAACTGTTCGCTTATAATTTCATGGCTAAGGAGTTTACCCCAGCGATTGTTCTTTACATAATCTTGATAACTTGACCATAGATATTCTAATTCTTTGTCTTTCCATCCGGCTAATTCAGTTGGATTCTTATGGATATATGTGGATAGGTAAAGCAATTGTTGATTATCTTTTATGTGTACATACTTAAATGGGCCTTGAAATATATGACCATTGGTTTTGTATTTGGTATTATAGTATTTTGTGTAAGCATTTTGCACACGTTGCATATATGAAGAAATTCCGCTTTCACTTATTTCGTAAAGCGTTAGATGAAAATGGTTGGGCATTACAGAAAAATTTATCAATTTCACTCTTCTATTTTTGAGTATTTTTGTTAACGTTTCGTTTTGTATGTTAAACACCGAGTGTTTAACATAGTGGGTTACTTGTCTGCCTAGATTATATAGACGAATATCTGATTGTATATATATTATTAAGAAAAGAAAACGTACCCAATCTCTGTAGTCTCGAAATATTATTTGTTTATTGTTACCTCGATTGAATATATGATAGTATTCTCCAATTGCTATTTTTGTTTTTCTCATAATTACTTTCATTATATCTTGTTAGACACCGAGTGTCTAACCTAACGGGCGAATCTTGGCCGTCGGTCGTTTGAACTATGTGGTTATACCGAATCACAGGGTTTTGAGAACGAGAACTAAAAGGAGGATGTTAAAAAGAACTAGTCAAAAGAATCTAGCATCTTATTTAGGAGTATTGAAACATTGCAAGGGTTTTAATATAAAACAAAAACTGCTATTCTCTTTATATAATTCATAAAAACAAATTATGCATAACTTCACAAAGGAAACTTGGCCGAATGGTTTAAGGGCCATCTATGTGCCTATGCCAGGGACGCAGACTTTAACTTTGCTGGTTTTGGTGAGTACCGGTTCTAGATACGAAACTAAAGATATAAACGGCATTTCGCATTTTTTAGAACACATGTTTTTTAAAGGCACTACCAAGCGTCCGGGCAAATCGGATATTGCTCACGAACTGGACGCGGTGGGCGCGGCTTATAACGCCTTTACCGATAAAGAGCTAACCGGTTATTGGGTTAAGATAAATTCCAAACACACCGATTTAGCCTTTGACGTGGTCTCCGATATTTTTTTAAATTCCACCATTCCGCAAGCAGAAATAGAAAAAGAGCGGGGCGTGATTATTGGCGAAATAGATATGCACGAAGACACGCCCATGCGCAAGATCGGCGACTTGTTTGAAGAATTGCTCTACGGCGACCAACCGGCCGGTTGGGATATTGCCGGCCGCAAAGAAGTTATCCGGTCTATCAACCGCGAACATTTTGTTGATTATATGGACAAGCATTATCGCTCCAAAGGTGTAGTAGTTGTTGTGGCGGGCAACATTACGGCGGAAAATGCTAAAGCCAAAGTAGAGCAATATTTTAAAACAGTAAAAGAAGGCGATGCACCCCAACCCTTGCCTTGCCACGAAGCACAAGCGGCGCCACAAATCAAAGTTACATATAAAGATACCGACCAGTGCCATTTGGTGTTGGGCGCGCGCGCTTACAATATGTTTGACCCGCGGCGCTGGGCTTTGGGGTTGCTGGCCACAATTTTAGGCGGAGGTATGTCTTCGCGTTTGTTTATTAGGATTCGCGACGAACTCGGTTTGGGTTACTATATTCGGGCTTCAGCCTCGCTGTCCACCGATCACGGTTACTTTGAAGTCAGTTCGGGTGTTGATACGACTAGAGTCGTGGAAGCGGTAACAGCCATCATGGCCGAACTTACAAAAATTAAAGAGCGGGGAGTGGAAGAGCAGGAGCTTCAAAAAGCCAAAGATTTTGTGAAAGGAGGAACTTTGTTGGGTTTGGAAACTTCCGACGATGTTGCCTCGTTTTTTGGTCTGCAGGACGTTTTAACCAAGCAAGTATTGACAGTGGAACAGAAGTTCAGTATGCTGGATAAAGTTGCTTTGGCTGATATAAAAAAAGTGGCCGAAGATATATTCCAAAACAAGAATCTCAATTTAGCCGTAATTGGCCCGCTAAAGGACAAAGCCAGCTTTGAGAGTATCTTGAAATTCTAACTTGAAGCCCGAAAACTCTCACGTAGATTACAGTATAACCACGGAAACTTTATTCCGCGCCTTGACTATCGCGCTCGGCGCGGCCTTGCTTTATTTGATCCGCGACGTTATTGCGGTGATTTTGTTTTCGGTAATTATTGCCGCCGCGATAACGCCGCTCGTCAATTATCTTCAAAAGAAAGGTCTGCCCCGCACCCTCGGCGTTTTTGGTATTTATTTTTTAGCTTTTTTGATTTTAGGCACGGTGCTTTATTTCATAGTCTCGCCCTTGGCCAGTGAGCTGGATAATCTCTCGCTGGTCGCGCCGCTTTACTTTGATAAAATAAACACTTTCTTTAACGTTATTCGCGACACTGTGCCGCAGTATGAACAGCTTTTAAACAAAGTTCAGGATAATCTTTTGCAAATCAGCAATAATCTCGCGCATGTTTCGGGCAACGTCTTCGGCGCCACCACCGGAATTTTTGGCGGTGTGGTTTCGGCGGTGTTCGTTATTGTAATTTCGTTTTACCTTTCGGCCCAGGAGCACGGCATCACAATTTTTTTGCGGGCGGTTACGCCTAAAGAGCATCAGCCCTACGTCTTGGGTTTGTGGGCCCGCGCCCAGCAAAAACTCGGCCGTTGGCTGCAGGCCCAGTTGGTTTTGAGCATCTTGGTGGGTGTTTTGGTTTATATTGGCCTGGCTATTTTTGGCATACAGCATCGGGTGCTTTTGGCGCTTATCGCCGCCGTTTTGGAAATTATACCAATTTTTGGCCCTATTTTGGCGGCCATCCCCGCGGTTATTTTTGGACTGTTAAAGTCGCCGGTAGTGGCTTTGTGGATCGTGCTTATTTACACCATCGTCCACCAGCTGGAAAACCATGTGATTGTGCCTAACGTGATGAACCGGGCTATTGGTCTTAACCCGGTGGTGGTGATTATTTCTCTTTTGATAGGCGCCGAACTTTTTGGCATCCCCGGCATAATTTTATCTGTGCCAGTGGCGGTGGTTTTGGTAGAACTGATAAAAGATTTCGGACATCATCACGAGACATAATCCGAATAATCCGAATTTATCCCAATGCCCCAAATAAATTCATTCGGAGCATTAGGATATAATTTGTCCCTCGACTGGGCTCGGGACACTGAGTCTGTGGTTCGACCAGACTCACCACCATGAGCCTGTCGAATGGTCGAAGTGTAGATTAGAATTATACATGAAATTTTATATCACCACCGCCATAGATTACGTTAACGCCCAGCCGCATATTGGCCAGGCTTTGGAGAAGATCCAAGCCGATGTTTTGGCGCGCTATCATCGCGCCAAAGGTGATGAGGTTTTCTTTTTAACCGGCACCGATGAGTACGGCCTTAAAATTTTTAGGGCGGCCGAGGCCGCGGGTAAAAGCCCCCAAGAATTTGTAAACGAAAATTCCAGATATTTTAAGCAGTTAAAAAATGTCTTAAATTTATCGTGGGACGATTTTATCCGCACTTCCGACCAAGCCCAACATTGGCCGGGCGCTCAAAAATTGTGGACTAAAATTTTTGAAGCCGGCGATTTGTATAAGAAAAAATATCAAGGCCTTTATTGCGTGGGTTGTGAATCATTCAAAACCGAAAAAGATTTGGTGGAGGGCCAATGCCCCGAACATCAAAAAGTACCAGAAAAAATTGAACAGGAAAATTGGTTTTTTAACCTCTACAAGTATCAGCAAGAGATTGAATCAAGAATTAGGAGTAATGAGTTAAGAATAATTCCCGAAGCTCGCAAAAATGAAATTCTATCTTTTATAGGATCGGGTTTGGAAGACGTGAGTTTTTCGCGGCCCAAGAAAGATTTGCCCTGGGGCGTGCCCGTGCCCAACGATCCCGACCAAGTTATGTATGTTTGGTGCGATGCTTTGGCTAACTATATTACCGCCATCGGTTACGGCTTGAAGCGTGAAAGCGCGGAGCGCTTTTTTACGCTCTGGCCGGCCGATTTACATGTTATTGGCAAAGATATTTTGCGTTTCCACGCCGCTATCTGGCCGGGCATGTTGCTTTCGGCAGGGTTGCCGTTACCCAAATCTATTTTTGTTCATGGTTTTATTTCGGTAGAAGGGCAGAAGATGTCTAAAAGTTTAGGTAATATCGTGGATCCGGTGCCATTGGCAAAAAAATATGGAACTGATCCTTTACGCTACTATCTTTTGCGCGAAATTCCTTCTTATGATGACGGCGATTACAATTTGAGAAAGTTTGAAGACAGGTACACCGCGGATTTAGCCAACGGTTTAGGCAATTTAACGGCGCGGGTGGTGACTTTGGGCGAAAAGATAAGCCCACTAAAGTTTGATTTTGCCGCGGATATAGACTTAGAAATTAAAAAAGCCTGCAATAATTTTTATCAAGTTTATGAATCAGCCTTGGCAAACATAAAATTACACGAAGCGCTGGGGGCTGTTTGGAGTTTAATTTCTTTGGCTGATAAATACATTAATCATGAGCGGCCGTGGGAAGTGAAAGACACCGAACAATTTAGAAAAATATTAGCCAACGCCGGTTATGTGCTGGGGGTTATACTTAACTTGGTGGAGCCGTTTTTGCCGGAAACAGGAGCTAAGATAAGAAAACAAATTTGGTTTACGGATTCAAATATAAACTTTAAAAAAGGCGAGAACTTGTTTCCTCGCTTGATATAATAATCCCAATCTACTAATTTTATCCGAATGCCCCCAATAAGGATTCTTTATTCGGAACATTAGGATAAATTCGGATTATTAGGATTATATTTTAATGAATCCAAAACTCATAGACGCCCATACTCACATTCAATTTGCGGCTTATAAAGAAGATAGAGACGAAGTTATAAAACGATCTTTAGAGGCCGGAATTTGGCTGGTAAATGTGGGTACGCAAAAAGATACTTCGGCCGAGGCGGTTGCGCTGGCCGAAAAATATTCCGAAGGAGTTTACGCTACGGTGGGTTTGCATCCTATTCACACCGATAAATCTTTCCACGATGCTCAAGAACTTGGCGCGGGTCAGTCCTTCACGAGCAGAGGCGAAGTTTTTGATTATGACGTTTATAAAAAATTGGCCCAACATCCAAAAGTTGTGGCCATTGGCGAATGTGGCTTGGATTACTACAGGTTAGAAGCTGATTCAAAACATAAACAAGAAGAAGCTTTTATAAAACAAATAGAATTCGCTCACGAAGTCAAAAAACCCTTGATGATTCATTGCCGTTCTGCTTTCCCCGATCTTATCTCTTTACTGAAAGCTAACAGCTATAAGCTACAAGTTATCCTTGGTATTGTGCATTTTTTCAGCGGCACGATAGATGAAGCTAAAGAACTTTTAGATATGGGTTTTTATTTTACTTTTGGCGGAGTGGTAACTTTTGTCCGCGATTATGATGAGATTATAAAAACTGTTCCGGTCAACAGAATTTTATTAGAAACTGACGCGCCTTATGTAACTCCAGCTCCACATCGAGGCCGACGCAATGAGCCTGCGTATGTGGTGGAAGTGGCTAAAAAGATCGGAGAAATTAAAGGTATTGATTTGGAAGAGGTTTCGCACCATACCGTTGAAAACACTCGGTCAGTTTTTGGGATATAAATCCCCGCACAGTTTCTGTGCGGGGTTTTTTATTTTCTGTTATCATAAAAACGGTAATAGGCCTATGAGCGGAAGATTACGGTTTTTCTTGCTTAAAAACGGCTTTTTCGGTATTATAATTTATATAAAAATATGCCTATTAAAACAGCTTCTAAAAATAAAGATTTTGTATCCATACCCCGCGATTTATACGAGGAGTTTTTGATATGGGAGAAAACAAAAAATGTTAAAATTGTTAAACCAACCAAGTCAGAATTGCGCGCTATAGCAAGAGGTAGAAAGAATTTTGCCCAAGGCAAGTATACCAGTTGGGAAAAAGTAAAACATGAATTGGCTAATTCGCGTAACCAATCCCGCAAGGAAGGCAATTAAAAGATTGCGCGGGAATGATTTTGTTCTGATTGATAAATCTATTGACTCCACTAAAACTTATTAGATTGAGTAACACAGGCCAGATATTTTTTAACAAAGTCTGGTCTTTGTCTTGATTATAAGTGCTATTTTCGCTATTTTAAATAGATACAAATGGCT
>CAYJTN010000039.1:0-5853 GCA_964373235.1 uncultured Candidatus Saccharibacteria bacterium
ATTTAGAAGTTTCGGAACGGATCTTGCAGTTGGTGCAAAAAATGCATCGGGCGGCTATGTGGGCGCGATTTTTTAGTTTGCTAAAATGGGCGTTAATAATCGCTTTCACCGTTTGGAGCTATCTGGCCATTCAGCCCTATTTGCAAAAATTTTTGGGGATCTCGCAACAAATCGGGGGTCTGCAAAATTCTTTACCTAAGAATTTTGATGTCGGCAGTCTATTAAAAAACTTCTCTAAGTGATTTAATAGTGTGGTTTGGAGGGTTGGCTGAGCGGGCTGGGGGCTACAGGGTAGCGCCCAGTGGGTTACAAAAGTAACCCGGGAAAACGCGAAGCACATATTTTTGATCGAGGCTTTGCCGAGAAATTTATGGAGGGTTGGCTGAGCGGTTTAAGGCGCCGGTCTCGAAAACCGGTTGGGGAGAAATCCTCTCGGAGGTTCAAATCCTCCACCCTCCGCATGAGCGGGTTCGCTTGCCCTTCCGTAGCTTTACTTGTCCTGCGAAGCCTTGGCGAAGTAGGAGCGAAGGAGGGAATCCTTCCGCCTCCGCTTTGTTCGGGATTGTGATTTCGAAATTGACGCTACTGATACACTTTTGATACACTTAATTTATGCCGACAGTAAAATCTAGAATAAACATAAGCTTGCCTGACGAAGTGAAAGAAACGCTTCAGAAACTTGCCAAGCGCGATTGCGTTCCGGAAGCCACAAAAGCCGCGCGGCTTCTTGAGGTTGCCATAGAAATGGAAGAAGATTTGTTTTGGAACGAAATTGCCGAGGCAAGGGATAAGAAACAAGCTAAATTTATTTCTCACGCCAGCGCCTGGGCATAATGTTTAAAGTAATCTATCATCATCTGGTAGTAAGAGATGATATTCCAAAACTATCGGCTGTTTGGGAAAAAAATATTCGGCGCGCGATTGAATCAAAACTAACAACAAGTCCAGAGGTTTATGGAAAACCGCTCCGCCGTTCTCTTAAAAATTACCGCAAGCTTCGGGTTGGTAATTACAGAGTTATTTTTAGGCTTGAAGGATATTTTGTGAAGATATTAGTCATTAAACATAGGTCCGAAGTTTATTCTGTTGTTGAAAAACGCCGGCCTCGCGGCTAGCGCCTCTCCACCGCTTTAAACTGGATTGGCAACCCTTCGGGGGTTTTCCGCAAATAATAAAAAGCGAGGTGAAAAATTATGGCACGATTGTTTTTTTGTATCTAGCAGTTGTATTATCAAAACAAGTAAAGAGATGACAAATCCAGTAGTTTTTTATATAGAGGCAGTTATTTTGGCTATAGTATTGTTTTTAATTGGTCTTAAATTTGGCGGAGATAAAAAATGATGACCACAGACACTTGTTTGCATAATTTTCGGTGTGGTGGTTTTTATGGCTCTGGCTATTACGTACCACTACAATAAAAAATTGTAGTGGTTGTTGTCCTTTAACCTAGGGGGTTGGTTATGAATGCCGAACAGAAGTTCCGTTGCGAGAGGTGCGGGGCGGAGATGATTCTTCTTTGGGAGGGGAGGATTTATTCCTGCGATAATTGCGGGAATTCCCGAACCGTTCTAGGTTGGAAAAAGAATGGTCTCGCCGTAACTCAAGCAGGGGTTTGTAATGTTGTATTTTTCCCCACTGGAGAGGAGATAGTGAAGTGAAGTTGTTTTGCTAAGGCCCGGCCTAATAAAAGGTCGGGCTGTTTTATGCTATGTTTGTTATATGAAATCGGTGCATTTTATTGGAATCGGTGGAATTGGAGTTTCATCTTTAGCTCAATATTATTTGGCTACTGGTTGGCGGGTGAGCGGTTCGGATGCGGTAAGGTCGGAAATTACGGATGAGCTTAAAAAAAGAGGGATCAAAATACTCATCGGTCAGAAACCGCAAAATATCAAAGGTGCGAGTTTGATTATATATTCCACCGCCATAAAACCAGAAAACCCAGAACTTTCGGCGGCCGTATCAGCAGGGTTAAAAAACCTAACCTACGCTCAAGCGGTGGGCGAGTTAACTAAAAAATATTTTACAATTGCAGTTTCGGGTTCGCATGGCAAAAGCACCACCATAGCCCTAATCGGGCTTATTTTAATTAAGGCTGGATTGGATCCGACTATAATAATCGGTACCAAATTGAAGGAATTGAATGATACTAATTTTCGCTTAGGCAAAAGTAAGTATTTGGTTTTAGAAGCCGATGAATATGCTAGATCTTTTCATAACTATTTTCCTAAAATCGCGGTGTTAACCAATATTGATAAAGAGCACTTAGATATTTATAAAAATTTAAATGGAGTATTAGCTGGGTTTAGAAAGTATCTACAAAATGTATCGCCTGATGGATTTATTGTTGCAAATGCCGAAGATAAAAATATTTACAAAATCATTAAATCCGAAGCACGAAATTCGAAATTAGAAATAAATTCTAAATCACAAAAATCAAAACCCAAAATAATCTGGTATTCTAGGGGCAAACATATATTGCTAATTCCGGGCATACACAACCAATTCAATGCCGAAGCGGCCTGGCAAGCGGTTAAGTTACTCGGAGTCAAAAAGTCTATAGCTGATAAAGTGTTTAGTAGTTATCGGGGCGCGTGGCGACGTTTAGAAAAATTAAATATCAAAAATAAAATATCAAAAATCAGGAGTATTATTTATTCTGATTATGCTCATCATCCAACCGAAATTAAAGCCACACTTCAAGCTTTAAAAGAAAAATATCCCAAGAAGAAATTAATTTGTGTTTTCCAGCCCCATCAGCAAGACCGTTTGGATCGTTTGTTCAAAGATTTTACCACCGCGTTTGACGCGGCCGATAAAACAATCCTATATCCACTTTACAAGGTCAAAGGGCGAGACTCGGTGGGCAAAACCTCGGCCGATCTCGCTAAAGTTATCAACCAGCCGAATGTTCTTTATGCTTCCGATTTTAAAGAGATCTTAAAACTACTAGCTAATGATCTAAATTCTAACTCCATTATTGTGTTTATGAACGCAGGGGATTTGGATGCCAAAATAAGACATCACCTCGGCATCTAGCTGGAATTTTTTTTGAAATTGTGGTAGTGTTTATTTACTAGATTTTGCCTGCTATATAGGGCATTTTTTTGCCGTTTACTGTCATGATTACTCAAAACGAAACACAAAACTTAAATATTGCCCAAACCGTAGTCAGACCTCCGGTGGTGGTGGTGATGGGCCATGTGGACCATGGCAAAACCACTTTGCTGGATGCTATTCGTAAAACAGAAGTAGCACAGGGCGAAGCTGGTGGTATCACCCAGTCTGTGGGCGCGTACGAAGTTGACCATAACGGTAAAAAAATCACTTTTATAGACACGCCCGGTCACGAGGCCTTTTTTGCCATGCGTGAACACGGCGTTAAGGTGGCTGATGTGGCTTTAGTGGTGGTGGCGGCCGACGATAGTATCAAACCTCAAACCGAAGAAGTTCTAAAACACGTTTTGGAAAACAAGGTGCCCTTTATTGTGGTCATAAATAAAATAGACAAACCGGGCGCGGCGCCGGATAAAGTTAAAAAAGATTTGTCCGATCGCGGCGTGGTGGTGGAAGAATGGGGGGGCAAAGTGCCGGTGGTTTTGATTTCGGCCCGCGACAAAAAAGGCATAGATGAACTTTTGGATTTGATTTCGCTGGTGGCCGAGCTGGAGGAGTTAAAATATAATCCGCAAAAAAGTGGCGAAGGTTATGTTATTGAATCTCATTTTGACGCCAAGAAAGGCGTGGTGGCCACCATAATTGTTACCGATGGCGTTTTAAGGGTGGGTGATCTTATTGTTTGCGGCACAGCTTATGGCCCCGTAAAAATAATGGAAGACGACACGGGCAAATCTATAAGCGAGGCTTGTCCTTCAAAACCGGTGCAGATAGTCGGCCTCGCTGATGTTACGCCTATGGTAGGCGAGAAATGCAGTGTGGTTTTTGATAGTGTTGAGACCAAAAGGATAGTTGAGGAGCATAAAAAAAGACACGAAGAATTTTTGGAAAGAATTAAAATTGAGCCCACTGGCCAGCCCAAAGTTTTGCCAATTGTGGTTAAGGCCACGGCTTTGGGCTGTTTGGAGGCCATAACCCGCATGTTAAAACAAATAAAATCGGAGAGGGTGGGCCTTAAACTTTTAAAGTGCGACGTGGGCGATATTGGACAAGCCGATGTTAAAAAAGCCGAAACCACGGGCGCCAAGATTGTTGGTTTTAGGGTTAAAGCCGGCCGAGAAACTTTAAGTTACGCCGAACAGCGCGGCGTGGAAATAAAAACTTTTGATATTATTTATGATTTTGTTCAAGGCGTTAAAGATTTTATGTCGCGCCTGTTAGAGCCGGAAGTTGTTAAAAACGAAATTGGCCTGATTGATATTTTGGCCATTTTTAGAACCGAAAAACCCAGAATGATTGTGGGCGGGAAAATATCTTCGGGCAAGTTGAAGAAGGGTTTAAAGTTTGAAGTTAAAAGAAATGGCCAGATTATTGGTCTTGGCAAAATAACGAGTCTGCAAAAGGGCAAAGAAGATCAGGACGAGGTCAGAGAAGGCAACGAGGCAGGGCTACAAATAGAAAGCGATGTTGTAATTGCGGTTGGCGATACACTAGCGGCTTTTGAGGAAGAAAAGAAATACCCAGAGTTATAAATTCTAAGTTCTAAATCCTAAACTCTAAAAAAAGATGCCAGAAGAAAGAAGATTAAAAAGAATAAATGAGCTGATTCATAGATTTATTGCGGACCACTTGCGTCGTGAATTAGATACAGATGCTTTGGTAACAGTATATAGTGTTACAACTACGGCCAATGTTCAAGATTCTATTATTGGTATAACAGTTTTTCCTTTTGAAAAATCTAAAGCGGTTTTAAAAGAAATAGAGAAAAATATTTACGAAATTCAACAAGCCTTAAACAAGGGTCTAAAAATGCGCCCCGTGCCTAAGATAACTTTTAAGATAGATGAATCTCAAGAGAAGGGTGATAAGGTTTTAATGACACTAAATGAAATAGAAGTCAAAGAAGAAGACTAAGCGCCTAAGCGGCGTTGGGTTTGAGCGTAATTACCAAGAGCTACTTCTAGCTCTTTTTTGTTAAAATCGGGCCAGAGGGTTTCGGTAAAGTATAGTTGGCTGTCGGCCACGTCCCACATCATGAAACCGGCGCTCCAGTGAGGTTCGCCACCCGTGCGAACAACTAAATCTACTAAAGGTAAATCTTTGGTATATAAATATTTTTTTATTAGTTCGGGTGTGGGTTTAATAGCGGGGCTGTCTTGATAAAGCCGGTGCAGCGCCTGGAGCATCTCGGTGCGGCCGTCGTAGGCCAAAAGGAAAGTTAAAAAATGTTTACTATAATTTTTTGTTTTTTCTTTTATGCGATACAAAACCTCTTTTACGTCTTCCGGAAACATCGTTTCCCAAGAGCCCAAAAAATCAACTTTAATTTGATTGTCGTGGGTGTAGCTATCTTTTTCAAAATCACTAAAGGCTTTTTTAATCAATTTAAAAAGAAAAGCTACTTCTAGCGGGTTTCTTTTTTTAATATTATCTTCCGACATTGCCCAAAAGGTAAAATGTTTTATGCCGATTTCAAAAATATCTTTTGTAATTTGTTTTAAGGCGTAAGCTCCATGTTCATGGCCGATCCATGGTTCTAAATTACGTGCTTTGGCCCAGCGGCGGTTGCCATCGGGTATGACGGCGATATGGTTGGGTAGGTTAGGTATCATCTATTATTTAACAACAAAAAAACAGCATTTGTTTTGCCATTTATTTTTTTAATTACTTAAATTGAAACATGGTGCAGTATTCTTGAATTAGTCCGAACGCATTTTTCCGGAAAAATCCCCCCGC
>CAYJTN010000040.1:0-5516 GCA_964373235.1 uncultured Candidatus Saccharibacteria bacterium
AGGGTTCAACTCCCTCCGCACCCACATAAAAAATCATAAATCCTAATATCTAAATCATAAATCCCGATTATATCGAGGATCCTCGACAGAGTCGGGACAATATTTAAATCATAAATAACAAAAAGGTTTGAAAAATTAAGATTTGGAATTTGTTTAGAGTTTAGGGTTTAGTCCCTCGACCCTGAGCTCGGGATCAAAGGGTGCTTAGAATTTTAAAAAAATGAATCAACCTTACAATCCTTCTTTAACCGGCCGAATGTTTTTTAGATCGCCTTTAAACCAGCAGGGCCGGCCTCACTCCACACGCCGCGGCCCGCCGCGGCGTGGCGGTTTCGCGCGTCCAAGTTACGGCAGTGAAACAAGAAACGAAGAGCTCCGCGCCCCCCAGCAAAACTGCTTGAGAATAATTCCGCTCGGTGGTTTGGGCGAGGTCGGCCGCAATATGACGGTGATTGAATGGAGAGATTACGAACGCGACGACCGCGATATCTTGCTTATTGACGCCGGCGTTAGGTTCCCCGAAGAAGACATGCCGGGTATAGATCTTTTGATTCCCAACATAAAATATCTGGAAGACAAAACTAATAAAATCAGCGGCCTCATTTTTACCCACGGCCACTTTGACCATATCGGCGCCTTGCCCTACGTTTTGGAAAAATTAAGAAACCCCCTCATCTACGCCGCTCCCCTAACTAAAGGCCTGGTTATCAAGCGGCACGAAGAATTCAAACATTTGCCTAAACTGGCTATTGATGAAATAAAAAGCGGCGAAAAAAGAAAAATCGGAGTTTTTGAGGTGGAGTTTATCCATATCAACCACAGCATTCCCGACGACATGGCCCTTTTGATAAAAACTCCGGTGGGTCACATCATGTGCACTTCGGACTTTAAATTTGACCACAGCCCCGTCATAGACAAGCCGGCCGAAATAGACCGCCTCAAAAGAATCGGCGACACTGGTTTACTTTTGCTGATGTCTGACAGCACCGGCGCCGAAGAACCGGGTCACTCTATCTCCGAATCCGATATTCAGGCCAATCTGGAAAAACTTATTGCCGAGGCTCACGGCCGGGTAATTGTGGGTATGTTTGCCTCGGCCATCAATCGCGTTCAGCAAATTATCGCCATCTCCGAAAAACACAACCGCAAGGTGGTGGTGGAAGGCTTTAGTATGAAAGCCGCGGTGGAGGTTTCCAAAGTTCTGGGCTACATCAAAACCAAAAAGGGCACTTTAATTTCGGCCTCCGAAAGCAATAAATATCCCGACAGCAAAATAACTATTCTGGGCACGGGCGGCCAAGGCGAAGAGAACGCTGTTTTAATGCGCCTCGCCACCCATCGCCACAAACAACTGGAACTAAAAAAAGGCGACACGGTTATTTTTTCTTCTTCCATTATTCCCGGCAACGAACGCACTATCCAGCACTTAAAAGATAATCTCCTGCGCCACGGCGTTAAGGTCTACAATTATAAAATGTTGGACATTCACGCCGGTGGCCACGGCCAGCAGGATGACCTGATGTACATGCTGGAATTAGTCAGACCGAAATTCTTGATGCCGGTGCATGGCCAGCTTTCCATGTTGTTTGCCATGAAAGACCTGGGCTTAAGAGCGGGCCTGCCCGAAGAAAATATTGCCGTGGTGGAAAATGGCAATGTGGTGCGGGTTACGTCTGGTTCTATTTCGATTGATAAAAAATCGGTGCCGGCTGAAATGGTTATGGTGGACGGCTTGGGCGTGGGTGATGTAGGTTCGGTGGTTTTGCGCGACCGGCAGATGCTGGCCGAAGACGGCATGTTTGTGGTGGTGGCCGTGGTAGATTACAAAAGCGGTCGGGTGCGGGGTAGTCCCGACATTATCTCACGCGGGTTTATATACTTACGCGACAACAAACAGATGCTCCAAGACGCCCGCTTGATCATTAGAAAAGTGGTGGAACAAGCCACCGCTGGCGAACATCCTTTTAACGATGTGCTGATTAAAGAAGAAATAAAAGAACGGCTGGGGCAATTCTTGTTTCAAAAAACCCATCGCCGGCCGATGGTGCTTCCCGTTCTAATTCAAGTATAGAAGTAAGAAATAATCTCTGGGCGCGGTTCTGCGAACGAGCGGGCAGGGTGTCCCGAGTCTGCGAGGGACGAGCGAGTGAGCAGTACTAATGAGCGAGCGCGCTGGGCGAGCGAATGGTAGCCAGAGATTATTTATTACGTGATTATTATAGCCTCAATCTCTTTTTTTATGCCCTCAAGTTTCTCTCTATCCGGGCCTTCCAAATTTAGTCGCCAGAGGTTTTCGGTGTTGGAGCGGCGGAGGTTGAAGCGGTAATCCGGATACTCTATAGTTAAGCCATCCAGTTCGCTCATGGCGCCGTCTTTATATTTTTCTTTTACAGCGCCGATAATTTTATCTACCCGGCCTTCAAAGGGCAGATTGATTTCGGGCAAAATGATATAGCGCCGGTAGGGTTCTAACAGCTGGGACAGTTTCTTTTTCTGCCGGCTCAAAATATTTAATACCGTGAGCAAAGCTAATAAGGCACTATCACCATAATAAAAATCTTTAAAAAAATAATGGCCGGATTTCTCCACGCCCAGCACGGCCTTGTTTTTTTTCATCATGGCCTGCATTTTGGTGCGCCCCACCGGCACCACATTCAGCCTGATTCCGGCCGATTTAGCCGTTTCATCCACAATTCTAGCCAGCGCTATATTTTTAACTATCGCCTTGGCTTTTTGGGGAACAAGATATAAATCAATTACTAAAGAAAAAAGATGGCTGGGGTCAATTGTTTCGCCCTTTTCGTCTAAAAACAAAACCCTGTCGCCATCGCCATCCACCACCGCGCCCACAGCAAATTTACCCGATTTCATTAAAACTTTAAGCCCTTTTTGGCTTTCGGCCAGCAAGGGATTAGGCCCATGCGCCGGGAAATTGCCATTGGCAATTTCGTTCAAAGTGGCAAAATCAATTTTTAATTTTTCTAAAGCCCAAACAAATTCCGGGCCGCCCACGCCATTGGAAAAATCAATAGCTATTCTGGCTTTAGAACGCGGTATCTTAACCCAACCCAGTATTTGATCAACGTATTCTTTTAGCAGATTTATTTTTTTAACTAACACCGGCTTTTCAATTTTGCCAGCGCTAAAATCCAGCTTCTTAAAAATATTCTCCAGCTTGGCCAGGCCGGATTTTTTATCTATTATCCCTTTTTGGGCCGAAAAAATCTTAAGACCGTTTTGGTCTTTGGGATTATGCGAAGCCGTTATCATTAACGTATCCACTTTATATTTCTGCGAATACCACAAACACGAGGGCGTGCTGACACGGCCTAGATCTATAGTTTTAACCTTACGGTTTTGCAAAGCGGAAGCCAGATATAAAAATAAAGTATCAGACGACAAACGGGCGTCGCGGCCAATGGCAATTTTTTTGGGTTTAAAAGCTTGCCAGTAAGCTTGGCCCAGATTATAAAAAATGGCTTCGTTAACCTCGCCGGGATAACGGCCTCTTATATCATATTCGTGAAATATGCTAGAAGACATAATTATTATATGATAGCATAGGCTTTAGCAGTAAACATTAAATTAGATTCTAAGCACCAAATCCTAAACTCTAAACAAATTATAAATTACAATTTCTCAATCCTTTTGTGATTTGTGATTTAGATATTGTCCCGACTCTGTCGAGGATCCTCGATATAATCGGGATTTCGGATTTCGTATTTGTGATTTCGGATTTTAACTTATGAAGATCGGCATTGTTGGTCTGCCCAATGTAGGCAAGTCCACTTTATTTAAAACCTTAACTCAAAAAGAAGTGGTGATAGCCAACTACCCCTTCGCCACTATAGACCCCAATATCGGCGTGGTGGCCGTGCCAGATGAGCGTTTGGATAAACTATCAGAATTTTCCAAATCTAAAAAAACCGTGCCGGCTATAATAGAATTTGCCGATATCGCTGGTTTGGTTAAAGGCGCCGCGCAGGGCTTGGGTTTAGGTAATGAATTTTTAAATAACATTCGCGACGTGGATGCTATTTTGCACTTGGTGAGAGTTTTTAAAAATAGCAATATCATACACGTGGAAAATGAACCCGACCCCAGCCGTGATTTTGAGATTATAAATTTGGAACTGATTTTAAAAGATTTGGACGTGGTCGCCAAGGCTTTAACCAAAGCCGAATCCGAAGCCAAAACTGGCGATAAAATAAAAGTTAAACGCCGCGAGGTTTTGCAGAAAATAAAAAATCTGCTGGAAGAAAATAAATTGCTCCACGGCCAGCTTGATTCTGACGAAGTTAAAATCGCCTACGAGATTGGCCTTTTAACCTATAAGCCCATGCTGGTAGTGTTTAATATTTCGGAAACAGAACTAGATGAAAATTGGGAACCTGACGACAAACTAAAAAAATTGCTGGGTGCTATACCCTATCTAACTATCCCGATCAGATTGGAAGAAATCGCGTTTGACGCGACGCCCGATGAAAAAAGAGAACTGCTGGCAATGGCTGGAGTCAAAGAAACCGGCTTAAACCGGCTGATTAAAAAAAGCTATGAAACTTTGGGTTTGATAACTTTCTTCACCACGGGCGAAGACGAAACCCGCGCTTGGACAATTCCCGCGGGTTCCAAAGCCCCTCGGGCTGGCCGGGCCATACATTCCGACTTTGAAGAACGTTTTATAAGAGCTGAAGTTGTTCATTGGGACAAACTATTGGAAGCCGGCTCCTGGGCCAAAGCCCGCGATTTAGGTTGGCTTAGAACCGAAGGCAAGGAATACGTGGTTAAAGATGGGGATGTAATAGAGTTTAAAGTATAGTTGACATATTTTTTCGTACAATATACTCTTTACCTAGAGGTTCTTTGGTAAAATTCCTCCAAGAGAAAGGGTGCGCCATGAGGAAAATAACATCGGCAGAACGAGCAACTATCGATACACTTAAAAGGCTGGATAATTTATTCAAGAAATTGACTGGCTGGAGAAACTGTACAGAAAACTGGCATCTAGCTGATTATAGAGAAACAGAATCTGACAATGCTACAATAGTTTACATACAGCCAGCAGGTTGGTCAGAAAATAGGATCGGCTACATAATGGGTACAGTCGTGAAACATGAAAGGAAATCAAAAGTGGTAGGTCTAGCCATACGCAATGGGAATGTCAGACTAGATAGGGAGTACTTAAAAATAGGAATTAAAATAGATCCCGAGACTGACAAAATCGAGGCGACTAAAGAATATAGCAACCCGACAAGTATTGCGGCTTTGAAGAAAATACTAGTTTAAACTCTATCGATTCCTTAGTTGAGACCCGTTCAAGGCAAAACCTTGCGGGTTTTTTATTTGCCTCACAACATCAAATTATCAAATACCCACTGTTCAGTAATTTCGTATACCGAGCATACGATCGTATGCTCGGAGCACGGTCACGTTTTTATGCTATAACATAATTTTGTGACTGCGTCCTCTATTCAATAGCTTGGAATCAGTTGGATAGGTGTTAGTAAGTTAATTCC
>CAYJTN010000041.1:0-5457 GCA_964373235.1 uncultured Candidatus Saccharibacteria bacterium
ATATCCACTTTACTTCCACCCAGTCCAGCCGCCGCCGGGTAATCCAGATGGGCGAAAATCCTAAAAATGTTTTTGCTGTCGGTTCGCCAGCCCTTGATGCTGTAGCCAATGTTGATTTTGGAAAACAGCCCGAAGTTTTTTCTAATCTAAATATTAATAACCCCTATTTGATGATCTTGGTTCATCCCGTAGCTACCAACTCAAAAGAAGAAAATATTAGAATGATTAAAAATCTTATCTCCGCGGTAAAAGAGTTAGTCCTACCCAAAATTATTTTGGGTTCCAATATTGATGCCGGTTCCGATGTTCTGGGCAGCGTTATAAAAAACTGGTTGGACAACGAAAAACCCAATAATGTTTTTTTTATCAAACATCTTCATCCCGATGATTTTTACAAATATTTAAAATATGCCGCCTGCGCCGTGGGCAATTCTTCCAGCTTTATACGCGAGGGCGCTTATTTGGGTACGCCAGTGGTTTTAGTCGGTTCACGTCAAAATAATCGTGAAAGGGCGGGTAACGTTATTGAGGTTGGCGATGGTATAGATGAGATAAAGAGCGCTGTTAGGAATCAGTTGTCTGTTAAAAAATATCCCATCAGCAATATTTTTGGTGATGGCCAAACTGGGCAGAAGATCGCGGATTTGCTGGCGGGTGTAACACCAGATATACAAAAGTGTTTTCATAATATTATAGCCAGTTAATTCGGTTGCCTAACAAATGTCCAAGATATCTATTTCTGAATTAACCCTTGTTTTTTTGAGCTCGCTTTTGGTGGGTTGGTTGTATATTGGCCCTCCTTTGATGGTACGAAAAAATTTTGTTGATTCGGGACATGATTTTGTTTTAGCCCAGTATAAAACTTACCGGGACTCCATGCATGTTTATTTACCTCGGGCCAGGGAGATTTATGACGGTCACTATCCACCCGCCGAGCTCTATGATTCTAATAAACGGTCGACTATTCAAAATCTTCTGCCTACAACATTATTTGCCGCTTTTGTTTTTCTGTTTAAGGGCAATGTAGATTATGCTTATTTGGGAGCGCAATTTGTGTTCGTGGGCATTATTTTTGCCCTGTTCTATGTTTTGGGCCGTATTTTATTTAATTCTCGCTGGTGGGCTCTATTTTTTTCGTTGGTGGCTGTTTTATCCCCTATACCGTTAAAGCTACCCTTCTACAAATGGCGCGGACTGGTAGAGTTCCAAGCTTTTTTTGTTAATAATTTTTTTCCTTTTGTTAGAACCCAATTTGACCAACTTTATTTTGCTCGCATTGATGAGCCATTATTAACTTATCCGGTGTACCTCTCGGCTATTTTAACTTTTTTTGTTTTTTGGAAAAAACCAACTACAACCCTAGCTGTGCTATCTGGAGTCTTAGCAGGTCTACTGTCTTACACTTATTTTCACCACTGGATTTATTGGATGTCGGTGCTGTTAGTTTTATTTGGCTGGGTTGTTTTTTTTGGTAGAACAGACAGAGGTAAATTGAAAACCTATCTTATATTACTTTTTTCTACAGCCGTTACGCTCGTACCTTATTTTTGGCAATATCTTAGCTTTAGTAAATTAGCCACAGCTCCAGATTTTATTTTTAGGGCTGGCGTTGCTTATGGCCGCTCATTAGGTTTAGTTAAGGCCAACATACCAGATTATTTGATCTATTTTCTGATGGCCGGACTGGTCTACTGGATTTATTGGAAACATGATAATAAGAAATGTGTTTTATTTTTAGGCCTAATCGCAGGTATGTTTTTGGTATGGAATATACAGTTGGTTGTGGGTTATCTGCCGGTGCCTCACTTTTTTAGAAGATCTATTTCCCCGATATTATTTATAATAACTTTCAACGTGATTTGTGATGTTGTAAAAATGCTTGGATTAAAATGGAGATATCTATACAAAACTTCTATTATTGCGTTAACAATTCTATCGTTGTTTATAGTAACCAAGAAGATTAATAATATTTTTTTAATAGATTGCTGCATCCAGAAACATATCGCAAGTTATTACAAATTCCCGGATGAGGTAGCGGAATCGTGGCGCTGGGTCAATATCAATCTTGAGGGCGAGAATAGTGTTTTATCTCCCTCAACTATGACATCTTTTTACTTAACTACTCATACTTCCATGAGGCCGTTTTTACCTACAGCTTTTATAACCATGCTAAGTATGGCGGAGATGGAAGAGAGGTATCTTAAGAGCCATAGATTTTTCGGTGTGTCGGATGATATTTTCAGTCGTCGCCTAGGAGGCAAATTGGAGTCAGGTTGTTATGAATATGAATGTTTTCCCGATAAAGGCAGTAATCTCAATGATAGTTTTGGAGATTTATATGGAAATTATGTCAACAGTCGTTTCGGCTCTTTCAAAAGTTTTACCGATGTTTCTTACATAGGTCCAGTTTATAAAAAAAGACAGGAGATAATTGAAAAAATGTCTGAACGTTATGCCAAAGTTTTACCCGATAGATATGGTATTGATGTCGATTATGTTTATATGGGGCCGTTAGAAGAGCAGATAAATAAAGTTGACTTCTCCAGATACGATAATTTAAAGTTAGTCTACAAGAATCCATCGGTGAGCATTTATGAAATGCATTGATTAATTTATATCTTTACTATGAAAAAAGCATTTATTACTGGAATTACTGGCCAGGACGGCTCTTACTTGGCGGATCTCTTGCTAGCTAAGGGCTATGAAGTTCATGGAGTTATGCGCCGTTCCAGCTCGTTTAATACTAAGAGAATATCTCACATTCCTCTTGATTTACACAATCCGGCCAGTCGTTTTCATATTCATTATGGTGACCTTACAGATGGCTCTGCCATTAATCGTCTATTAAAAACAATCCGGCCGGACGAAATATATAACTTAGGCGCGCAAAGTCATGTGCGGGTAAGTTTTGATGTTCCTGAATATACCGCTGATGTTGTTGGTTTGGGGTCGTTGCGTATTTTGGACGCCATACGTGAAACTGGAATTAAAACCAAATTTTACCAGGCCTCGTCCTCGGAAATGTTTGGTCTGGCCGCGCCGCCTCAAAATGAAACTACTTTGTTTCATCCCCGCAGTCCTTATGCCTGTGCTAAAGTTTTTGCTTATTGGATAACAAAGAACTACCGCGAAGCTTATGGTATGTTTACCGCCAACGGTATCTTATTTAATCATGAATCTCCCAGGCGCGGCGAGAATTTTGTGACTAAAAAAATAACCCTCACGGTTGCCAAAATCAAGGCTGGTTTGGAAAAAAAACTTTATTTGGGGAATCTGGATGCTGTGCGCGACTGGGGCTATGCCCCGGAGTATGTTGAAGCCATGTGGTTGATATTGCAACAAAATAAGCCCGATGATTTTGTTATTGCCACAGGCGAATCGCACACAGTCAAGGAATTTGTTGAGGAATCTTTTCGTTTAGTTGGTTTGGACTGGAAAAAATACGTGGAGATAGATCCGCGTTATTACAGGCCTGCGGAAACTCCGATTCTTTTGGGGGATTCTAAAAAGGCCAAAAGGGTTTTGAAATGGAAACCAAAAGTTAAATTTAAGGAGTTGGTTAGAATAATGCTGGAGCATGATTTAAACGAGTATAATCTTAAAATATGATTCAGAATAGTGATTTTTATCACAATAAAAAAGTTTTGGTCACTGGCGGCGCTGGGTTTGTAGGGTCCCACTTAGTCGGCCAGCTGTTAAAAAGGGGTGCCCGGGTTATAGTTCCTATTAGATTAAATACCAGCGGCACACCCAAGAATTTAGTTTCAGTTTCCAGTTCCAGTGATATAGAAATTATTCCCATGGATCTTGAAGATCTCGAAACTTTGAAATTGAATTTTAAAGGGGTTGATATAATTATGCATTTGGCGGCTTCAATAGGTGGGGTACAGTTTTCCAATGTAAGACAAGCCTCTATTTTTCAAGATAATCTTAGGCCATTTATGAAAGTTATAGAAGCGGCCAGGTTGGCGGGAGTTGGACGTTTTTTAGTTTGTTCCAGCGCTTGCGTCTACCCGGCCGATGTCACGCATCCCACCAAAGAATCAGAAGGTTTTAAGGGTTTCCCCCAAGTTACGAATGAAGGCTATGGTATGGCCAAGCGCATGCAGGAATATTTGGGTATGAAATATGTTGAGGAGTTCGGGTTGGATGTCAGAATCGCTAGGCCGTTTAATGGTTATGGTCCACGGGATGATTTTGATTTATCTACCTCACATGTTATACCGGCACTGGTACGCAAAGTGCTTTCCGTCGATACGGAGATAGAAGTTTGGGGGGATGGAACCGCCACTCGTTCTTTCCTATACGTGGATGATTTTGCTAGAGGCCTTCTTTTGGTAGCCGAGAAAGGGCCTATTGGCCAAGCTGTTAATATAGGTTCTGATGATGAGATTAATATGAAAGATCTGGTAAATCTAATCCTCCGTTTATGCGGGAAAAACATTAACATCAAATGGAGTTTGAATAAACCCGTTGGCCAACAGCGCCGCAGCTGTGATACTTCCTTGGCTAAGGCCAGTGTTGGTTTTTCGGCTGAGGTCAGACTAGAAGATGGATTGAAAAAAACGATAGATTGGTTTCAAGACGAACTATCCGCCGGCCGGATTACTCTTGGTTGAATTTATTATGAAACTAGCTTTATGTCTTTTGACTTACAATGAAGTTGGGTGTGTGCGTCAAATGCTCCCCAGTTTAGATTTTTCGTCGTTTGATGAAGTGTTTGTGGTGGATGGGGGATCTACCGATGGCACCTTAGATGTTTACAAAAAATACAATATTAAAGTTATAGCTCAATCTAGCCGGGGTCGCGGAGAAGCTTTTAGACTGGCTGAAAAATCTACTGATGCTGATGCTATTGTTTATTTTAGCCCGGATGGCAACGAGGATCCTTCTGATTTTCCTAAGTTTAGGTATTTTTTGGAGCGGGGAGCAGATATAGTTATAGCTTCAAGAATGATGGCCGGGGCGTTTAACGAAGAAGATGTCTCATGGTGGAGGCCTAGGAAGTGGGTTAATAATGTTTTTAATTGGTCGGCTAATATTTTATGGAATAGAACTAAGATTTATGTATCAGACTCTATTAATGGTTACAGAGCTATCAGGCGTGGTTTGGTAAATAAACTAGGTCAGGATGCTATAGGTTATACTATAGAGTATCAGAATACGATTCGGGCCATGAAAAATGGCCTAAAAATTATTGAATTTCCAACCCGGGAAGGTCAGCGTATTTGTGGCAGAACGAAGGCCACATCTCTAAAGACAGGAATAGTATTTCTGCATTGTCTGTTGAGAGAAATCTGTTTGGGTAGGGGGGTATATTTATGAATACACTATCTATATCTAAATCTAATAAACATGATTTTGTTGGTAAGCTTTTAGGTGTGATAACGGCTCGGGGCGGGTCCAAAGGTATACCCCGAAAGAATATTAAAGAGCTGAAAGGCCAACCTTTGATTG
>CAYJTN010000042.1:0-5167 GCA_964373235.1 uncultured Candidatus Saccharibacteria bacterium
ATATAGTTTCTTCAGCCCAAGGTCCGACCTTCCAAGAAGGTCGGACCTTTTTAATTCCAGAATAAAATGGACAAAACTTTTTCTTTCGGGTTCGTTAACTAAAAAATGTCCTGTCATTTTTAAATGAACCGCTAAAACAATATCGCCCGACAAATAAAAAAGAATATTCTTGCCTCGGCGCTCTATTTTATTTATTTTCTTATTCTTAATAGAACGCTGAACATTTGCCAAACCTCCGCTTAAAGAAAAATATTTAGGCCAATCGCTCCAAACACCCTTGATCGACCAGCCGATCAAGTTCTTTTTGAGATCGTGGGCAATTGTTTCTACTTCAGGAAGTTCGGGCATATTATCTATTGTCTCCGCTACCCGATAATTTCCTTCTCTTTAACCTCGAGAACAATTTTCCCAGATTAGTTTTGGCTATATCATCTAAAGAAAATTTAAGTTCGGTAGCAATCTGCGACAGATACCATAACACATCGCCCAGTTCTTTTTTAAGTTCCTCTTTTTTCTCGTTGGTAACAATACCTCCATCGTCTCTTAAAACTTTTTTGACTTTATCGGCCACTTCACCCGCCTCGCCCACCAAACCCAAGGTTGGGTAGACTAAACTTTTACCGCGATTAGGATAAACAGCGGTTTTCCTAGACTGCCTTTGATATTCGCTAAATGTCATATAAGTTCAATTAGACCAATAAGTCCTATATCCTCTTCAATTCCCCCCAATTTTTACCAACTTCCACTTCGGCCACCAAAGGCACTCCGATATCGGCAATATTTTCCATAATATTTTTAATAATTTTAGAATATTTTTCAGCAGATTCTTCCCCAACCTCAAAAACCAGCTCATCATGCACTTGTAAAATCATTTTTATATCTTTTTTAGAACCTAGTTCTTTTTCTATTTCCACCATCGCCGCTTTTACTATATCACCTGTGGCCGTGCCTTGTATGGGCATATTCACCGCTTCCCTTTCGGCCGCCGCCCGCATCATCGGGTTAGGTGAATTTAAATCTATAAAGCGTTTTCTGCCCCACAGAGTTTCAACGTAACCCTGCGCGCGCGCTTTGTTTTTCATATCCCTGATAAATTTAGCCAAACCGGAAAAATCTGATTCATACTCCCGAATAAATTCCTGGGCTTGGCTCAAACTGAATCCGGAGGATTGGGCGAAGGCCCGTGGACCCATACCGTATAAAACACCAAAGTTTAAAGTCTTGGCTTCGCGCCTCATATCTTTGGTAACTTTATCCAAAGGAACATTAAAAATTTCGGCGGCGGTTCTGGTGTGAATATCCTCGCCTTTTTTAAAAGTTTCTATCATCTTGGCATCGCCCGACATCGCGGCCGCCACCCTAAGCTCAATTTGGGAATAGTCAGCGGCTAAAATCAACCAACCTTGGGGAGCGACAAAAGCCCGCCTAATTTCTAAACCATATTCGCCTTTAGTGGGAATGTTTTGTAAATTTGGATTTTCCGAAGACAACCTGCCTGTCACCGCGCCCAACTGTTTAAACGTGGTGTGCAACCTGCCATCTGTACCAACCAATCTGGGTAAGGCATCAACATAAGTAGATTTAAGCTTTGAAAGTTCACGCCAACGTAAAAGCAAGGGAAAGATCGGGTGAGAATTTTTTAGTTTTTCCAGCTGATCAAAGGCTGTGGAATAAGCACCTGTTTTTCTGGTTTTTTTGACTCTGACTCCGCCCAAACCCAGCTTTTCAAAAAGAATCCGCCCCAGTTCCTGCGTGGAGTTGATGTTAAACTCCTCGCCGGCGTGTTCAAATATTTTTTCTTTTAGCTGGGCCAGTTCCTTTTCAAATTCTCGGCTTAAATTTTTAAGCAGACTAACGTCCAACAGCACGCCCGTTTTTTCCATTTGGCGCAAAACCGGCCGCACATCTTTTTCCAGTTTATATATTTTAGGCGAAAAAATTCCTTTTTTAAAATACTCTTCCAACTCATCGCCGATAAGTTGAGCCTGTTCGGGAACACTTTCGACATCCGCACCTTTTAGATTATTCAAACGACTGATCAAACTCTTGAATCCGAATCCAAAAAACAGCTTTTTAATCTCTTCATTTTCCACCAAATCAAAAGAGGCTTGCTTGATATCAAAATCTACGGGCACATTTCTTTTTATGGTGGCCAATTTCTTACTCAAAAACGCCTGATCTTTATGGGCCGACAGTTTTTCAAACAGCTTTAAGCCCCTCGGCCTGAGCTCGGGACGAAGACTTTTAGCTTTTAGCTTGTCTAGATTTTTGTATAAATTCTCTAAACTGCCATATGCTTTTAGCAGAGTAATGGCTGTCTTTTCGCCAATACCGGGGACGCCGGGAATATTATCCGAGGGATCGCCCTTCAAACCCTTGTAATCCGTCATTTGGGCAGGACCCAAACCTTCAAATCTTTCTTTAACCGCGGCTTCATTGTAAATCACTGTATCATTTACACCCTTTTTGAGTGTATAAACCAAAACATTTTCACCCTCCACCAACTGCAAGCTATCCATATCGCCGGTTACGATTATTTTCTTTAAATTTTTTTTGTTTTTTAATTGTTCCACTACAGTGCCAATAATATCGTCGGCCTCGTAGCCTTGTTTTTCTAAAACAGGAATATGGAAAGCTTCCACTAATTCTTTAACTAAAGAAAACTGATTTATTAAAGCGTCATCCGTAGCTGGCCTATGAGCTTTATATTCTTTGTATTCCTTTTCCCGAAAAGTCGGGCCGGCCATATCAAAAGCGGCCACAATATATTCTGGTTTTAATTCCTTAATAACGCGCATTAACACGCTAGCAAAACCGTAAACCGCCTGCACTGGCCGGCCATCGGGTGCCGTTAAAATCGGCAAGGCGTGATAAGCCCGATGGATTAAAGCGTGGCTGTCTATGATTACGAGTTTTTCCATCTTTGTTTGCTATAAAAATTCTAAATCCTAATTTCTAAATCCTAAATCCCGATTATATCGAGGATCCTCGACAGAGTCGGGACAATATCTAAATAATAAATTACAAACGGTTTTGATATTTGTGATTTTGATCATTGGAATTTGTTTAGAGTTTATGATTTAGTACTTAGAATTTTAATGGTCGCTTTTCTTTCTTTTTCGCTAACAACGCTAAAGTAAATTCTAACAGTATTTTTAAATAAATACTTCTCTATCTTCTCCGGCCATTCAATAACGGTTATATTTTCTTTGTCTTTTAATAAATCTTTTAAACCCAGGACTATTAAATCTTTGGCTGATTTTAATCTGTAAGTATCTACATGAGTCAAAAACTTAAAATTTCCAACTGGTTTAGATAAATAAAAAGTTTTAATAATTAAAAACGTCGGGCTTAGAATTTTTTCTTTAACTCCCAAAGCTTTAGCCAAAAACTGCGCGAATGTTGTTTTGCCGGCACCTAAATCGCCATAAAGCGCTATTACTGAAGGACCGCCCTTCCGAGAAATTTCCTTGGCAATTTTAACAGCCAGTTTTTGCGTGTCTTTTAGACTTTTTAACTTGATCTCCATCAGGCCAATGGTAGCAAACATAACAGGTAATTTCCAAAGGTAATCCCTCGTCGCAAGGTATTGTCGGCTAAAATAAAAAGGAGCGCCGTTTAGACGTTCCTTTTCCAAGGTCTGACCTTGGTGGTTTAGGGATTGGTGAGATGGTACAAGCCGCGTCGCAGAAGCATGTTGATGTCTATCTCCGCCTCCAGTGTGTTAGACATGCCGTACTGGCGAGGGTTACGTTCGGGCAGATAGACCACATCGTTGACCGGTTCGCGGACCATCTGCCCACCGTTCACACCCAGCCATTGATAATGGTGATACATCTCGCCCATGGGGGTTTCCGAAACCCGATCATGGAATATCTGCGGCGGACCGATCATCTGTCCAGCCATGCCTTTGGAAACTATAAACAAGGTATACGATTGGCCGGGCCGTTCAAAGCTAACCAACTTCTCGCCGTATCTGGGCGAAGAATCGTCGTCAGCCGGACCGATCTCAAGGTGTCCCATCGGTTCCACAGCGAGTACCGGCAACCCATCAGGCCCGAAAGTTATAAGGTCCTCGCGGGTACGATACCCATCAAACACCAGCACCTCCCGCCAGACGGGCGAGCGGTTTACTAAAAGTACATTGCCTGCCCGCAAGCGCTCCACTCTGTTATCTTTAGTCGGTTTGACGCGCTCATCAACCGACGCTACCGGCAATTCTATTACATAATAAGCGCAACCGCCCCCACAGAGCAGGCTGACTGCTAATAAGATGTTAAAGAGCCACATGATACACCTCCTTTTTGGTTGTTTTTCAGTATGCTTTTAGTATACCAGTTGATACAAATGTTGTCAAATGGGCATACGATTTGGTAAAATAATCCTAAGCTACAAATTTATCCGAATTCTCCGAATGAATTTTATTGGGGGCATTAGGATAAATCCGGATTTTTCGGATTATGTTATCAAACACCGAACAAGCAAGGGAAAACAAATTAAGCGACATTCACCGCCAAGAGGAGGAAGCGGCTTGCGAACGCGCGGCCCAAAAACTGGGCGCGAACTATATTAACCTCGCCACCGTGCTAGTGGAACGCGACAGTTTGCATTTTATACCCGAGACTGACGCCGAACGGACGCGGACCGTTGTGATTCAAAAGAAAGGCCCGACTCTAAAAATCGGCGCGGTGGACCCGGCTAACCAAGAGTCCAAACAGATTGTAGAAGGATTAAAATCGCAGGGCTTCAACGTGGATGTTTTTATGATCTCGCCCTCTTCTTTTAAAAAGGCGTTGGGCGAATTTAAATTTTTGCCGGCGCAGACCAAGGGCGGCGCCACTTCGGGCGAGATGGTGCTCGCCGAGATAGAAAATCTTAAAAAAGAACTGACAACTTTCGCGGATCTCAAAAAGAAGCTTGCCCAAATAGATCAGGCCAACACCAGTTCGCTCTTAGAAATATTTTTAAGCGCGGCTTTAACTTTGGAAGCATCCGATATTCATGTGGAACCGCAGGAAAAACAGGTCCAAATACGTTTCAGGTTAGACGGAGTTTTGCAGCCCGCCGGCCTTATCGCTAAAAATGTTTATGACTCGGTTTTAGCGCGGATCAAATTACTGTCCGGACTGCAACTCAATGTCCAAAACATTCCCCAAGACGGGCGTTT
>CAYJTN010000043.1:0-5002 GCA_964373235.1 uncultured Candidatus Saccharibacteria bacterium
TATTAGCAATTGGTAATTAGAAATTTCTGAAAAAGTGTCTTTATATAATTTCGTCTATAATCTTCAAAGAAAATCCAACAGAGCCAAACAGAGAATACTGGTGGGGCTTTTATTTTTTTCTTTTATTATTCTGGCGGGGTTTTGGTTTTTTATGTTTAAGAACCAGTTGAATCGGATCAGAATTGCCGAAGCTCCACCGGCCGCTAAATTTTTAGGCCAAGATCAAAAACTTTTAAGCCCGGTGGCGGCTTTGATAGAGGGATTTAAAGGTTTCAAAAGTGATGTTACCAGAAAAATTGGGGAGTATAAATCAAGCAATGTTTCAACCGATATGGAAAACACGAGGCCGGTGTATGAGTTGCCGGAAAGCTAGTTCATGGTTATTAGTTGCTAGTTTTGGTTTATCAGTCTTAGGTTCTGGTTTAACTAAAACTTTATTAACTAACAACTATAACTAAAAACCACGAACTAAAAACTAAAATGAGGGTAGAGCCCCGAGAAATAACCCAGGAAATGCAGGACGCTTATTTGGATTACGCTATGAGCGTGATAATTTCGCGCGCCCTGCCCGACGTGCGCGACGGTTTAAAGCCGGTGCATCGCAGAATTTTGTATTCCATGCACGAAAATGGTTTGAGACATACCGCCAAATACAGAAAGTGCGCCACGGTGGTGGGCGATGTTATCGGCAAATATCACCCCCACGGCGATGCCGCCATTTACGACGCTCTCGCCCGTATGGCTCAAGATTTTTCTTTGCGTTATCCGCTAGTAGATGGCCAAGGCAATTTTGGTTCCATAGATGGCGATGCGCCCGCGGCTTACCGCTACACAGAATGCCGTATGGAGACTGTGGCCGAAGAAATGCTAACCGACATAGACAAAGAAACTGTAGACTGGAGAGAAACTTACGATGGCAGTAGGGCAGAACCTTCGGTTTTGCCAGCCAGAGTTCCTAATATATTGCTGAACGGTTCGGTGGGTATTGCGGTTGGTATGGCTACCAATATTCCGCCACACAATTTGGTGGAAGTTATGGATGCTCTGCTTTATTTGGTCGATAATCCAAAAGCTACCAGCGAAGACTTGATGCAGTTTGTAAAAGGCCCAGATTTTCCCACAGGCGGCGCAATTTATGGCAAGAAAGATATTATTCAAGCTTATGCCTCGGGCCGCGGCCCGATGGTTGTGCGTGGTGTGGCCGATGTTATAGAAGGCAAGGGTTCAAAAGGCTTTCAAATAATCATTAAAGAAATTCCGTACCAAGTTAACAAGGCTACGATGCTGGAGCATTTGGCTGATCTTGTAAAAGAAAAAAAGATTGAAGGCATAAAAGATATTCGCGATGAATCCGATAAAGAGGGTATTCGCATAATGATAGAACTGCGAAGCGATGCTTACCCTCAAAAAGTTTTAAATAAGCTCTATAAGTTAACCGATCTTCAAAAAACCTTTCACTTAAATATGCTGGCTTTGGTGGATGGCATTCAGCCGCAGGTATTATCTTTAAAATCTGTTTTAGAGCATTATTTGGTTCACCGCAAAGTTGTAGTTGAACGCCGAACTAGGTTTGATCTTAAAAAAGCTGAGGAAAGAAAGCATATCTTAGAGGGTTTATCCAAGGCGCTGGATCATATAGACGAAGTTATTAGTACCATCAAAAAATCGGACACGCGCGAAGACGCGCGCGCTAATTTAATTAAAAAGTTTAAACTTTCCGAAGTTCAAGCTACCGCTATTTTGGAAATGCGCTTGCAGACTTTAGCGGGTTTAGAAAGAAAGAAAATAGAAGATGAGCTCGCCGAGAAAAGAAAGTTAATCGCGTATTTAAACAGTATCTTGGATGATGCTAAAAAACTTCTGGGTGTTATCAAAGAAGAATTTAAAGAAGTAAAAGATCGCTATTCCAGCGAACGCCGTACCAAAATTTACGCTCAAGCCGTGGGTGAATTTACCGAAGAAGATCTGATCCCCGACGAAGAAGTTATTATCACTCTAACCCGCGACGGCTTTATCAAACGTCTGCCGCCGGGCACTTATCGCACCCAAAAGAGAGGCGGATCGGGCAAAATCGGGGCGGCCGTGGCCGAGGAGGATTTTATCCAGCATTTGGTGGTGGCCAACACTCACAACAGTATTTTGTTTTTTACTTCTTCGGGCAAGGTCTTTTTGGCCAAAGTGCATGAAATTCCGGTGGCCACCCGCACCTCCAAAGGTCGGGCCTTGGTTAACTTTTTGGAAATTGCCCAGGAAGAAGTCATTACGGCGATCGTGCCGGTTAAGTTTGATATTAAAAAATCCAAGAGTCAAGATAACCCCGGTAAGTTTTTAGTTATGATCACCCGCAATGGTATAATAAAGAAAACCGAGGTGGCTGATTTCGCCAATGTCCGCCGGTCCGGGCTCATAGCCATTAAACTCAAGGGGATGAAAGGGGGGAAAGGGGGCGACGAACTTGATTGGGTCAAACTAACTTCAGGCAAGGATGAGATAATTTTAGTGACCCGCCAAGGACAAGCTATAAGATTTTCCGAAAACGATGTGCGCGATATGGGCCGCAACGCCAGCGGTGTCAATGCCATCAGACTAAGAGGAGATGACATACTGGCTGGGGCTGATATTATCGGTTTGCAGAATAAAGATGCTCAAATTCTGGTGGTGATGTCCAAAGGTTACGCTAAAAGGACACCGGTTAAGTTGTATAAAAGACAGAAGCGGGCCGGTTCGGGTATCAAAACCGCTAAAGTCACATCTAAAACCGGTGAAGTGGTTTCAGCCAAGATCCTTAATCCGGCAGAAGAAGATTTGATTGTAATTTCCAAAAAAGGCCAAGTCATCCGTACGCCCATGAAAGACGTTTCGGTGCTGGGGCGGGCCACGCAGGGCGTAAGAGTGATGAAGCTTAAAGATGGAGATCAGATAGGTTCTACGACTACTTTATAAAACTAGTTTTCAGTTATTGGTTGTTAGTTCTAGTTAAGCGGTTTAAGTTTTATAGTTAAAAACTAGAAACCAAAACTAACAACTAAAACCAACAACTATTAACTATTAACTGATTATGATTCCCCAAGGCGGATTTTTAAATCCAGACTCTATAATTTCTAGTCTAAATATTAAGCAAGGCTACAAAGTCGCCGATTTTGGTTCGGGCTCGGGCTATTTTGGCTTACTGCTGGCCGCCGCTGTCGGCCCCGAGGGCTTGATCACGGCGGTGGATGTTTTGCAAAACAAGCTGGATACTTTAAGAACCGCGGCCCAGGCCCGGAATCTTTTTAATTTAAATTATGTCAGGGGCGATTTGGAAGTTGAAGGCAGTTCGCAGTTAAAGCCTGCCAGCCAAGATATGGTTTTGCTGGCTAATATTTTGTTTCAATCTCAAAAGAAAGCCGAAATTGTTAAAGAAGCCGCGCGCGTTTTAAAACCGGGCGGTGAATTGGTTTTGGTTGACTGGGATCCGGCCTCACCCTTCGGGCCTAAAGACGGCGGCTGGAAGTTTTCTAAAGAAGAAGGCCAAAATCTGGCGCTCCAGCTGGGTTTTAGTTTGGCCAGAGAAATTCCCGTAGCCAGCCATCATTGGGGCTTAGTTTTTAAGAAAAACTAGTGTTTTAATAGTTGCCCATTAGTTCCAGTTGTCTGGTTTAAGTTTCGCAGTTAAAACTAAAAACCAAAACTTACAACTAAAACCGAAAACTATTAACTATTAACTAATAACTAATTTGCGCTACAGAATAATAATCTTCGTAGTCTTGGGTATATTGGTCTTAATGGCGGTTCTCGCCTTTGTTTTTGGCCGGAAGGGCGGCGGCGGCGAGGCTGTAACTTTGGAATTTTGGGGCACAGAGCCGGCGGGTAACTGGTCGCAGATAATTTCGGCTTATCAAACAGCTAAGCCCAAGGTTGCAGTAAAATATATAGCCAAGGATGCGGCTAAATATGAAAAGGAATTGATAGAAGCCTTGGCTGCGGGCGTGGGGCCCGACATAGTGGTCATAAACAACACTTGGCTGAATAAGCATGTAAATAAATTATCTCCCGCGCCTAACAGTGTCATGAATCCGCAGATTTTTAAAGATACTTTCGCGGATGTGGCTTCTCAAGATCTGGTCCGATCCAATAAAATTTACGCTCTGCCGTTTTATGTGGACACTTTAGCTTTGTATTACAACAAAGCCCTTTACAACAACGTCGGTCTTGTAAATCCGCCCCGCACTTGGGAGGAATTTAACGGTGTAGTCAAACAATTAACTCAAAAAGATGACAGCGGCAATATTGTGCGTTCGGGCGCGGCCTTGGGCACAGTGGCTAACGTCAATTACGCCAGCGATATTTTAAATCTGCTGATGTTGCAAACAGGCGCCACCATGGTGGCCAAAGACGGCCAGCAGGCTCTGTTTGATCGTGCCGTCAATTTGGATGGACGCAGTTATTCGCCGGGCCTGGCCGCATTGGATTTTTACGCCAGCTTCGCTTTAAGCTCTAAACCAGTTTATACCTGGCATGCCCGTCTGCCCAATTCACTCAAAGCCTTTACCGAGGGCCAGACGGCCATGTATGTGGGTTATGCCAAGAATCTTAAAACTATAAAGAATTCTCTCTCTAATTTTGGCGTGGCGCCTCTGCCGCAGATAAAAGATTCGCGTAAAGATGTCTCTTATTTAGATATCAACTGGGCTAATTACCAAGCCGGCGCGGTCACGCAGGCCAGCGCCAAAAAAGAGGCGGCCTGGCAGTTTTTGGCTTTTGCCGTAAGCCGCAACGCCGCCGGCACTTATTTAAAAACCTCCTATCTGCCGCCGGCGAGAAAAGATTTGATTGAGTTTACCGCTTCCGACCCGGCGCTTAATGTTTTTGCCAAACAGGTTTTAACTGCTTCAAGCTGGCCCCAGCCCGACGATATAGAAGTTAAGAAAATTTTTGAACGGATGATCAATGCGGTGGTGTTGAACCAAATCTCGCCCAAGGAAGCCATAAGGGAAGCAGCAGGGGAAGTAACAAACTTACT
>CAYJTN010000044.1:0-2919 GCA_964373235.1 uncultured Candidatus Saccharibacteria bacterium
CTTCTCTTCTTCACCTACTTAGCATGAGTCAGCGATCGCTGACTCATGCTATAATTTAGGACATGGTTGGTTTAAAAAGGAAAATTCAGCGATTGGGTCCAAATCAGCAAAAAGCATTGTTACTTCTTTTTGCCGGTATTGGCTTAAGTATAGCCAGAACTCCCAGGCAGTACTTCAGAGTAGTCAGGGGGGTTGGTGAAGAGTGGCAGAAAATTAATAAGCAATCTTTGGAGAGAGCTATAGCTGGTTTATACAAATCCAAACTTATACGTGAACACGAAAACCCCGATGGTTCTTTAACTATGATGCTTACAGATAAAGGTAAACAGAAAGCTATTACTTTCAACATAGACAATATGGAGATTAAAAAACCTAAACAATGGGATAGAAAGTGGCGGATGGTTCTTTTTGATATACCCGAAAAATACAAACCCGCTAGAGAAGCTCTTAGAGAAAACCTAAAGAGACTCGGCTTTTATGAATATCAAAAGAGTGTTTTGGTTCATCCCTATCCTTGCCAAGATGAAGTTAGTTTTGTGGTTGAGTATTTCGATATTCGTCCATATGTTAGGATCATTACAGCCACAGAGTTGGATAATGGGTTACACCTTAGAAAGTTATTTGGTTTGTTGTGAAATTTAGCATGAGTCAGCGATCGCTGACTCATGCTAAATACTTTTCATAATCACTTAATGGTACGGGTTGTGAGATAGCAATAACCTAGCTCAAACACTGGCTAAAATCTATGCATAAGATATGAGGCATTTCAATAAATTTGACTAAATAAAGTCGTGGTGGTATTTTAGGGTCAGTTCATTGAATTGGATAATTCTATCCATTTTAATCCACTTTAGCTCTTTTTAACCCTTTTTGAGGAGGTGTATTATGGAATTATTTTTGATAGTTTCACACCCAATTTTTGAGGGTGGTGATGAGCCAATTCCACCTCCGTTTGCGCATGTTGTGGAGGGAGAGGACTGCAATAAGATTACCAGGGAGATTAATGAAGGGTTGGATGAGGAGGTGTGTAGATGTGAAAAGCTAGATCATCAGCCTTTTGGTCCGTCACCAGATTCTTTGAGGTCCTTGGTTGATTTTGACAGAAGTGTTGTTGACTATTTGGTGGATCGGGCCTTCAAGATAGGTATGCAGGTTGGTCGTGCTTATGCACGTAGCGGGTAAGATAAAAAAATCTTTTCTGAGTAGTGTGATGTACATAGCCGGAGTTACTTGCGCTCCGGTCTTTTTATTTTGCTTTATTTGGTTTTTTCGCTAATATAAAAGCACTATGGATTCTCAAGAAATACGCCAGAGGTTTCTTAAATTTTTTCAGGAAAGAGGGCATAAGGTGGTACCGTCTAGTTCGCTGGTGCCGACCGATCCTTCGGTTCTTTTAACAACCGCGGGAATGCAACAGTTTAAGCCATACTTTACCGGCCAAAAAGATCCGATGGCGGATTTTGGTTCTAAAAATACAGTTTCTATTCAAAAATCATTTAGAACTTCCGATATAGACGAAGTTGGCGACGAAACTCACCTAACATTTTTTGAAATGTTAGGGAATTTTAGTTTTGGTGGATATTTTAAAAAAGAAGCTATAAAATACGCTCTTGAGTTCATTACCCGAGAGATGGGTTTGAAAATTGATTATGTCAGTGTATTTTCCGGAGACTCACAAGTCCCGGCTGACTTGGAGTCAGAGCAAATATGGAAATCACTGGGTGTAACTGATGTCAGAAAAGCCGGCCGCGAAGATAATTTTTGGGGCCCAACAGGTGCCGAAGGCCCATGTGGCCCAACTACAGAAATTTATGTTGGTGGCGTAGAGGTTTGGAATATAGTATTTAACGAATACTATATGAAGCCAGATAAAACTCTTGAACCGCTCAAAATCAAAGGAGTCGATACTGGCATGGGTTTAGAACGTTTAACTGTGGCAGTTCAAAAGAAACAGAATGTTTTTGAGACGGATTTATTTGAACCCATTTTAAGAAAGATAGAGGAAAATACACTTAGTAAAGATGAAAAATCAAAAAGGATAATAGCAGACCATATTAGAGCTGCTACGTTTATGATTGCCGATGGTATCGTGCCCTCTAATAAGAATAGAGGATATATTTTGAGGCGTTTGATTCGTAGAATAACTCATCCTGATATTTCTCAAGTGTCGGTAGCAGAAAAAGTTATAGAGTATTATTGTGATTTTTATCCGGAATTAAAAATTAAAAGAGAATATATTGTTAATGAAATTAAGAAAGAAGAAAATAAATTCAGGGAAACATTATATGGAGGACTGAAACAATTTGAAAAAGGAGTAGATCCATTTATTTTGTATACCACCTATGGATATCCGCTCGATTTAATTAAAGATCTTGCGCGGAAAAGCGGCAGGAATATAGATGAAAAAGATTTTCAAGAAAAATTTAAAAAACATCAAGAAATTTCGCGGGCGGGGGCCGAGAAGAAATTTGGCGGGCATGGCATAACAGAAGGCGATTTAACTGCGGCTAACGCCGAAGAGATGAAAATCAAAACTCGCCTGCACTCGGCCACTCATTTATTAAACGCCGCGCTGCATAAAGTTTTAGGCGATACTGTTTCTCAACGCGGGTCGGATATTACCACCGAGCGCACACGGTTTGATTTTGTTTTTAACCGCAAGCTGACCGACGAAGAAGTAAAAAAAGTGGAGGATCTTGTGAATCAGGCCATTTCGGCAAATTATCCGGTTAAAATAGAAACCATGCCCTTAGGCGAAGCCAAAAAATCTGGGGCATTATTTTTCTATCAAGGAAATTATCCTGATATGGTAAAAGTCTATTCTATCGATTCTTTCAGTCGGGAGTTATGCGGCGGTCCGCATGTTTCTAGTACTGGTGAAATTGGAAAGTTTAAGATAGTCAAAGAAGAATCGTCGTC
>CAYJTN010000044.1:3019-4878 GCA_964373235.1 uncultured Candidatus Saccharibacteria bacterium
TCAGCTGGCATCAGGCGGATCAGGGCGGTTGTGGAGTGACGATTATTGTTTTATAGTATAGTAAGTTGATTGATAACATAATCCGAAAAATCCTAATGTATCCTAATGCTCCGAATTTCTATGGGGGGTGTTAGGATAAATTTGTGGTTTGGAATTGTTTTATCAAAGTCTATGAAGGAGAATTTGTATATCGATCTCGACGAAGACATCCAATCCGTCATCCAAAAAATCCAAGAATCGGAAGCGGACGATTTGGCATTGATCGTGCCTACCGGGGCGAGGATTTTGCAAAATATCGTGGATGCCCATTTGATCCGCGAGGCCGGTGAGGAAAATTCTAAAGCTTTAACTGTGGTCACAAGCGACCTCATGGGCAAAATTTTTGCTGAAAGAGCTGGTTTAACCGTGTCGGGTTCAACTAACTTATCTTCCGAAGACAGATTGTCCGGCCCGGCTAGGGCCACTCAAGCTTCGGTTTTAACCGGCAGGATCAGCGACATTATTCCCCGGCGGCGCGGCATTCCGGTGTCAGCAGTCAAAAAACAATCGGCTGGGCCCAAAAGAGTTGTTTCTACATCACTAACCGTGTCTAAAGGCGGGAGTAAGAAAGCCAGTGATTTTCGCTTGGGCACCAAAAACAAAGGCGAGATCGGAACCAGTTTTTTAAAGTCGTACCGGGCAGAAAGGTCCAGAGTCAGTGTTTTTAACGAACTGGCCAAGATAAATAAGAGGAAATTTTCTTGGCCTTTTCGGCTTAGCCCCACCTCGTTTGTTATGGGAGTAGTAGCCGTAACTGTGGCGGTGAGTTTTGTGGTTTTTGGTCAAACCCTGCCCAAGGCCGAGGTGGCCATCTATCCCGTGCGTGAACCTAAAAACGAAGTGGTGGGTGTTTTAATTTCCAGTGAGTACCCCAAAGTCAATTTGGATAAGGGTCTTATCCCCGGCGAGATTTTAACTTTGGAGAAAACTGAAAGCGGCGAGTTTGCGGCTACCGGTAGCCGCGACGCTTCGGGCAAAGCCAAAGGCAAAATTACAATCTATAACGCTTACTCGGCACAGGTTCAAAAGTTTGTGCCCTCGCGTTTTCAAAGCGAAGGCGACCCCTCTACTGGGGTCGGGGCCGGCCAGATTTTTTGGACCGTCAAGAGTATTACGGTGCCGGGTTACACCACCCTAGGCGGCAAAATTGTGCCCGGCCAGATGGTGACCGAAGTCATAGCCGCGGAAGCTGGTGAGGCTTACAATATTGGTCCCGGCAAATTTACTATGCCCGCGCTAAAAGGCACCCCCAAGGCGGAAAAAATCTATGCCATATCCGACTCACCCCTGACGGGCGGTGGCACGGGCGAGTATAAAATGGTTTCCAATGATGATGCTACGAAGGCTTATACGGAATTGAAAGAAAAAATAAAGCCGCAATTAGCCGAGTTTAGACAAAATTTACCCCAGGGTTTTCAGCTGTGGCCCGAGGCCTATAACGAAGAACTAGCCGATAGCAAGACCAATCCCGAAATCGGCGCCGCGGCCGAAAAATTTACCGCTACGGTAAAAATGGTGGCGCGGGCGGTAGTTTTTAAAAATGATGATTTGGACGCCTATATAAACAAAAGAATTTCTTCTAACTTGGAAGAGGGTCAAGCTCTGTTAACCAGCTCCAAAGAGGTATCATTCTTAAAACCTCCGGTAATTGATTATAAAAAAGGCACAATCTTGACCACCTTAAACGTAAAATACGATGTTATGGGTAAATTTGACGAAGCCGCGTTTAAAAACTCCATCACTAATAAAAAGCAGAAAGATATAGATATCTCGCTCTATAAGGTAGAAAGAATAGAAGTCAATCTTTGGCCCTTCTGGGT
>CAYJTN010000045.1:0-4698 GCA_964373235.1 uncultured Candidatus Saccharibacteria bacterium
TATCTTGTGGAGGCCGAGGGGTCACTTCTGGTGAAGTGTTTCGTGGTTAACACTCGGAACAAGGGGTTCGATTCTCCTTGGCTCCACGCCAAAAAATCCAGCTTAGGCTGGATTTTTTGTTTCTATCTCCTGTGCTTTAAAGCATTTATCAAGGTTTGGTCATCCGCATATTCTATTTCGCTACCCGTAGACATACCTTGCGCAAGGCGAGAGGTTTTGTGGCTAAGTCCATCTAAAAATTTTTCTAAATATAAAACTGTGGCCTGCCCCTCGGCGTTGGTATTTAAAGCTAAAATAACCTCGGTTTCTTTTTTGATTCTATTTTTTAAGCTCATTAAATTAAGATTTCTATTTTCTTCTTTATCTAAAAGCGAAACATGTCCGCCCAAAACATGATACAAACCATCAAAAGTTTTTGTTTTTTCTATGCTCAAAGCATCATTGTCATTTACTACTACACATATTTTATTTTTATCACGTTCTGGGTTCCGGCAAAATTGGCATAAAGAAACTCCGCTAGCCCTTCGACTAGGCTCAGGGCAAGCAGGTTTATCAAAAAGCATAAAACATTCTTTGCATTCGCCAATAACCGATTTTAAGTTGGCTACGTCCTCGGCTATGGATTTTAATTCGCCGGTGGTCATTTTGGTCAAGCGCAGGGCGAACTTGGCGGCCTGGCGCGGGCCGATGCCGGGCAGTTTTTGAAAATGGGTGATAAGTTTTTGGATGGGCGCGGGAAACATATTCGCTTCGCTCAAATTAAAAATTCAAAATTAAAAAGTAAAAAGTTAGGAATCATAAAATTTTCTTATAGAAAATTTTATTCCCTATTTTTTATATTTTATTTTTTAGTTTTTAATTATCTTGGATGTTTTTAGCCAGATTTTTAAACGAAACCTGATCGGCGTTAAAATATAGATCAATCTTGCCCACGGGGCCATTGCGGTGTTTGGCGATATGGATTTCGGCGACATTTTTTCTTTCGCTGTTGGGTTTTTCTCGATCTTCGCGGTAAATAAACAAAACCACATCGGCGTCCTGTTCAATAGAGCCTGATTCGCGTAAGTCAGAGAGCCGCGGTATCTGCGGGTTTCTGGATTCCACCGCGCGTGAAAGCTGGGACAAGGCTAAAACCGGCACATTAAGTTCGCGAGCCAAATTTTTTAACGAGCGGGAAATTTCGCTGATCTCCTGCACTCGGTTATCCGTGGCACCGCTGTTACGGCCTTCCATCAACTGCAAATAGTCTACTACCACCAAACCCAAACCGTGCTCGGCCTGCAGGCGGCGGGCCATGGTGCGCATTTGGATAATATTGCTGGAAGCGGCATCGTCTATAAAAATTGGCGCTTCGGCCAAAATGCCCATAGCTTCCTGAATTTTGGAAAAATCGCTCTCCTCGCCGTCCAAGCTTAGCCGGCCGGTGCGGAGCCGCCATAAATCCACCCTGGCTTCCGAAGCAAGCATTCTATCCACCAATTGTTCTTTAGACATTTCCAAAGAAAATAAGCCCACCGGAGTTTTTTCTTTTATGGCCGCATGGCGGGCAATATCCAAAGCCAAAGATGTTTTGCCCAGCGACGGCCGTGCCGCTAAAATAACTAAATCCGATTTTTGCAGACCGGCCAGATAATTATCCAGATCGGCAAAACCAGTGGCCAGGCCCCGCAAAGCCCCGTCACCCTTATGCAATCTGTCTATTCTTTCAAAAGCGTCTTCCAAAGCCAGTTTTATGGGCAGAAAATCCTGTTTTAAGGAACGCTCGGCGATGGAAAAAATCTTTTTTTCGGCCTCGTCCAGTACCAGTTCAATATCCTGGTTTTCCTGCCAGCCCAATTGGGCGATATCCTGTGAAGCCGACAAAAGATCGCGTAGGATTTTTTTGTGTCTGACGATTTTAGCATAATGCAGAACATTGCTGGCTGTGGGTACGGTGTTAACCAGACCCGTCAAATAAGCCGTGCCGCCCACCTGCTCCAGTTCGCCGGCTTCTTTTAAGCGATTAGATAAACTCAAAACATCCACCGGTTCCGATTTTTCGTAAAGATAGAGCACCGCGGTGAAAATCAAATGATGGGTGCGCTTGTAAAAATCCTCCGGGCGCAAAATATCAGCTACTCTTATAATGGCGTTTTTATCCATCATTAAAGCGCCCAAGACAGATTCTTCAGCTTCCAAAGATTGGGGTGGCAGCTTGTCTATGGGCACCAGATTGAGGTCGGTTTTAGAGATGGGGGCAAAAGCCATATTTTATTTAAATCCAAATTATAAATCCTAAGCACTAAACTCTAAACAAATTCCAAATCACAATGTACCAAATATCTTTTGGAAAATTAGAATTTAGAAATTGTTTAGCATTTAAATATTAGAGTTTAGGATTTATCTTTAGTATTCTTGGTCCGTTAGCTGTATCTTCCACCTCCCAGCCCAGTTTTTGAATCTCGCCGCGGAGCTCGTCCGACTTAGCAAAATCTTTGGCGGCGCGGGCTTTTTCTCTTTCGGCCGCCAGAGCCATGATTTCGGCTGGTGGTTCGGCTTCGCTCACCGCTGGCAGTATATTAAAAATATCGTTCACTTGGTTTATAAAGTCAACGATTTTTTGAGCGTCGTCTTGGGATAAGCTGTGGGAATCAATAAATTTATTGGCTTCTGTTATAAGTTCAAACAAAGAAGCGAGAGCCCGCGGGGTGTTAAAATCGTCGGCAAGTTCATGCCAGAATGTTTTAGCAAAATCTTCCCAAGGGAAATGACTGGCTGGCCCCGCGAAGTTCCGATTCAAATCGGAGCGAAGTGGGACTTGACCAGCGGCGCGGGCTAGGCGGGATCTAGAATCGCTGATTCTTTCTAAAGAGGCTTTAGCCATCTCTACTGTTTTTTTGGAAAAATCCAAAGGGCTGCGATAATGGCTGGCGAGAACAATATAGCGCAAAACCTGCGGTGAATTTTCTTTAAGAAAATCCCTGATCACAATAAAATTATCGAGCGACTTAGACATTTTTTCGCCGTTGATTTGCAGCAGGCCGGTATGAAGCCAGATTTGGGCCAGCGGTTTTAAACTCGAGAGCGCTTCCATTTGCGCTATTTCGGCTTCGTGATGGGGAAAAATTAAATCCAAACCGCCGCCATGGATATGGTAGCGGGGCCCAAAATGTTTTTCGGTAATGGCGGTATCTTCAATATGCCAGCCGGGCCGGCCCTGGCCCCAAGGTGAATCCCAACTCGGCTCACCAGTCTTAGATGTTTTCCATAGAGCAAAGTCGGCAAAAAATTTCTTGCCCGGTTCCACTTCCACCCTCACACCTTCTTTGAGATTGGATAGTTTTTGATGCGAAAGCTGGCCGTACTCCGGGAATTTGCGGACGTCAAAATAAACACTGCTTGCCCCGAGCGTGGTCGAGGGATCATCGGCCGTATAGGCGAAGCCTTTTTTGATAAGCCGTTCCGTTTGTGAGATTATCTCGGCGATGTATTTGGTGGCGGGCGCGTAAGTATCAACACTATCTATACCGAGCCTAGCCATATCGGCGTAGTAGGCCTTTTCAAAAAAATCCGCCAGCTCCTGCGGATTTTTGTTTTGTTCGCGGGCGCGATGGATTATTTTGTCGTCTAGGTTGGTGATGTTTTGAAGATAATTGATTTTGAAACCAAGACGCCGGCGCAAAAACTTAACCCACGTGTCAAAAAAAATATAGGTGCGGGCGTGGCCAATGTGGCTGTAATCATAAACGGTAGGGCCGCAGACAAATAAATTAACCGTCCCTGACGCGGGCGGTTTAAATTCCTCTTTTTTGCCGGTGAGGGTATTATAAATTCTCATGAGACTTATTATAGGTCCAATAGGTCCTATAGGACCTATAACCATTTTTTAGATTTAAAAAACACGAAAAATATGGCCGCGGCTCCGAGCATTATACCAATAACTATCCAAAAGTCATATGGCAGGCCAACTATAGGAATAGTTTGGGTATTCATGCTGAAAATATTGGCGAGCAGCGTTAACGGCAAAGTTACGAAAGCCATTATAGTGAGTACTTTCATAACCTCACTGGTTTTGTGTTCCAAGAGAGAAGCGTTAGTGGTCTGCAAGCCCTCAATAGTTTCACGATGGCTTTCGGCTTGGCCCAAAACCCTATTATGTTCTCCCAGAAGATCAATTAAATAGGGTTTGGCTTTGCCTTCAAAAGAATCAGCACGGGCGAGCAGGCTTTCTAAAACGCTACTTTGCGGGCGCAGGCTCCGCAAAAAATTTAAAACGTCGCTTCGGGCCAGTGATAAGGCAAATAGCATTTCCTTTTCGCGACCGCCAAAAATGGCTTCTTCAATTTGGCCGATTTTTTCTTCCATATGATCCAGCTGGCGCATAGAAAATTGGTAGAGC
The DNA here is from genome assembly GCA_964373235.1 of uncultured Candidatus Saccharibacteria bacterium. Classification (GTDB taxonomy): domain Bacteria; phylum Patescibacteriota; class Minisyncoccia; order JACQLN01; family JACQLN01; genus JACQLN01. Next base: position 4,379 of record CAYJTN010000045.1, read on the forward strand.
TCTTTTACCAGATAATAAAAAAGATAAATAGCGCCCTTGCTCATAACCATTTTTTTTAAAGCGCCGTTGGGGACTTTGCACTTTTTTATAAACTCATCCAAAGATTCCAGTTCTTGGTATCTCACCGAAATAAGCGTATCGGGCGTAATAATAAAATCTATTTCCACTGGCTCTGAAATTTTCTTGGCGGGATTATAAACAGGAAAGTGGAGCACCACATAAAGGTAGCCGTTGTAATCTTCGGCTTGGGAACGGATGGTCGGTTTTTCCAAACCCTCAATAATAAGCGGGTTTATACCATAAGTACTCGCCAAGTATTT
>CAYJTN010000046.1:0-4641 GCA_964373235.1 uncultured Candidatus Saccharibacteria bacterium
CCATTATCCATTGGACCCTGCCAACAGAGCCATCCATCAAACGAACTTTTATGCCCCGTGGATGATTTTCGCGCGGGCTTAAAATATCTTTCACAAGGCCTTGTTTGTATTTATTGGTGCCGTAATTTTCTTTTTCTATAATCCAAACCGCCGTGCCTTGTTTTACTTTAGACCGTTCGGGAGGGTTTGTATTACCGTAATCATTACCCATGACACTTTTTGAATTTATTGTCCAATATGGGCAGGTTTGCTACAATAAATATGGACTTGCTTCCGTGCCCCTAACAAATGGCCTGGGAAAGGTGAGGGGCGAGAGCACACCTTAGCATGCAACTCGGCAACGAGCGGGAGAAAGCCCTGCAAGGGTCACAGACCCCCCACTTCTTTTGGCCATTAGGAGTGGCTTTTTTTCATTTCCCATGACAGTGTTTATACTTAACAGGTCTGCCGTCTGATTTAGTCGCTCCGCAGGGGCAGGGATCGTTTCGGCCGATTTTTTCAGCTGAACGCCGATTTACGCCAACTTGACGCTGATTACCGCTGATTTCTTCCGCGTTGGTCTGCGTTTTTATCGGTGTAGATCCGCGTAAAGGCACCGTGCCGACTTTAAATATCAGCCCAGCCACTTGGCTTTCCATGTTGGCCACAAAATCTTTAAACATGCGGTGACCTTCGGTTTTATATTCCACTAAAGGATCGCGCTGGCCGTAAGCCCGCAGCCCCACCGAATCGCGTAGGTGTTCCATTTCGTCCAAATGATCCATCCACAGTTCGTCTAGCGTGCGCAAAAAAACCAATTTTTCTATACCGCGCATTTGTTCTTCGCCAATTTCTTTTTCCCTTTCTGCATAAAACTTTCGCACAAAGTTTTTTAGCGCTTCTGTTATTTTTATAGCATCACCGGCCACACTTTCTATATCAGATTTTATAGAATCAACCGGTAAAATCCTGGCTATATTTTCCAAAACCCCGGCAACATCAACATTATTTGATTCTATAGAAGTATCAGCAGAAACAATTGATTCTATTTCGGCATCCAGAATTTCCCAAACTTTCTCGCGGCTTTTTTCTTTAAACTCCGGCGCCACAAATTCGCGGCGCATTTTATAAACCACCTCGCGGTGTTTGTTCATGACTTCGTCGTATTCCAAAACGTGTTTTCTTACGTCAAAGTGATAACCTTCTATCTTGGCCTGGGCCGATTCTATGGCTTTAGAAACCAAAGAGCTTTTTATAGCCTCGTCTTCGGGAATATTAAAACGAGCCATTAAACTTTTAATCCTCTCGCCGCCAAAAACCCGCATCAGATCGTCCTCCAAAGACACAAAAAACTGCGATTCGCCCGGGTCGCCCTGCCGGCCGGCCCGCCCGCGCAACTGATTGTCTATGCGGCGGGCTTCGTGCCTTTCTGTGCCTAGCACAAACAGACCTCCCAATTCTACAACCTTGTTGTATTCTCTTTTCCATTCTTTATATTCTTCGGTTAAATCAGATTCTTCATCATCAATTTTTATTTTTGAATTTTTATTTTTAAATTTGCTTGGCGCGTGTCCGCCAAGCATTATATCCACGCCTCGGCCCGCAATATTGGTGGCTAAAGTTACCGCGCCCGGCTGGCCGGCTTGCGCGATGATTTGCGCCTCGGCTTCGTGGTTTTTGGCGTTTAAAACTTTATGCGGCACGCCGATTTGGTTTAATAGCGCGCCCACATGCTCGTTTTTTTCTATGGAACTGGTGCCCAAAAGCACGGGCTGGCCTTTGGCATGGAGTTCTTTGACCTTACGGAGCACAGCTTGAAACTTGCCCTTTTCCGAACGATACACCAGATCGGCTTCGTCTTTTCTTATCATAGGCCGGTGCGTGGGAATCACCGCCACGTCCAAATTGTAAACCTTATGAAATTCTTCCTGCGAGGTGGCCGCCGTACCCGACATGCCGGCTAATTTTTTATAGAGCCGAAAATAATTTTGAAAAGTTATGGTGGCTACCGTGCGCGATTCCCGTTTAACCGCCACGCCTTCCTTAGCTTCTATGGCCTGATGCAGACCCTCCGAATATCTGCGTCCGGGCATCAGGCGGCCGGTAAATTCGTCCACAATAATCACCTCGTTGTCTTTCACGATATAGTCTTTGTCGCGCTTAAAAAGCACTTCGGCCCGCAAAGCCTGTTCCAGGTGATGCACCAAACGAATACCGCCTTCTTCGTAAAGATTATTGATTCCCAAAAGATCTTCCACCTTGGAAATTCCATCTTGGCTTAAGGCCACCGCTCGCCTTTTTTCGTCCACGGTGTAATGCTCGCCGGAACTCAATTTGGGCACAAGACGGGCGAATTTTTGATACAGCGCGCCCGATTCTTCGTCGGGCTGGGAAATTATTAGCGGGGTTCTGGCTTCGTCTATTAAAATACTGTCGACTTCATCTACAATGGCAAAGTTCCATGAACCTTCCGACTCATTTCTCTGCGACAAATCCTCAACATCGTAAACCAAGTTATCACGCAGGTAATCAAACCCATACTCGTTATTAGTACCGTAAGTTATATCCGCGCGATATGCTTCCTTCTTACCGCATGGTCTTAAAAATTCATGTACTACTTTGAATCCCCCGACTATATCTCGTTCACGATCTAAATTCGAAGCACTAATATCTAAATCTGAAACAATATTTAAATTTGAATTTTCCAAATTAGAAACGCTTTCTGATTTGTTATTTGGAATTTGTTTAGGATTTCGGATTTCGGATTTCGGATTTTTTGTATGAGGAGAATCGTAAAGATAACTGGCCTCGTGATTTATGCACCCAACCGTAAGCCCAAGCGCGTTATATATCTGCCCCATCCAGACCGCGTCGCGCCGGGCCAAATAATCGTTAACAGTAACCACATGAACACCCTTGCCGGAAAGAGCGTTAAGATACACCGCCAGCGTGGCTGTTAGAGTTTTGCCCTCGCCAGTTCTCATTTCGGCAATCTTGCCTTCGTGCAAAGCCAGGCCACCCACCAACTGCACGTCAAAATGCCTCTGCCCCAACGTGCGCGTGCTGGCTTCACGAACTGCGGCAAACACCCCGGGCAAGATAGTATCCAGTGACTGACCACCCGCCACCAGGGTTTTGAACTCCTGTGTTTTATTTTTTAGTTCCTCATCCGAAAGTTTTTTAAATTCCGGTTCCAAGGCGTTAACCCGTCCCACAACCTTAAACGCCCGCTTCAAAAAGCGGCTATTCTCATCGCCGAATAATTTAGGCCATATTGCCATATAAATTGACTCTAATAAGATACCGAATTCTGACCAAAATTAAAACCCTGCGTCGAACGCGGGGCTGATTCCAACCGTATAGCGACAAAAGAAACTAATTATTTTTATTTAAATGCAAATTTATTTGTCTAATATACTCTTGGTAAGAAGGAATAAGATGTTTAGCCGAATCGTAAAACTTTTTATAGTCCTCTTCAAAATCATATTCATGGACCAGTATGTTTCTAATCTGCGCGCTCACGGCCAATTTTTGGGCTAAATTATTTTCCAAAATTTTCGTTTTGGCCAGATCACTAAAAGATTGACGGTAAGTATCGGGTGTTTTTTCTCCTTTTTCCACCAGAATCTGCGTGTTAATATCGGCAGCTAAATCCACAATGAGTTGAAAAATTCGTTCTGCGGCACGGATAACAACCAAATCACTTTGAAATTTTTCAAAAGAAGCATCTAAAAGACTGCTTAATTCTTTTAGCAGTTCTTTTATTTGCTCTAATTTCTTTTCAATTACTTCAAACCCCATAATTTTTATTCAAAACTTCCCTGCGAATTCGTCTAAGCTTGGCGGTGTCTTGATATCTTTTCCAAGCCAAAACCTTAAACCTAATAAAATCGAACTCATTGCCCTCCATTAATCTGCCATTTTGAGCAATTTGATATTGGAGCAAGGGTGGAGCCGACCAGAGATCAACTGCGTCAATTCTATCTTCCGATATGTTTAATTTTTTGGAAAATTCTTCTTTAAATTTTATCTTATCTTCTAAGGTTAACGGCCGATCCAAAAGAACGGCTACATCTGTATCCGACTGTTGTCCCGCTGTTTTAGCCGCTTGAGAGCCAAAAAGTATAACCAGTTTATGCATATCTACTAAAGATAGCGGATTTTAGGCAAAATTAAAACCCTGCCAGTTAACTTTGGCCATCTTGAACATTTTACCCCGACTTTATGTCGGGGTTGCCAAAGTTATACTACAGGGTAAAACCCCGAAGTAGAATTTGGACAAATTGCATTTATCAAGAAAAGTCCAAACTCACTTACGGGGCTGAGCCCACCCCAAAACAACTAAATTTGTCTTTAACCTCGTCTATAGCCGAATGGACATCGGTGGTTGCCTGCCTGGCCCGCAACATAATTCATATTTTGTTTACATATTTAGATTAACACGATTAATAAACTTAAAACAAAAACCGCTGGAGTTTAGTAACTCCGGCGGAATAAAAAAGAGCGCCGCGGCTTTTTTGCCACTGGCGCTCTATCGTTTATGTTATTTTCGATCAGTTATTGTAACTCCATTTTTGATCCTTGACCAACCGTACCAGCCGGCAGACGTTGAGGCCCACCAGTGGCGCGTCTTTTAGCATCCACTGGTCGTGGCTTTTCTCG
>CAYJTN010000047.1:0-4575 GCA_964373235.1 uncultured Candidatus Saccharibacteria bacterium
GCGAGCTACCTATACTCACCAGAACTGCTCGCCACACTCCACGGTGGAGGGCATCACGGAGGAGTATAACGGGAAGCTGGTGGTGGAGATTCGGAGGAAGTTCTAAGGGGGCTTACATAAAAAACTCCACCAGGTGAATTACTTGGTGGAGTTTGGCACCCGATGAGGGGGTAGGGATAGTTACTACTCCTCCCCACTACTTTGTTTCGGGGCTTTGATTGCCGGGCGAGCAGGAATTTCAACGTTCTGCTTGACCACGGCGGCAACAACCTTCCGAGACTCCTCGCGAATAAGATCAACTCCACGTTGAACCTTCTGTGCGATGGAAGCATCAACGGGGGGTTGCGGAGGCTGCGGTTGCTTGGGCATTAAGTACCTCCTCTGTAAAAATGACAAAGGGTAAAACTACCTGGTTTCATTGTAGAGCATTTCCCTTCCCCAAGTAAATCCCTATTGTTCTGTCGGCGTTGTCTACCGCCGAGATGAGCAGAATTCCCAAAGATTCAACCTCCAGAGCTTCGTTCACTTCGAAGCTTCCTTATGAACTCAACGAGTTGTAAGGTATGGGCCAAGAAATCTGCCGCTGCTTGAGCGAGATACTGTACATTGTCATCATCAAATATGTACGGCTCTTGGGAGTCAATGTTGAACACTCCTGCTGGAACCCCGTCCACCCTGTTGCACAATGGTACTTATGCAACCCCTTTGTGCAGGAACCCCATCAGATAAGCTGATGGGGTTCCTGCTTGAAATAGGGATATAGAATTATAGCAAAAGCTAGGGCTATAATAGCTAGAGTTAAGTAAAAAATATTCACTTTATTGGATGTTTTTGACGGATAAGATACTTAGAGTCCAGAATAGTACACTTAGCAGTGATCCGAGTATTATAACTCTGATTTCATTTAAAATTTTCTTTCTTCCAGGACCAATTTGAGTTCAATTTCTCCAGCATCTCTTAAAATTTTAAGCGGTACGCTTTCGCCGATTTTGCAGTTTTCCAAAACATCCTGCAGATTTTTTTCGCTGGTTAGTTTAACTTTGTTAAATTCCAAAATAATATCTTTTTCTTTAAGCCCCGCCTTATCGGCCGGGCTGTTTTTGACCACGGCTTCGTCGCCGGGCACATTTTCTTTCATCACATAGGCGCCCGCTTCCACCGGCAGCTTGAGTCGATCTTTCATGTCTTTATTTATTATCAAATACCGCACGCCCAAAAATGGTTTTCTTAAGCGACCAAACTTTTTTAAGTCTTCCAAATCTCGGGCCGCCGAATTTATAGGAATGGCAAAACCTACGTTTTGCGCGCCCAGTATAACAGCCACATTGATGCCGATGGCTTCGCCCCGGATGTTTATCAACGGCCCGCCCGAATTGCCCGGGTTGATGGCAGCGTCGGTCTGGACCAAACCCCGCAAAAAAGAAGGCTCGCCGTTAAATTCGTTTTGGGCCGTAATAAAGCGCGACAAGCCCGAGACTACTCCGGCCGAGACCGTATTTTTAAATTCGCCCAAGGTGTTGCCAATAGCGATGGCGGTTTCGCCCAATTCCAGTCTGTTGGCATCGGAAAGCTTTACAAAAGGCAGTTCTTTTTCGGATTCTATTTTTAAAATAGCAATGTCATTTATGGGATCGCGCGCCAAAACTTTAGCGGGGAAGTGGCGATCGTCTTCTAAAGCCACGGTGTAGGTGGCTGCCGGGTCTTGCACCACGTGTTTGTTGGTGAGTATGAGGCCATCGCGCGAGACAATAAAACCCGAACCGCCGCCCACTTTTATTTTTTCGTGGTCCAGAGGTATCTCGCCGCCGCTTGCGTCTTTTTTTTCTTCGGGCGGCAGCAACATACCGCCCGGCCCAAAGTAGGGTATTTGATTTAAAACCTCCTCCGGGATTTCTTTGGTGATAACTATACTTACCACCGCCGGTTTAACTTTTTTAATGGCGTCAACAATCACATTCATGTTGTTATAAGTTTGTAGTTTTAGTTGATAGTTTTGGTTTTAACGGGAAACTATAATTGATAAACCACAACCATGCACCAGTAACTAACAACTGATTTTATTTTACCATACTTTATTTGTTTACATTCTCTCCGGCGCCTCTATACCTAAAAGCTCCAGCCCTTTTTTAATCACGTTGGCCGTGGCGGATATTAGCGCTAAGCGGGTATTTTTAATTTCTTTTTCGGCTTTTAAAATCGGCTGGGTTTCATAAAAATGGTTTACTTTTTCGGCTAGTTTCAGCAGATACTCGGCCAAACGGCTGGGTTCGTATTTAGCGGCGGCATCTTCAACAATCTCCGGAAAACGCGCCAGATGTCTTAATAGATTCTGTTCCTCGTTTTCTCTTAGCAGACCGACTTCAAATTTTTTACTGATAGTTTTAGCTTTCCTTATAACGCTTTTTAGGCGGGCGTAGGAATACTGCACGTACGGGGCCGAGGCGCCTTTTAGGTTGAGCATTTTGTTCCAATCAAAAACAATATCGCTTAGGCGGTTTTGTGAAAGATCAAAAAATTTGACCGCGCCAATGCCCACCACGTGGGCGATTTTATTTTTTTCTCTTTGAGGCAGTTTAGGGTTGAGTTCATTTACCATTTTTTTGGCTCGGCTTACGGCTTCGTCCAAAACCTCCGTAAGAGGAATCAACTTGCCTTCGCGGGTGGCGAATTTTTTGCCGGTGGAATCCAAAACCATGCCGAACTTTATGTGTTCCAGGTTTTCTTTTTTGGCATAACCCAAGAGTTCGGCGGTTTTAAAAACTTGATTAAAATATAGAGTCTGCTGGTTGGCCACCACGATTATTATTTTAGCCGGATGCCATTTTCGCATTCTATATTTCATTTGAGCCAAGTCTCGGGTGGCGTATAAAGTGGCGCCGTCCGATTTTTGCAGTAAAAGCGGAGGAGTATTGTCTTTGAATTTCACCACCAGCGAATTATCGGCGCCGCGTTCGGCTATTTTTTTGCTTGAGGCCTCGGTCATAACCTGTTTTAAGTATGGTTCGTAAAAACTTTCGGCAAAAACCAGCGGGATTTTTATGCCCAGTTTTTTGTAAACCTTATCGAAATCTTTAAAAGATTCTTTTCTAAAAAGATTCCATATTTTTCGGTTCTCTTGGTCGCCCTTTTCCAATTTTTTAAATTCCTTTCGGGCTTCTTCCTTGAGATCTTCGTCGTTTTCCGCCAAATGGCTGAATCTAACATACAAGTTCAGCATTTCTTTTACCGGGTTTTGCTTGAATTTTTTAACGTTGCCCCATTTTTTGTAGGCGGCTATCAGGGAGCCGAATTGCGTGCCCCAGTCACCCGGGAAACTCATCGCTAAAACCTTATAACCCAAAAAAGTATACATATTAACAAGAGATTGACCAATTATAGTTGTGCGTAAATGGTGTACGCCCATGGGTTTGGCGATATTGGGGGAGGAGTATTCAATGATAACCGACTGTTTCTTTTTTGGATTTTGCCCAAACCTCTCTTTCTTTTTTAATATTTCTTTTAGAGTTGCGCCCAGATTTTTATTATCCAGAAAAAAATTTATAAAGCCTGGCGGGGCGATTTCGGTTTTTAAGCCATGTTTCAAGTTCCAGGTTTCTAGTTCCATGTCTATGGTTCGTGCGATATCCAGCGGATTTTTTTTGAGTGTTTGGGCCAGTATCAGGGCGATGTTGCTAGCATAATCGCCGTGCTCGGTATTATCGGGAGCTTCAACCGAAAAATCCGGCACTTTTTTTAAGCCGAATTTTTTGGAGATGGCTTCGGAGATTGCAGTTTTAATTTTAGAGCGCATTATGAGCCCATCTTATCAAAAAATAGGGAACAGCGTAAAGCTGTTCCCTATAGAAACGTTATTGCCCTCTGTGGCCCGGGTTGGCGTATCTTTGGGCTTTATCGGGATTAAAGCTAAGCAATAATTTCAAATTGAGTCAAACTAGACTTTTATATCTTAATCAAGATTTTAACCATTCGGTTTTAGAAATTCCAGATTGCCGTATTATGCCGCTTAATGTTTTTGGTTTTAGGGTGTGTGAACCATGAAAAGGAATGCAAACCTGACGGAAATTTCCGCCGTAGTGACCGACATAATAGTAATGGCTTCCTCTAGTATGATTTAAAATAAAGCCGTGCGTCTTCAAAAAACGTACGGCTTCTTCGGCTGTCCAGTTATAAACTCCTCTGGGCATAAATTATGCGGCCACGGGAATTTTATCTTTTATAATTTCCGAGATGCTTACTTGCCCATGACTGAAAACCGAAAGCGGGCGATTTGATTGTTTTGCTTCTTCGAGCTTGGTCCACAACGATTCATATTCCGGATCAGTTTTTTGATTTAATATGTGTGGCCGAGCTTTTATTTTTCTAGCTGATTCAAGATAACCTTGAACGGCTTCAAATAACAGCAACATAGCTTCCCGCGGGGTATCACCGGATTCAACAATATTAAACTCCAGACAGGCGCCATACCAAGCACCTTCTTCGCGAAAAATAATAAACCGCACCGAACCTTTTTTGAGGGTATTCCGATGTTTCATTGAAGTATATTTATGGTATCACGGGCTTATGTTATTAAGCAAA
>CAYJTN010000048.1:0-4564 GCA_964373235.1 uncultured Candidatus Saccharibacteria bacterium
ATTTCTTTCATTAAAACCGGAGCCATACTAACCACACTCACCGGAGCCGACACGGCTGGCGCGGCAGGAGCAGGGGCCGTCACAGCCAAGGTTGTTGGTTTGGGTGCTGTGGTTGTTGTGGTCGTAGGAGTTGGAGCGGCAGCTGTTGTCGTAGTGGTTGTGGTTGTAGGAGAAGCGGATGAGGTTGAGGAGGTGGTGGGAGTCGTAGAAGTTGTTGATGAAGAAGAACCACCACCACCTGAAGTAGCCGTCTGACAGATTGTTGTGGTGGGACTTACAGACACAGTCTCCGTGGTTTGACCAGCCGCTAAAGCAATACCCAGCGATGAAGACGAACTGCCGCAGGTCTCCTCGACAGTGGCGTTGCTTTTGGTGTAAGAAAAAGTATATCTGTCGGCCGAAGTAAGATCCACGGATGAGCCACCCGCTAATGTTATACCCAAACTATTAGTATAAACATCCACCCTCTCTACAGTGCCATTGGTAACGGTCAGATCAAGCGTAGTTCCACCCACAGTCAACCTAAGCGTAGTTCCGGCAGTCAATCTGACTTCGTTGAAAGCGGCCAAGGCCACCAGCGGCAGAAACAAGCTCACAATAATCAACAAACTAAGTTGTTTCATAAAGGAATAAAAATTAAATTAATAAGAGCTTGTATTACTTCGGACAGGGCACAATCTGGGCGCTAAGCAAAGCGGCTACACCAGAGTTGGCGCCGGAACCACCCATAGTAAGATTATTCGTATTAGCCATAATGGAAACACATCTAGTGCCATTGGCTGATTTTATTATTATCTCACCTCCACCTGTTTGACCAGTAAGATAAAGGGTACCGGTAGCACCAGCGGCATTACCCACCCCACTGATAGTCAAGGCTGGGTCAGGATTAAAAGTCCTACCCATAACACCCGAACTAGGAACCGAGGTAGTGCCCATAGCTGCCCTACCAGAATCGCCATCCACTGTAGTTGTAGTAGCTAAGGTTAAACCATATCTTAAAGTTGAGGTAGCTGTAGTTGAGGTAGCATTAAAGAAAGAAGCTGTTACAAAACCGTCAACCAGCATACTGCCCTCCACCGAAAGATCAAGAGCCGGTGTAGTGGTTCCAATTCCAGAATGTTGGCTGTTGGATGTGGCCATCAAGAAACTTGACCAAACGAAACCATCAATAATTACATTGCCTTCCACGGAAAAATCCGCACCAGGTGAACTTGTGCCGATTCCAGAATGCTGGCTAGTAGATGTGGCTATAAACGCATTAGCCCAAACAAAGTCATCCACCAGGGCCGCGCCGCTAACACCCAAAGCCGCGCCGGGAGTTGATGTTCCGCTACCGACACCTCTATTGCTTATGGTGATAGTGGCACCGTAAGCCACTACTGCCACCATAAAAACTGATAACAAAACCGAAACAGCCAAAGAAAAAAATTGCTGTTTACTTAAAATAGTTCTCATAAGTATCGCTTTTTTAACCCGATGTATTTTCGCAAACGCGAAACACCGTCGAGTGTTATTAGGTTATAAATTGCTTATGCCGAAATTATAACATATCTTTGCAAGAGCATAAGAAAATAAGTTATCCACACCGGATAACTTATAAAAGCCTAAGATTACTAAAAACTTCTATCGACCAAATCGACCTTCTTGGATTTGTTTGATAAAATCTTCGCCCCGCGCTTTAAATTGAGGGGCGGTTTCAATAGCTTTTTCCAATGCGGCAATGGCTTTTTGATTCTGACCCAAACGCGCGTAGGCCGAGGCCAAACTAACTCTGTACTGAATATTGGTAGGATTTTGGGCCACTACCCTCTCCCAAACCATTAATACTTTCTTAAAATCACCTATAGCCACGTAGGCATTAACATACCTAGGATCGGGCACAATTTCCTCCCCAAAATGTTTTTTTAATAAACTCTCCCCCAATTCGGGCCGGCCAGAAAAAATAGCCAGCATAGCGTAGTTATGAACAGCGTCCAGATATTCCGGCGCCAATTCATAAGCCTGCTGGGCCGCCTTAAATGCCAAGTTCTCCTCACCCGCCTTGAAATACTCTTCAGCTAAAATAAAATAGAATTGTTGTCTTTGTGAAGACACTGCTAAACCCTCCTTGGCTACTAAAATCGCATTGGCATGATCGCCGGCTGTGCCGTAAAGAGTTGATAAAAACGCCAAGGCTCGAACATCGTAGGGAAAATTTTCCCTTTGCAGTTTCATTTGATCTACAGCAAATCTGTTGATTTTTTCTTTGTCGTCATCCGAAGTAACCGGGTCATCATTAACCCTCTCTGAATAAATAGCCAGCTGTTCCCTGATTTCGGCGGTGCCGAAAGTATTTAGTTTAATACCGTCTGCCAGCGCTTCAACTCCCAAAGAAACATCGCGCACGCGGCTACCGTCCCGGGAGTAAGTCAACAAACCCAAGGCGTCAATAATACTTCGTGAAGCTAAAATAGGTTTGATATTAAAAGAATAAACCGAAAACAAAACTAGAACAAAAACAACGCCCGTAATAACAGACTTGGGCATAAGCGGCGCGGGTTTAATCTCCTCGGAATCGTTGACCGAAACAGTGATCTGGCCACGCGCGGAAATCCAATGCCAATGCAAATAGGCCGCCACAGCGAAAAAAAGAATATAACTGGTAAAGTTATCAAAAACAAAGATATTATTAAGAAAATAGGCAACTAATAAGCCACTAAAAACACCTATAAGCATAGGCGGATGTTTTTGTTTCAATAACTTAAATAAAACCACAAACAGTGCGGCAAAAATACTTAAATAAACCGCTAGACCAACGATACCGGTAGCGGTCAGCCAGTCAAAAAAGACGTTATGAGCCCGGTCAAACCAAGGCTCCTGTTTCCAAAGCCGGGCATCGTAATGTTTGGAAAATAAATATACGAAATTTTCCGGGCCCCAACCCAGCACCGGCCGTTCTTTCCAGGATTGATAAGCGATGTTCCAAATAAGGAAACGGGACTGGGTGGTGGTTTCATTAAAAGAGATGCTGGCAAACCTGGTAAGCACGTCGCTGTTTCTGACAAAAGAAAAATCTTTAACAAAAACAAACGTTATGGGTATGGTTATGGCCACGGCCAAAACAGCTAAGGATAATTTTCTAACCAACCCCTTAGACCAAATGGAACTCACCACTCCCAACACCATTATCCCTGCCAAAAATCCCAATATCGCGCCCCGCGTGGCGGTTTTATAAATAATAAATAGTTCAAATAAGACTAAAAGGGCTAGGACAGCGCGCCACCAGATATTCTTGCTTTTAAAAAAGAAAAATAGAGCCAGAAAAACATGGAAGACCAAATATATAGCTAGGTAGGTGGCATTACCCATGGTTCCGTCTATGCGGTCATCACCTTGGTGAATATCCAAAGTACCCATAATCTGCAGCAACGAGTAAAAACTTATAACCAAACTTGCCCCTAAAGAAACAAAAAAGAATCTATGCCAATCGGCTTTCTCCTTAAAAACGCTGGCCAGCATCAAAAAATATATAAAATAATGCCAGTGACCCCAGAAACCCTCCATACGTTCAAAATTGGACCAAAAACTCCGCAACGGCGAAAGACTGAAAATGGTGGATAAAAACAATACCAGTATAAACGCCGTTACCGCATAAACAATCAAAGATGCCTTGGGACGATATTTGGGATCGGTCAACATCAGCCAGATCCAAAACACAAAAAGAATTTCTATAATAATTCTAAAAATAAAATTACGCCCGGTTATGAAGGGAAAATACAAGGACTTGGTAATAATCAGAGGTAAAATCGGAACAATCAAGAGACCGATTTTTATGACCCAGCTTACGAAATTTTTATTTAACATACCCATTTAATAGCACAAAAACATACCAGCAGCAACAACCATATTATATCTCCTCCACCATTCTTTCGGCTAAAAGCCAATCTTTGGGACTATCTATATTAACACTGTATTTTTCCGCCATAGGATAAATAACCGCGTGCTCCCCGTAGAAATTGGGATTATCCGGATGGGATAATAATTCGGTTTTGAATAGATAAATCGCGCCGTTATGGTAGTAAGTTTTTTGCGGAAAACTTTGGCGTCTGGGAATGCGTTTATGCAATGGTTCCTGACTGGTTAAAAGTTTAGCCCAACCGGTTTCATCTTCCGCCACTGCCCAATAAGGGCTAAAGTGACCGGGTATCTCCGACATACTGATAACCGAATCCGCCCCCTTGGCCGTAAAAAGTTCCAAGGCCTCTTTAATATGCCAAGCTTGACGCAAAGGCGCGGTGGGTTGAAGCAACATAACGACATCGGGTTGGTAGTTTTGATTTTCTCTAAGCCAGAAAACCGCGTGCTGGAGCACCGGTAAGTGCGGCGTACCGTCTTGGGCCAGTTCGGCCGGGCGCATAAATGGCACCTCCACGCCATATTTTTTAGCCACCTCGGCGATTTCAGTGTCATCGGTGCTTAAAATTATCCGGTCAAATATGCCGGATTCTTGGGCGGCCTTTATGGTGTAGGCAATCAAAGGTTGGCCTTTCAGCTCTTTAATATTCTTTCGGGGTATACCTTTGGA
>CAYJTN010000049.1:0-4528 GCA_964373235.1 uncultured Candidatus Saccharibacteria bacterium
GGTTATCACTCTTGACTGGGGAGTGATAATAGAATAAGATAGACCGTAGAAAGTGGATACTAGAGGGTAGATTAAATCTGTTTTCTAATATCTACTTTCTATTTTCTAATGATCACTGACCGCCAAAAAGACATCCTTTGGGCCGTTATAGAAGAGCACACCAAGTTGGCCGAGCCCATCAGTTCCAAAGCGCTTGTGGGTAAGCGCGGGTTTGAGATTGGTGCGCCCATGATTAGAAAAGAAATGAACCAGCTGGAAAATGAGGGTTATTTGGCCAGCCCCCACACCTCGGCCGGCCGCGTGCCCACCGACAAGGCCTATCGGTTGTACATACAAGGAAACATGTCGGATAGGTCGGATAAGATCCATAAGACGGATAAGGTAATTGGATTGACCCCAAAAGAAACGGAGAAGGTTTCGGCCTCTTTAAAAAAAGACTGGCCCGACGAGCCAGCCTTGCTCAAGGAAATTTCGCATTTAACTTCGGAAATCTCCAAAGAGCTTTCCGTAGCCGGCGCCATCGGCGGAGAAAATACCTATACTTTCGGGTTTTCTAATTTAATAGACGAGCCGGAATTTTCCAGTTTCAATAATATTAACCAATTGATGCGTTTAATGGATAATATTGATAGTTGTTTTGATGCGCTCTGGAACAAATTTTTGCACGAAGATTTGCAGGTCTTTATTGGCAGTGAAAACCCGATAAAAGAAATAAACGAGTTTACTTTAATCACAGGCAAGTATCAACTGCCGGAAGGAGATCACGGTTTTGTTTCCATCATTGGACCCAAGAGAATGAATTACAGACGTAATATGGCGCTGGTGGAATATATTAGCCAAATCTTGAATCATGAAGCTTGAAACTCGCAACTTGAAACCTGAAACTTCTGATCTAAAAAAGTTACAAGTTTCAGGTTATAGGTTATAAGATTAAAAACTATGAACGAAGAAAATAATAAAAATATAAAAGAGTTAGAAGAAAAACTATCTTTGACTGAAAAAGAGCGCGATGAATACTTAAACGGCTGGAAGCGGGCCAAGGCCGATTTGATCAATGCCAAGAAAGAATGGGCGGGCGAGATTAAAAATTTGAGAGATTTTGTTAAAATAGAATTTGTTAAAGGATTTTTGCCGGTGCTGGACGCTTTGGAAGCCGCGGGCGAGGCCGATGGTTTAAGAGAGGTCAAGAAGTTGGCTAGCGATGTTTTAAGTAAGAGCGGAGTGGAAGAATTTGAAGCTTTGGGTCAGAGTTTTGATCCTGTATGTCACGAAGCAGTAGCCGAAGGCGAGGGTGAAGCGCATAAGGTGATAGAAGTTTTGCAAAAAGGATATAGAATAAATGATCGGGTTATCAGGCCAGCGAAGGTAAAAATAGGTAAACATTTAACATAATCCAAATAATCCGAATTTATCCCAATGCCCCAAATAAATCCATTCGGAGCATTAGGATATAATTTGTAGATTAGGATTATATAACAAAACATATGAGCAAAATACTCGGAATTGATCTTGGTACAACTAATTCAGCGATGGCGGTGGTAGAAGGCGGCGAGCCCAAAATTATAGAAAATAAAGAGGGTAATCGCACCACGCCTTCTATTGTGGCTATTCAAAAAGGCGGCGAGAGGGTGGTGGGGCTATTGGCTAAGCGCCAAGCCGTAACCAACAGCCAAAACACTTTGTTTTCGGTTAAACGTTTGATGGGCCGGCGTTTTGACGATGCCGAAGTCCAGCGCGACAAAAAGCTTTTGCCTTACGAAATAAGGGCGGCCAGCGACGGCTCCGTGGAAATTAAAATGCATGACCCTTCAAATCCTTCAGGGCAAGGTCGTTGGTATAAACCGCAGGAGATTTCGGCTATGGTTTTGCAAAAATTAAAACACGACGCCGAAGACAAGCTAGGCGAAAAAATCACCGAAGCGGTTATAACCGTACCGGCTTATTTTAACGACGCTCAAAGAAAAGCCACCAAGGAAGCCGGAGAAATTGCCGGTTTAACCGTCAAAAGAATATTGAATGAACCCACCGCGGCCGCTTTGGCTTACGGAATAGGTAAGCCCTCGACTAGCGCTCGGGCCCTACGGGAAGAAAAAATTGTGGTGTATGATTTTGGCGGTGGCACCTTTGATGTTTCGGTGCTGGAAGTTTCGGAAACCACTGTAGAAGTTAAAGCCGTGGGCGGCGATACCCATTTAGGCGGCGATGATTTTGATCAAAAAATAATCAGCTATCTTATTGACGAATTTAAAAAAGACCAGGGCATGGATTTGTCCAAAGATGTTTTGGCTCTGCAGCGCTTAAAGGAAGCGGCTGAAAAAGCCAAGCATGAGCTTTCCAGCACTATGGAAACCGAAATAAACATTCCTTTTATTACCACCGACGCCAATGGCCCTAAACATTTTTTGATTCGTTTTACCCGGGCCAAGTTGGAAGATTTAGTGCGGAACGAGATTGAAAAATCGGTGGAGATTACCAAAAGAACAGTAGAAGACGCCGGTTTTAAACTAAGTGATATCAACGAAATTATTTTGGTGGGCGGCCAAACCCGGATGCCGGCCATGCAGGAGGCGGTTAAAAAACTTTTTGGCCAAGAACCGCACAAAAATATCAATCCCGACGAGGTGGTGGCTCTGGGTGCGGCGGTGCAGGCGGGGATTATGCAGGGTGATGTTAAAGATGTTTTATTGTTAGACGTAACGCCGCTCTCTTTGGGTTTAGAAACTTTAGGTAGTGTGATGACGGTCTTAATCTCAAAGAACACAACCATACCCACTGCTAAATCTCAAATATTTTCCACCGCGGCCGATAATCAGCCGCAGGTGGAAATTCATATTTTGCAAGGCGAACGTCCCATGGCTAACGATAACAAAACTTTAGGCCGATTTATTTTAGACGGTCTGCCGCCCTCGCCGCGCGGCACGCCCCAAATAGAAGTTACTTTTGACATTGACGCCAATGGCATCCTTTCTGTTTCGGCCAAAGACAAGGCCACGGGTAAAACGCAATCCATACGGATAGAAGGATCTTCGGGTTTATCCCAAGAGGAAATTGAAAGGATGAAGCGGGAAGCCGAAGCCCACGCGGCCGAAGACGCTAAAAAGAGAGAGGCTTCGGAAGCCAAGATTATGGCTGAAACTTTAATTTACACCACCGAAAAAACCTTGCGCGATTTAGGCGACCCTTCGAATACCTCGGGGCAAGTAAAGATTCCGGCTGAAGTCAAGAAAGAAATAGAAGAAAAATTGGCAGATCTAAAGGGCGTGAAAGACTCGGGCGATGTAGCTGTGCTAAAATCAAAAACAGAGGTTTTGAGCCAGACTATTCAGAAAATTGGGGCGGATTTGTATAAGCAAGCAGAAGCGAATAAGTCGGATCAGGGTGATAAAAAACCACAAGATAGCGATGACCAGGCGCAGGCAGGCGAGTTTAAAGATAAATAAAAGAATTATGAATTAGGAATAAAGAATAAAGAATTAAGCAGTTTCATAATTCGTAATTCTTGATTCTTAATTCTATTTATCATGAAAAAAGACTACTACAACATCCTCGGTGTTACCAAAACCGCCACGCAGGATGAAATCAAAAAAGCTTACAGAGAAAGGGCGCATAAGTTTCACCCTGATAAATCGGGCGGCGATGGAGCCAAGTTTAAAGAAATTAACGAGGCTTATCAGATTTTAGGCAACCCCGATAAGAGAGCGCAATACGACCGTTTTGGTACGGCCGAGGGTTTTGGAACACAGGCCGGTCCGGCCGGTTTTGATTTTTCAAATTTTGATTTTGGCAATGTGGAGTTTGACTTGGGTGACATCTTCGGCGATTTTTTTTCCGCCCATGGCGGATCAGCCTCGGGCTGGGGTGGTCGTCGGAATCGTAGAATAGCCCAGCGTGGCCGGGATATTGGCGTGACTTTGGAAATCACTTTGGAAGAGGCCTTTAAGGGTGTGGCTAAAGAGATAGAATTGAGAAAGTTATCGCGTTGTATGCGTTGCAAAGGCGATGGCACCGAACCGGGCACGGGCAAAATAAAATGCAAAACCTGCGATGGCGTGGGTGAGCTTAAAAAAACCCAACGGACGTTCTTTGGTGTTTTCTCACAATCGGCCGTTTGCCCCACTTGCCACGGCGAAGGCCAGTATCCGGAACAGTCCTGCAAGGATTGTTCGGGCGAGGGGCGAATTAGAAAAATAGAAAAACTTTCCATACCTATTCCAACCGGCATAGAATCTGGCGGCATTTTAAGAATACACGGCAAGGGTGAGGAAGGTTTTCGTGGCGGCGAGCCGGGGGATTTGGAAATTAGGGTTAATATTAAAAAGCACCAAATTTTTGAACGCGATGGCTCCGATCTATATAGTGAGGTTGGCATTCCTTTTGACACGGCGGTTTTGGGCGGCCATATAGAAGTTAAAACCATAGATGGCCAAGTGGATTTAAAAATTCCAGTTGGCACGGAGTCGGGCGCTTTGTTTAAACTGGCGGGCAAAGGCATGCCGTATTCGGCCTCGCGCCGAGGCGATCAATATGT
>CAYJTN010000050.1:0-4517 GCA_964373235.1 uncultured Candidatus Saccharibacteria bacterium
AGGAGAAAAAATACCAGCAACTCTTAAGCCAAGTGGAACAAGAACAAGCCGAACTTTTAAAACGCCTCGCCAAAATTGAAGAAGAAATCGCCATACAAAAAAACTTTGTGAGCTACTTTCAGGCGGGCACCATACCTAAAAAAGGCACTAAAATTTTTATCTGGCCGGAAGATGAGGCGCGCTTGACTCAAGGTTTTGGCATGACCCGCTACGCCCAACGCGGGGCTTACGGCGGCCAAGGACATAACGGTATAGACATAACCTCGGGCCTGGCCAGTATTATAAAAGCGGCGGCCGGGGGCACAGTGGTGGCTAAAGGCGCGGAATCCTGTCAAAACTACGTCCGGCCGTCCTGCAACGGCTACTGGGGCAACTGGGTAGCCATTCAGCATCCCGGAGGTTTGGTAACTCTTTACTCACATATGAGCAAACCTTCCCATAAAAGCATAGGCGAGCCGGTGGAGGTTGGAGAAGCTATTGGCTACGAAGGCGCCACCGGGCATGTTACCGGACCACATTTGCATTTTTCAGTATTTACGGAATTCTTTACTTATAAA
Source organism: uncultured Candidatus Saccharibacteria bacterium (assembly GCA_964373235.1). GTDB lineage: Bacteria > Patescibacteriota > Minisyncoccia > JACQLN01 > JACQLN01 > JACQLN01. The sequence continues at coordinate 558 of CAYJTN010000050.1, forward strand.
GATCCCAAAACAGGAGACATCAGAATCAGCTACAACTACGACAAAACTTTAAACCCGCTGGATTATCTTTAAAAAATAGTGAGTAATCCTTCAAGCTGATTATAATTTAAACAAAACGATAGGTGATAGTCTTTCCTGATTAAACAATGTCGCATAAGCTACATTGTGCGACTATATGTAAACTCTTGCCTACTCTAACCCTTGACAATTGCCCGCTGGTCTAAAACCGGCATTTTTAGCTTCCAGTATAGAAGCAAAGAACACTTTATTCTCCTCTTTCATTTTTAAAGCTCCTGGGCAATCTTCATAATGATATATTTTACTATTTTTATTACCGACTACTTTTTTAATCACGTTTGACGCGACCACTTCCCCGCCCGCGGCGGGTGGCTGATTGTTTTCTTTTTCTGCGACCCGGCTCTTCGCTTCACTGACCGCGTCAGTAGCGATCTTACTCAAGTCAGCGGTATTAACTAAGGTACTTTGAATATTTAGTTCGGCAGTTTGGTATTTGGCGCTTAACCTACCCAAACCAAAACCAACGAGACCAACCAATATAATAACATTGACTAAAAATATTTGGTCCTGATGTAATTTTATCTTTTCTATAAAGTTTTTTAGTACCATACTCTAGACTATAGAACTCAAAACTTAAGATTGAAATCTTAAAAATAAAACTTTTAGAAAACTCTCTACTATTATACTAAGATTAAACTTTGACCGGCCTAATTTTCTTTCGGTAAAAATTATGGGCACTTCGCAGACTTTAAAACCCGATTTGTAAGCGCGGTAGGTGGTCTCTATTTGAAAATTATATCCCACCGAACTTAGGGCGTCCAAATTTATTTTTTCCAGTGTCGCCCTCCTCCAGCATTTGAATCCGCCGGTGAGATCACTGAAGGGCAAACCCAAAATTAAGCGCGCATAGACATTGCTCCCGCGGCTTATCAGCCGCCGCCACAAACCCCAATTTTTCACTCCCCCACCCTTTATATAACGCGAACCCAGAACCACGTCGCATTCTTTGATTTTATTTAAGAAAATAGGGATCATCGCTGGATCGTGCGAAAAATCGGCGTCCATTTGAATCACATACTCAGGTTTATCGTCTTGGTTTAAAATTGATTTGAAAGCAGCGATATAAGCTGTCCCCAGACCTTCTTTTTTGGCCCGGCTGATTAATTTAATAGGACACCGGCGCGAGAGTCCTCTCACCACATCGCCCGTGCCGTCGGGCGAATTATCGTCCACCACTAAAACTTCCAAACCGGCTATATTTAGGGCAAAGACTTTTGCAATCAACTCTTCTATATTTGATTTTTCGTTATAGGTGGGAATGACAACAACAGTTTTTTCCATATCTTAATCGTAGCAATATTCGGGCACAAAAGAAAAACGGCGGGATATTTTCATCCCGCCGCCTGTATTTCCTTAACCAGAAAAGAATTCGGATACAACTTTCAGCTCCGGACTTTCCAGTTCCCTCACAAAAACAAACCGCTGAACTAAAACACCTCCGACTGAAACACTTTCTGTAAATTCTGTCTTCAATCTAGAAGTCAGCCGCCTTTGGCCATAGCGTGGGCGGTAAATCACAAACCAGATTTGCTTGCTATCCTCTGTTCCAGACAAAATTGTCTCGCCATAAACATCATACTCCTGACCTTTATAATGACAATAAACTCCCGACCTTATTCTTTCCATATATTTCTCCTTTTAGTTTGTGGGAAATCTCTTCTCTATCGCCTGTTTTATCTCATCTCTAAAATCAAGATCGTCCAACACAATAAATATATCTCTAAAACCATCCCCGGCGAAACCTCTAAGTCTAAAACCAGACTCGGTATTGTTTTTAATTACCAAATATCCCGAAGGACAGTTGTGATGATATGGTTTATATTGGGCTAAAATTACTTTTTTAATTCCACGCAACCTTTCTAACCAACTGACCGACAATCTAAGATCCTTACCCATCCACTTACGCCTGCCTCTCTTGGCTTTAGCCATATCTCTCCTCCTTTTTAAAGAGCTGGGTTTATTTTTATAGATTATAAATTATTTGAGCTAGATTGTAAACGGCAGAACGCCGCTTCTTGGAAAAAATCCTTATGAAAAAATTATTCTGCCATTCGTTTTTCAACAACAACATCATGATTGAAGTTCGACTTCAATCAGTGCCTCGCGATTCTGCGGTGAGGGTGGGATTCGAACCCACGGTACGGTTTCCCGCACACTTGCTCTCCAAGCAAGCGCTTTCGACCACTCAGCCACCTCACCGCCATAAGCGGGATTGCAATTTATAGTTTCGCTACCGCTTCTTTAATAATTCAATAAAACTTTTATTTGATATGCCTGATTGGCTTAAAACCTGTTTTTTAATTCTCTTGTTAAATCGCCGGCATGCATGGCTACAGTTGTGCTTTTATCTGTTAGCGGATGATGAAATCTAATATGGCTGCCTTTTTGGCGAATAATTTTAAATCCTGCTTTGAGCAGGACTGTCACCATTTCTTTGGCGCTAACTATTGGCATAATACTCATACTCCTAAAGTAGCCATTTTTTTCGCATTTTTTTTAACAAAACCTAATCTTATCAATTCTTCTTCAGCTATGCATTCAATACAAAGCTCAATCGCCTCTTTGGCCATTTCTTTGGCCTGGTTAATATTTTTACCCCAAGTTACAACCCCTTTTAAGCCTGGAGCTATTACCATATATCCCTTTTCATCTTTTTCCAAAACTATTCGATGCTCTCCATATTTAGTTTTGACAGTAGCTTGTTTTTTCATATTAAAACTATAACCCTAAACTCTAGCTTTTTGCAAGGCTTTGATGCGTTCTTCGATGGGAGGATGAGTTGAGAATAATTTAGCCAACCATGGCGTCTTTTGTTTGTGATCCGGAATACCATCGCCATCTGCGTCTGCACCAAAAGGATTTTCAAAAAACAAATGCGCGGTGGCGTTGGTGGCGGTGCGGATCGGTCTGCCATGAGCCGAGATTTTTTTAAGCGCCGAGATTAACCCTTCGGGATAGCGGGTCAGCAACACCGCCGAAGCGTCGGCCAGAAATTCGCGCCGGCGCGAAATAGCCAAATGAATCAGCGAGGCAAAAATCGGAGCCAAAATAGATAAAACAATTCCAACCAAAATCATCACGCCATTTGATCCCCTATCATTATCGCGACTTCGACCAAACCACATACTGCGCATAAACATATCCGCCAAGATAGAAACAAAACCAACCAGCACCACCGCCACGGTGGAAACCAGCATATCACGATTGCCAATGTGGGAAAGTTCGTGGGCCAAAACACCTTCCAATTCGGAACGATCCAACTTCTCCAGCAAGCCCGACGTAACCGCCACCACCGCGTGTTGCGGATTGCGGCCGGTGGCAAAAGCGTTGGGCGCGGAATCATCAATTAAATAAAATCTAGGCATCGGCAAACCAGCCGCAATGGTTAAATTTTCCAGCAACCGATATAATTCGGGGTTAGATTTTAATTCCACCGGCTGGGCCTTGTGCAGAGCCAGAGCGATTTTGTCGGAAAACCAGTAGCTTACAAAGTTCATCACTATGCTAAAACCGACGGCAAAATAAAGAATGCTGGGATTATGATAAATTTGAGCCACCACCCAGCCAATACCAATAACCACGCCAAAAAACACGGCCATCAACAGCCAAGTTTTCCTTATATTTGAATCCTTTTGGCTATATATATTCATACCAAGAAAGTATATACTAAAATACAAAAAACAACACCCAAAGGGATGTTAACCTATCAAACGATCGTTTGTTATATTAACATTGTGCTGAATTTGAAAATTTTGAAAATATTGTTAACAAGTTTATAACGATCGTTAAAGTTTTGTTGACAATAGCTAAAACAGATAGACGACATCCGATGTCACTCAATTGGATATACTAATGGATATACTAAACATAACGATAGTCACT
>CAYJTN010000051.1:0-4390 GCA_964373235.1 uncultured Candidatus Saccharibacteria bacterium
TAGAAATTGAATTCAATTACGCCTCCTCCCAGCATTTCGTCTCCGTTGTAAAACACAACCGATTGGCCGGAAGTTATGGCTCTAACTGGTTTTTCAAAATCCACCCTCCATCTTCCACCTTCTATTTTCTCCAGCTTAGCTGGAACCGGTTCTTGGCGATAGCGAATAGCCGCTTGAATCCCCATCCGTCTTAGTGGTTCTTCGTTTATAAAACTAACTTCTCCCGCCACTAACAACCTTGATTCTAAAAATTTTTGATCGCTGACAGATGCCACCACAAGCGTGTTGGTCTGATAATCTTTTTGAGCAACATAGTAGGGACCAGTACCGCCGATGCCAATGCCTTTGCGCTGGCCGATGGTATAAAAATCTAAACCACCGTGCGTGCCGATTTTTTGGCCAGATGTTGTAACAATATCTCCAATTTCTGTTTTAACGTATGGCCTTATAAATTCTTTAATATCCACCGGCCCCATAAAACAAATCCCCTGCGAATCTTTTTTACCTGCCGTAGGCAGGCTTGCTCCTTCCGCAATCTTCCTAACCTCCGCTTTAGATTCTATTTCGCCTATGGGAAAAAGACACTTAGCCAGTTGTTCTTGTTTAAGCGTCCAAAGAAAATAAGATTGGTCTTTATTCAAATAACGAGCGCGAGCGAGTACATAATTTTTAAGATTTAATTTTTGAGATTTAATTTTTCTTACATAGTGCCCTGTAGCAATAAAATCTGCGCCCGACTGGATAGCACGGTTAAAAAACAAACCGAATTTTATTTCTTTATTGCACATTACATCTGGGTTAGGCGTGCGGCCGGCGGCATATTCACGTATCATATAGTCCACCACCTTGGCTTTATATTCTTTGGTAAAATCCCAAGTTTCAAAAGGTATGCCCAATTTTAAACAAACCCTCATGGCATCGGCGCGATCTTCCTGCCAAGGGCAAGGCCAAGCTGGATCACTCCAGTTTTTCATAAACACGCCGGTTACTTTATAACCTTGATTTTTCAACAACAAAGCCGCGACGCTTGAGTCCACGCCACCCGACATTCCCACAAAGACTCTTTGAGCCATATTTGACATAAACTAATAAATATCACATTTTTGATATTTTGCGAAGCCCAGTTGTAAAAATTGTTTTACTATGGGATCATCCCTGACTTTTATCTAGACCAGAAAAAGACAGCCTGAAAAAACTGCCTTAAAAAAATAATAAACTTTATACCTATAAAACCCTATTGAGCAGCTGGTTTAATATCCGAAAGCAGAGAACGCAGGCCCTCTAGGTCGGCCGGGGGTTCTTTGGATTTATTTTTCTTCTTGGGCGGGCGAGGCTGGCCGCTCGCGGGATTGATAAGACCGCCTCTCTGCAAAGCTTCTTGCAGACTGGTGGGTTTGAATTGACCCGACATAGTCTGTTGTTTAACTTCGTTTAGTTTATACAAATGATTTTTGCAATAGACGGGCCGCGCGCCGTCGGGCTTAAACGGCACCCAGACTTTCTCGCCACCTTCCCAACAGACAGCTTCGTATAACTGCTTGCCCCGAGCTGTGTCGAGGGGTTTGCCTCCCGAGGCAACTGGCCATTCTTGTCTCGTTGAAACTGCGGGCGCAGTTGAAACTGGAGCGGCGGATCTGACAGGTATATTTGAAGCGGCGCCTGAAATAACCTCATCCAATCTCCTTTCTCGGCCTTGAGGCATAAGCTCGGCCACACCGGCCCAATTGGCTATTTCTTTTTCCACATCTTCCCGTGGCGTGCCGTAGGTCTGGCGCGAGTGTTCAATAATATCGTCGCGGTAATTTATAGCCGGTTTGGGATAAGGCGCCAAGGTGGTAGCCGAAAAAGCCCGCGAAGCCACGCCGTCTATCATCAGTTTTAAATAAACATTGTACTTGGCCAAGTTGACCACATCCACCGCGGTAAACTCCGGCGCGAATTCTTTTTCCAAATATTCCGCGTCCTCGGCCCCAACTCTAAACGATATAATGGTGCCGACGTTGCCAAAGATAGCGTCGCGCACGGCGGCGCTTTTGGAACCGGCCACGCTCTGAATCAATTGAGCGATGTATTGATTGGCTAAAATCAGCGACAGGCGGTATTTACGGGCTTCGGAAAGAATATTGGCGAAAGATTCGGTGGCAAAATTCTGGAACTCGTCCACGTACAAAAAGAAATCTTGGCGTTCGTCTTCGGGAATATCTACCCGGCTCATGGCGGCTAATTGCAATTTAGTAACCAATAAGCCGCCCAACAACTTGGAATTATCCTCGCCGATGCGCCCCTTGGAAAGATTCATAATCAAGATCTTGCCTTCATCCATAACCCTGCGCATGTCTATAGCGCTTTCCACCTGCCCCACAATATTGCGTATAACCGCGGCCGAAAGAAACTGGCCCACTTTGTTTTGGATGGCCGGCGTGGCTTCGGCGGCAAAGCGATCGGTGTATTTGGCAAATTCCTCCACCCAGAAAGATTTAACCACTGGGTCTTTTATTTGATCCACCACCTGCTTGCGATAATCTTTGTTGGACAGCATCCGCATAATGCCCAAAATGGTGGCGCCGGGGTAATCCAGTAAAGCCAAAATGGTGTTATTTAAAATATATTCCATTCGGGCCGACCAAACATCGGGCCAGATTTTTTTAAACACACCCATCAAACCCGAAGCTACCAAGTGTTTCTTTTCCGGCTCCACATTTTCTATGACGTTAAAAGCTATGGGCATATCCAAATCGGACGGGTCAAAATAGATGACGTCTTTAACCCTCTCGGGCGGCACAAAATCTAAAATTTTATCGGCCGAATCGCCGTGCGGATCTATAAAACCCAAGCCCTTGCCATGGATAATGTCGGAGATAATCATATTCTCCAGCATGGTGGTTTTGCCCATGCCGGTCTTGCCGATGATATACATGTGCCGGCGGCGATCGTCTTTTTTAATGCCAAATCTCCGCTGCTCGTTGCGGAAATTTGTTTCGGCGAATAAGGTTATCTCATTATTATTATCGTTCATATAGGTCTTATAAGTCCTAGGGAATCTATTGGATTAATAGGATGGCAATCCGGTTGGCGGTTCGCCTTTTTTGGCTTGCACTCGCGGCAGATTTGGCGCCATAACCACCCGGCCCGGAAAATGAAACAAGCTCGCCAGTTCTTCTATATTCAGCACAAACATGGTCTGCGGCCGATAACGGATGCGATATTTGTATAAAAGCCATCTCTTTTTTTGCATCTCTTTGATTTTTTTAAAAGGGAACTTGGCCGCGGTTAAGGTCACACCATCTCTTTTTAGAGCATTTAAATTTTGGGTGCTAAATTGATTTAAGCCCGAAGCCACCTGAAAAAAATGAGGTATGGTAAAAGCTTCTAGGGTGGCGATGTAGACAATTCTAATCGCGGTTTCAAAACCAACTTTGGAAATTTTGCGCTCCACGCCTTCCAGAATTTCTTTCTCGCCGGAAGAAAGAAATTGCATCAACGAATGCGGTTTATTATCTGCTTTGGGTGGACCCCATTTAAATTCCTCAAACTCCGGCGTTTTGAATGGCGCTTGCAAGGCGCCCTGGGCCAGATCCCCCAGCTCTTTTTGAAGCAAAGCCATCACGTACGAACCTTTGGGATTTTCCTTTTTGGGCCGGCCGACTAATTTCATAGCCAGTTCCATCCCGATTTTTTTCCAACCATCATCAGCCGGCCTGATGCCAATTTGGATCCAAGCCTGTTCGCCCCGACCTAAGCGAGTCAGGGTTTCCACTATACCGGCCAGAGGATCAACTATAGACACGCTGGACGCGCCCTCCTTACTGCCTTCGGTCTTAAATTCAAAATCTTTGTAGGTGCGAATGGGGTAAGCGTCGTCGCGAGCCAATTTGTATTCACTGCCAAAAAGATTGTGTGTTTCGTTGGGAATATACATAGGCACGTTGGCGGTGTAATCTTCGGCATCAAAAATCTCGGCTTGAGGATACTGGGCGTAAATGGCCGCCTCCACCAAATTTCTAAAATGGGCCAAAGTGCGAATATAAAAATGAAGCTCGCCTTCAAAGGAAGTGATCTCTAAACTAAACCATTCCTGCACCCGGCCCTCCACGTATCTTTTCCACCAGCTGCCCTTAAAATAGGTGCTCTGCAAAATCGCCAAAACCTGTTCCATGGCCAGAGGGCTTTTTTCCACATCGGGCGGCAAGCGAAATTCCAGCATCTGCCATTTGAATTTTCTTAAAGTGCGGATGCGGATGTAATAGAGCCAGGCGCTCCACAAAAACGGCCCTAAAATAACCGGAGTTAGCACCCAGCCCCAGAGTAAAAAATGCTTCCAGATAAACCCTAAAACGATAAAAGTCAGTGAAAAAGGATTGTCAAACATTGTATATATATTATAACACTT
>CAYJTN010000052.1:0-4206 GCA_964373235.1 uncultured Candidatus Saccharibacteria bacterium
CAGCCGGTGCGAAACAGTTTGATGCAAGTGCATGGACTAGAGCGCGACACAAATCAAATGACTAATGCCAAAACACCAATGACAAATCAATATCAAAGATCAAATGACGAAAGCTCACAACCGCAAACTAACAATAACTACGAAGCTCAAAAAAGGAGAGAGGAGGTGTTAAATAAGTTGAAAACGCCGCGAAACAACGGTCCACTGCCGGCCAGGCCAGCCAGTTATTACAACATACCAAGACGAAACGTGGTAAATTTAAAGAAGCCAAAGAGAGAAAATAAATATAATGATTTTTTCAGTACATAATACATAAAATGACAAATGACCAAGCTCAAATGCCTAATAAATCCAGAAATTCTAAATCATAGTTATTTTTGTTTGGAATTTGATCCATTAGAATTTGTTTAGAGTTTAGGATTTAGATATTAGAATTTAGTATTTCAAGTATTATATTATGCAATTTCAAGTCCCCCAATTCATAGAAACCGAAGATAAAATCATAGGGCCGATGACCTTAAAGCAATTTGGCTTTGTGGCCGCGGGCGGTATGGCCTGTTTTATACTCTTTAACATTTTGACGCTAGGATTCGCCGTGATGCTGTCTATCCCCATTGCCGCCCTCGCCCTTGTTTTGGCCTTTGGAAAAATAAAGGGCGTGGCGGCGCCCAAGTATCTGCTGTCGCTGTTAAATTTTTCATTAAAACCGCAATTATACCTCTGGAGAAAGAAATGATTAACAAAATATAATCCAAACAATCCGAATTTATCCCAATGATACAAATAAATTATTAGGAGCATTGGGATATAATTTGTAGATTGGGATTATTATATTATGCCCGCACCAAATTCAACCCATCAACTTGTAGACGTCAAAGAAGTTAAGGAAAACGTGGTCGTTTTAAAAAACGGCGGTTTGCGCGCAGTTTTGATGGTTTCTTCCGTCAATTTCGCGTTAAAATCACAGGAAGAACAAGAAGCCGTGATCGCCCGTTTTCAGGATTTAATAAACTCTTTGGATTACACGGTGCAGATAGTGGTGCAATCACGCCAACTGGATATCACCGAGTACCTGGGATTTCTCAACGAAAGAATGGGTGTGCAAACCAACGAACTCTTAAAAATACAAACGGCGGAATACATAAATTTTATACAGGAATTGGTCAAACTGACCAACGTCATGTCTAAGTTTTTCTACGTGATAGTTTCTTTAAACCCGGTCGTGGTTTTGGAAAGCGGTTTTTTGGCTAAGATACTACCACAGGGACTAAGGGGGAGAAAGGGGGATAAAAGAGAGAAGGAGGGCGCAGATTTGAATTTTGAAGCCCAGAAAAACACCCTATGGCAGAGGGCAGACCAGCTTACCAGTCTCTTAAGCTCCATGGGCCTAAAGGCTATACCGCTGGAAAAGGAAGGTTTGATTGAACTTTTATACACCGCCTATAACCCCGGTTCGCAAGTAAAACAAAAAAATTTGGAAGCCCTTCTCGCCACCGGCGATGAGGCCAAACAAATAGGATAAGTTTACAGTTATCGGTTTTAAGTTATGGTTTCTAGTGGCAGTCATACAGTTAAACCAAGAACTAAAACCAATAACCGCAACCAACAACTATTAACTAATAACCAAATGAGTTTATTGCAAAACCTACAATCTAAAATCGCGCCTAAAGAGGAAAAACCTCAACTGGCGGAACAAGGCGGCGGTCTAGCTGACTTATTGGCTCCGCCGGCTTTGCAGGTCAGCCCCTCGCATTTGCAGATCGGCGAAAAATTTTCGCGCACTATTTTTGTGGCCGCCTACCCCAGATTTTTGAGCGTGGGCTGGTTTTCGCCCATAATCAATTTAGACAAAATTTTAGATATTTCTCTGTATATAGAACCCGCGGCCAGCGGGCCAGTCTTAAAAAAATTAACCAAAAAAACAGCCCGAATCGGCGCGCAGATTTCCGAAAAAGAAGAGGGGGGATTTCTGCGCGATCCCATGCTGGAAACCGCTTATCAGGATTTGGAATCTTTGCGCGACAAATTACAGCAGGGCACCGAAAGATTCTTTAAGGCTGGCCTTTACATCACTTTTTACGGCAATTCTTTAAAAGATTTAGACGACACCGAAAACAAAATCAACACGCTTTTGGAATCAAAACTGATTTACGCCAAAACTGCCGTTTTTCAGCAGCAGGCAGGTTTTACTTCCACTCTGCCGTTAAATTTAGACAAACTGCAGGTGCACAATAGTTTAAATACCGGTCCGCTCTCTTCCTTTTTCCCGTTCGTTTCGGCCGATTTAACATCCAACAAAGGCGTGCTTTACGGTATAAACCGCCACAACAACAGTTTGATTCTTTTTGACAGATTCTCCTTGGAAAACGCCAACGCGGTGGTCTTCGCCAAATCAGGCTCGGGCAAAAGCTACACCGTCAAATTGGAGGTTTTGCGCTCACTGATGCTGGGCACCGAAGTGATTATCATTGACCCCGAAAGCGAATATAAATATTTGAACGACGTGGTCGGTGGCACTTTTGTAAACATATCGCTGACCTCTTCCAACCATATAAATCCGTTTGATCTGACCGAACCCAGTGAAAATGAAAGTCCGGCCGAGGTTTTAAAAGCCAATATTATTGAGCTAACCGGCCTTTTAAAAGTGATGCTGGGCCAGTTAACGCCCGAGGAAGACGCTATTTTAGACCGGGCTTTAACCGAAACTTACGGCTCGCGCGACATCAGCATCAATTCCAACTGGCGGGGCAAGCCAGTGCCGCTGATGACCGACCTCCATACAGTGCTCGCTAATATGCAGGGCGCGGAAAAATTGGCCGTGCGGTTGGAAAAATATGTTAAAGGCACTTTTTCGGGTTTCCTTAATCAGCCTACCAACGTGACTTTAAACAACAATTTGGTGGTTTTTTCCATAAGAGATTTAGAACCGGAGCTGCGGCCCATCGCCATGTATATTCTGCTACATTATGTTTGGAACTTAATAAGATCGCACAGAAAAAAGAGGGTCATGGTGGTGGATGAGGCTTGGTGGATGATGCAACACCCCGACGCCGCTGCGTTTTTGTTTAGCATTGCCAAAAGATGCCGCAAATATTTTCTGGGCTTAACCACCATCACGCAAGACGTGGAAGATTTTATGAAATCGGCCTACGGCAAACCTATCGTGACCAACTCGGCCATGCAGATTCTGCTCAAGCAGTCGCCGGCGGCCATAGATATGGTGGCTCAAACTTTTAACTTAACCGACGAAGAAAGATTTTTGCTGTTGGAATCCAACGTGGGCGAAGGCATCTTTTTGGCTGGCTTAAAGCGGGCGGCCATAAAAATAGTGGCGTCCTATACCGAAGATCAGGTGATAACTTCCGACCCGGCCCAATTATTGGAAATAGAAGCGGCTAAACGAGAACTAGCCGAAGCGCAGAAATGACAAATGCCAAAGCCTTAATGTCTAATCCATGCCAAATTTATAAATGTCAAAATTTATCATCAGAAATTAGTAATTAGATATTGATTTGTCATTTGGATTTAGACATTGGATATTTTAAAATATGGATCAAGAAACAGAGTTGGCCCTGCTGGAAGCCGACGGCATCAGCCCGGAAGATATTGAGGCCGCCCAAAACGGCGGCTTGGCGCCGGCCGAATTTCCTTTCGTTGTTTTCTCGGTGGCCATAACCATGGACATAATCAACCTAGCCGATGTCGGCACAGCCAGCACGCTGATAAACATACTATTTATACCCATACTCTACGCTTATCTGCGCAAAGAAGTGAGGTACATGAAAAGTTTAAAAAAATGGGCCGCCAAAAGAATGGCCGCGGCGGTCGGTGCCGAGCTTGTGCCTTTCGTCAATATGGTGCCGTGGTGGTCTATTTTTGTTTATAAAGTTTATAAACAAAGATGCCAGCAGACGGAAAAAATACAAAATTTCGTGGAATCTTTCGCCAAATGAAATCAAATTTATTAAAAATTATTATCTGTTTTGTTGTTATCGCGGCTTTAATTAAAATCCCCGCGCCAACGCTGGCCCAGGAATACTTGGAACAGGCGAGCGAAGCCGATTTGAAAGAATTAGACAATCTGTTGGATTCGGCCGCGGAAACCGCTTTCCAGACATCGCTGTCGGCTTCGGGCAATGATTTTAACGTGGATTTGGTTTGGAAAACTTACACCTTACTGCCCTACGATTACCCCGGCAAAGCTCT
>CAYJTN010000053.1:0-3634 GCA_964373235.1 uncultured Candidatus Saccharibacteria bacterium
AGGGTTGCCTTTTTCATGGCAAGTCCTCCTGTGATTGTGGCGTCGCTTTTTGTTCCGCGCTTTGCGAAACTTAGGCGGGCCGATTAAAAGATCTATCTATTTAATAGCATATAACACTATTATCCGTCAAATTCACTTAGCATGAGTCAGCGATCGCAAGCTCATGCTAAATTAAAAATTTACTTGGGATGGGGCGAAATATCTAAAATATAATAAACACCTCCTTTAATTGTAAAATAAAAACGCCAAGATTTGTTAATCCTGGCTTGCCAAACATCGCCCGACACTCCATATTTTTTAGCTCTAAGAGAACTATGCCTAATATTTTGCAAAAGAAATAGACCTGTTTATCAAATGCTCTCCGCGCCTCTGGCGGAGCTTCGTTGTAACTCTTATTAAATCTTTCGGTATATAGAGCCTTCATCTTCGCTTGGAAGATTTTTTCGCCCTGCTGTGAAGTGATTTTACTAGTTCTTTGGCCGAACTAAATGGTCCGTAAACCCGACCCGCTTTTACATCTGCCAACGCTTCAGCAATCTGGCGATCCACTATGCTTTTGGGTGTAAGTGTAACCCGGCCTTTTTCTATGGCAACCTCTACCCAATCGCCCACGGCTAAACCCGCCTCTTCGCGAATAACACTGGGCAGAGTTATTTGATGTTTTTCTTTTACTTTGACCAAAGACATGTTAGAAAGTCGGAAAGTTATACTAATCCATATTAGCAAATACAAAACCAATAATCAAATGCCGCACCTTTTTTATCGAAGCCTCACTTCAATAGACTAAGTCACGAGTTTTAAATTTCGGAAAGTTTCTTTAATATGTGGTGAGCGGTGCGAGCGCCATTTAAAGCGCGATGTGGCATAGGCTCGGGGTTCATATTAAAATACTTGCACATTTCCGAAAGATTGAATTTAGATAAGTCCTTTAGTTTTTTATGGCGAGATAATCCCCAAGCTATACTAAACAAATCCAAGCGATGATAATCGGTATGATCTTCTAGACCGGTAGATTTGAAAGCCTGCGAGATAAACGACCAGTCAAAAAAAGAATTATGCGCCAAGAAGATGGCGTTTTTGGTTTTCTGGGCATAAATTTTCATGGCGTCTTTTAGATCAATGGCTTTTAACCAATCCAATTTATTATAACCGCAAACCTTGAGCGCTTTTTCCGCCGCGGTTTTAATGTGCCGAGGTTTGACCTTGGTTTCAAATTCATCCAGAACTTTAAAAGTTTTTTGATCCACCACTACCAAACCAATTTCAATAATTTCGTGAATATCGGCATCAAAACCAGTGGTTTCGACATCGGTTATAGCAATGGGGCGTTTTAAAAATTCCATTGATCAAATTATACACAAAAAAGACCTCCTGCGCTTTTTACACAGGAGGCCGACTGATTATAAACCTAGCGACAACTGAACCATTTCTTCCGATGCTGTTGGCATGGCAGAGAAAATAGGCTTGGTCGGAATCTGATCAACAGCCAGCGCGCCGATTTGATACACCTCGGCATTCCCCAGATACACTTTGACCTGAAAATGCTGGGTGAACCGCGCGGCCAGAAGCTTGACCGCCTGCGCTCGCGAATGAGCCGAGATAAACCGCATCGCCGGCGGCACCAGATTTTCAATCAATCGGCGATCACTTCCGATTTCCACCTCGCCCTCTATGCGCCATTTGAATTTCTCTGTGTGGCGCCGTCGTCTTTTTTCCAAAACGCGCCTCCTTTCTCGTTAGGGTGAAGCATGAGCGTAGCGGCGATCCAACGTACGCTGTTCGCGGGCGGCCGAACGTTCTCGCACCAGCCGCTTCAGCTTGCCTCTCGCCCCGCCGAATGTCCTTTGGAAAGCGTAGAGAGCCGAATCTTTGCCCTCCTGCCATTGATCTAAATATTCATCCAGACGAGCCAGCCTTTTAACTTCTGCCGATTCTACTCTGGATTTGAACGGTTCCACCCGCACAATACCGTTCAAGCCGTTGGCCACTTGGTTGGCGCCCGGGCTACTGACTTTACAGGCAATTTGACGCAACAGATCAAGCTGACTGGGCGGACATCTCACGCCCGCCTCTCGCTGAATTTGTTCAACCTCGCTAACTATCTGGCTGACCTTAGCCTCATAGGTGCCCAAAAGCCCATAGACCGTCCGGATACGATCCTCGCCCTGCTTTGCAATGGCAATAAGCTGGCCCGCCTGAACCATCACGCCTGCCGTGATGTTGCGCAATTCATTAAACCGTTTTATGGCGCCGGAGTGAGCTCTGGCCGGAGCTAGAATCTCACCTTCGTGTTCAAACCTGTTGCCCTTGTTTGGCTTGGACTGGTTGAGATTAACCACCACCGCCAGTTTATGAGCATTGCGAACATTGCCCAAGCGCCGAACGATCTGGTCGAAGGCGACTTTTATTTGCTCGGCGCTCCGCCCCGAAACGCCTTGCGGAGAAATCAGGGTGGCAAGAATGTTCTGAATATCCAGCACCACCTTACGAATCTCGCCAATCTCGCCTTCAACATAAACCGTGGGCTCGCGGTGATAAAAATCCACCACCTCGCCCACATCGCGATCCAGAATATGAAAGCACTGGGAGATGGCATCATATACCGTCTGCAGTACCGTCGGCACATACTTGCCCTCCTGCCGACGTAAAAAAACAACTCGGCCAGCCCCATCCACAAAACAATGGGATGTGACTTCGTGGACTACATTCATCTCCGCCGGCACCAGCCTAGGATCAATTTTAGACATGATTCCCAACTCCTTTCAGAAATGGTTCTTGATTTGAAAAGAACAAAAACTATTGTTTCGATATTACCATAAAACAACAGACAACACAAGTTCATTAATAAACTACCACCGCTTTATTATCCAACAACGCCCAGTTGGTTAAAAATCTATTTTTAGACATAGTAACTTTGCCATAAATCGGATCTAACAAGAGTATGTATTTTGGATCTTCCGGCGTGCCGCTAAAACCAATCACCACCCGGGTATGCTCGCCGTAAACCGCCTTTATATATTTGCCCCCGGGCGTAAACCACGAAATATCTCTCCCCGAGGCGAGCGACCCCCAAACTATAACCGGTCGGCCGTTTTGGACTTCCATGAGAATATCGGCCAAGGTAGCCCCAGCCAACTTTTTAGCTTCGCGGTATTGCAAGGCTAAATCCACAATCGGCTTTTCGTAAACGCCGTAGCCAATGTTGGGAATTTTGCCGTCTATATCGCCCACAAAACCATTGTCGGGATCGCCCCAGACATTGCCGGCGCCACGAGGTTCTGGGGTGTCAAGCGGCAAATCGCGCAAGAGATCGCTTTCGCTCACAGCCACGCCGTAAAAATTCAAAACCATTTTTAGAGTCGCGATCTCGCACGAAAGCGCGTGCTCCTGTTTGTGAAAAGGCACTCTCAAAACCACATCCAAACTTTTTCTAAACGGCGTTAGGGCTTGGGCGGAATACAGCACTTGCTTCTCCACGCGGGTCAATTTTAACATCCAGGAATCCAGTTCTTTTTTCACGGCCACAGCCGAGCCGGTAAAATAAAAAACAACTGCTGTCGCCAGGACGGCCAACACAACCGCGAGAATCTTTTTGTTTTTCGACATTACCTAGTTATTATAACGCAAAAAGTGG
>CAYJTN010000054.1:0-3542 GCA_964373235.1 uncultured Candidatus Saccharibacteria bacterium
GGTAGAGCAGCTCCCTTTTAAGGAGATGGTCGTAGGTTCGACTCCTACCGGGCGGACAAATATTATTAATAATTATCCGGTAGGGATCGAACCTTAACGAGGGGATCGGGGAACGAGGCGGTGCCCCGTTGTGGAAATATTAAAACCGCAAGGTTTTAAAGAGTCGCGATAGCGACGAAGGGGCGACTCCTACCGGGCGGACAGATTTGAGTATTTAGTAATTAGAAATTAGTAATTAGAAATTTCATTGGTATGTATCTTTTCTATTTTTTCTTGGCTATAATACTGGGATTGGTTTGGGCCTATTTTTTTAATTTAAAGAAAAGAATCAAGGGCAAATGAATAAAAAATCAGTCAGTTTATTTGTTTTTGCTTTGCTTATCGCCGGGACTGCGTTCTATGGCGGTTTTTACTATGGCCAAAGCCAGGTGCCGTCCATTTACGACATTGAAGGTCTGGGCAACAAGACTCTGGGTCAGCCCGACAACGTGGATTTTAGTTTGTTTTGGGATGCCTGGAAGATCATACAGGAAAAATACGTCGACCGCGCTAATCTTAACAAAAAAGAAATGATCTATGGTGCCGTAGATGGCCTGGTTAAATCTTTAAAAGATCCTTACACGGTATTTTTTAAACCAGTGGAATCCAAGCAGTTTCAAGATGATGTTTCGGGCTCGTTTAGCGGTATCGGCGCGGAAATTGGTGTCCGCAAAGACGTGCTGACCGTGATTTCACCTTTGGAAAACTCGCCCGCCCAGAAAGCCGGTTTAAGGGCGGGGGATAGGATTTTAAAAATTGGCGATACGGTTACGGCCGATCTTAAAATTAACGAAGCAGTGAGTTTGATTCGCGGTCCCAAAGGTACTTCGGTTAAATTGACCCTAAGCCGCCCGGGCGAGGAAGAAGTTAAAGAAATAACCATTGTGCGCGACGATATTAAGATACCCACTATTAAGTGGGAGCTAAAAGGTGGCAAAATCGCTTATATCCAGCTTTTTAACTTTGGCCAGACGGCGCCGGCGGAATTTAGAAATAAAATTTTGGAGATCTTGCGCGGCCCGGCCGACAGGGTTATTCTAGATTTAAGGAATAACCCCGGCGGATTTTTGGAAGTTTCTCAAGATATCGCCGGCTGGTTTGTGGAGGCGGGTGCGGTGGTGGCTATTGAGGACTTTGGCAACGGCGCTGGCACCAGGGAATACCGCGCTTCGGGCAACGGCGTGCTTAAAAATATGCCCACAGTGGTATTGATAAATGAGGGCTCGGCCTCGGCTTCGGAAATTTTGGCGGGAGCTTTGCGTGATAATCGGGGTATAAAACTGGTGGGCACTAAAAGTTTCGGCAAGGGTTCGGTGCAGGAACTGGCCGATCTTCGCCAAGGCACCAGCTTAAAGGTTACCATTGCTAAATGGCTGACGCCCTCGGGCAAATCCATCAGTGGCGAGGGTTTGGAAGCTGATATTAAAGTTGAACTGGCCAAAGAAGATATTGAAAATCTTAAAGATCCGCAACTTGAAAAAGCTATCGCCGAAGTTTTAAGATTATAATATGACCCAGTAGAGCAACTTTGACTAATTAAATTTTAGTTGCGAATACCAGGTTTTACAAAAATATATTTACAAACCAAATGCTTACACAAATTACTAAAGCAAATTTAATTAAGAAAGCAACTGTCAAAGTTGTCTTACTAGGATGAAAGTAGTTTTATTAACTGATGTTCCTAACTTGGGGCGAAAATCGGAGGTCAAAAGCGTTTCCCCAGGCTATGCCAAAAATTTTCTTTTTCCGCGGGGTTTCGCTATGGTTTTGACTTCGGCCGTGGCGGCCGATCTGGAGATTCAAAGTGAGGCCAAGAAGAAACAAGCCGAAAAAGAGCTTGTAGCAGCCGAAGCTATGGCCCGAAAATTGGATGGTTTGGAGGTGGAAGTGCCAATTAAAGTTTCTAAAGACGGTGTGGGCTATGCCGGCCTTTCGGCTCAAAAAATTGCCGAGACTTTGAGTAAAATCGGCTTTAAGATTAGCAAAAACCAAGTTAAAATAAAATCTCCCATAAAAAAGCTGGGTGATTATATGGTTGCGGTTGCCCTGCCGCATGGTTTGGAGGCGGAGGTCAAGATAATAGTGGTGGCAGAAGGCGAGGAATAGTCGTTAGCCACTAGCCGCTAAGGAATCAAAAACCCCCGAGGGAGATTTTTATAATACATTTACTATCTTTACTAATTTTTTGTGCCCGGTAAAACCTGTTTTTACTTTAGTGTTGAATTTTACGGTGCCATCCTTTAGGGCGTAAAGGGTATCGTCGCCGCCTTGTCCGACGTTCTTACCAGGCCAAACCCTATTGCCTCTTTGTTTAACTAAAAGATTGCCGGCTTTAGCCATTTCGCCGTCGTGCAATTTTAAACCTAATCTTTTTGATCTAGAGTCGCGACCCAACCGGGTAGATCCGACCGCCTTGGTATGTGCCATATTTTCCTGTGAACGTTAGTGAACAGCTGAAAATATGAGCATCCCGCCGAAGCTCCGAAGGAGCGAAGGGGGACTTCATTTATTCAATCCTTCACTAAAATCTTCCCAATATCCTAACAAATCTTTTATTCTTTCGTCAACAGTCACGTTATGGTTCAATACCTTGGAATCACCTAGGGTAGAATTTGGAGATATGGCATACACAATTAATCCTAAGCTGTCTGTGGTCAGAATGCTCGCAGTCAGACTAGTTAAGTATCGTGGTTGGAGCACCAGAAAGGTCGCGCGGCATACCGGCTTCAGCCAGAGCGCTGTCGTTAAATGGTGCGCCAAGGATCCTACCGGCGGCTGGAGACAGATACCCACTGAAAGTTCCAGGCCTCACAGTCATGCCAGACAATTAACACCAAACCTAGTGGATGCGATTGTGGCTCAAAGACACAAGAATGGCCGATGCGCTGAAGTGGTCCATCAAGAACTACTCAACCAAGGTATTCGAATCAGCCTGTCCTCGGTAAAAAGAACTTTGGATAGAAATCACTTGCTGGTGAAGCGCAGTCCCTACAAAAGATGGCATGTTTCTCTGCCTCGGCCTTTAGCTGAAAAATCAGGTGATTTGGTGCAGGTGGATACCATTCATGTGATGTTAAACCAAAGGCAGAGATTCTATGTGTATGCCTTGATTGATATCTATTCTCGCTGGGGCTATGCTTGGGTATCAGAAAGAATTAACACTTGGAAGAGCATGCAGTTTGTGAAGCTGGCCCAAAGAAAAGCTGGGTTTAAGTTTATGACTATCCAGACCGATAACGGATCTGAATTCTCCACTTACTTTAGCGAGAACATTAAAACAGTTCACCGGCACAGCCGAGTCAGAAGACCCAATGACAATGGCCATGTGGAGAGATTCATCAGAACCTTGCAGGAAGAGTGTCTTAACAAAGTTCTCAGCACGCCAGCAGACTACCAGGGAGCTTTGAACAACTACTTGCCTTACTACAACCAAGAGAGATTACACCTGGGAATTAACTTACTAACACCTATCCAACTGATTCCAAGCTATTGAATAGAGGACG
>CAYJTN010000055.1:0-3460 GCA_964373235.1 uncultured Candidatus Saccharibacteria bacterium
TTTTTGATATCGCGCTGACTATAACATCCGCCCGCATGACCATCCCCGGCCCACCGCCATAGGGTGAGTCATCAACCGACCTATGCTTATCCGGCGTAAAATCGCGTAAATTATGTACTTTAATTTCTATAAGCTTATTTTTCTGCGCACGCGCCAAAATAGATTCATTAAAGTATGAATCAAAAATCTTGGGGAAAATTGTTATAATATCGAACTTCATGGAAGAACCACTAGGGTTTAGGGTCTAGCCAATAGGATTTTAATTTTCCTAGTGGCTAATAGCTATACCCTAATCAACTCTGGTAATATCTGCTCCTATCCCCCTCAATCTTTCTTCTAAATTCTCATAACCCCTATCTATATGCTCTACACCTAAAATTGTTGTTTCACCCTTAGCCACTAATGCCGCGATAACCATAGTCATGCCGCTCCTGATGTCGTAACTAGTAACTTCTTTGCCATAAAGCGGCGTCGGGCCAATTATTAAAGCGCGGTGCGGATCCATAATAACGGCGTTGGCGCCCATTTTCATAAGTTCGCGAATGTAACTTTGGCGAGCTTCGTAAAGCCATTCGTGGACCAAGCTAGCGCCTTCAGCTTGGGTGGCTAAAACGGCAAAAGGCGGCAAATGATCGCTCACCAGCTTAGGATAAAGACCCGACTGGATTCTGAATGATTTATAAGCCGAAACCGGCGGCAAAATAACGAGCGAATTTTCTTCTTTTTTAAAATTAACATTCATTCTAGCCAACTGAAGCAAAACCGAATCCAAGTATTCAAAATCAACCGGCGCAATTTCTATTTGGCTTTTGGTGGCTGCCGCCAAAACCGCAAAAGCACTTACTTCTAAATCATCGGGAATGACCGCGTGCTCAACATTATTAAGAAACGCTCTTCGACCTAAAATTTTCAAGGTTGTCGTGCCAATTCCACTTATTTCCACCCCCGCCAAAACTAAAAAATCACATAAATTTTGAACATGAGGCTCGGCCGCCGCCAATTTTACTTCCACCTCGTGAGCCGTGCCCGCGGCCAGCATTAAAATATTCTCCGTGGCTGTAACCGAAGGTTCTTGTAAAACAAGTCTGGCGCCATTTAATTTATTAACTTTAAAATAAAGATTCTCTTTTTCTGTTGCATCTACACCCAACTCCTTAAAAGCATTTATATGAGTATCTAATGGGCGCGCGCCAATAATATCTCCCCCGGGGTAGGGCAATTCGGCTTCGCCGAAACGGGCCAGCATCGGCCCTGCCAATAAAATAGATGCTCTTAACTTTCTAGCAGCTTCGGGCAGGGGTTTAGATTTTAAATTCTCCGCCTTTATTAAAAGTTCGTTCTCGCCCAACCATTTAGATTCTCCGCCCAAATAACCGATGATCTCCAGCATCATCTCCACATCGTTTATGCGCGGCACGTTGGCAAATTTAACCTCTTTTGAAAGTATCGCAGCCGCGATCAAAGGCAAAGCCGCATTTTTTGATCCGCTTATTTTGACACTACCCGATAAAGCCTGGCCACCGTTGATTATAAATTTGGACATTAATTTTTAGTTCAGAAAATTCAGAACAACTCGGAATATCAGAATACCTGAAAGCCTGACTATCTGATCTGTCTGGCAATCAGAGTCTTCCGAGTCTTTCTGAATAATATATCATAAAAACACAAACCGTCCGATGTTCTTCGGACGGTAAATGTGTTTAGAAAAAATCGTCTATAATTTTAGATCCTCCACAACCTCATCCACCGATTGGGACCTTTCCGGTCTCAGGTCCGGCCTCATAGCATGCGTGCTACCGGCCGGCTCTTCTATCTTTAAGTTTACTCTGGCGTTGTTTTTGGCGCCCACCACGCGGAGCAAGGTCCTTAAAGACCGAGCCGTGGCACCCTGCTTGCCAATAACCACACCCATATCTTGAGGATTTACTTTAAGAGTAAGTAGAACGCCCATTTCATCAACGGTGCGAGTGGCAGAAACATCATCCGGCACATTAACCAGCGACTTCACCACAAATTCCACAAACTCCTGATCAGCGTATTTAGCCATTGCTTCATCAATAATATTCTGAAAGACACCCGACCTTTTCACCGAAAGCGGCTACCGAATTACGAATTACGAATAGCGCTTTCGGGTACGAATCTAACATATACTA
This sequence comes from uncultured Candidatus Saccharibacteria bacterium, assembly GCA_964373235.1. Taxonomy (GTDB): domain Bacteria; phylum Patescibacteriota; class Minisyncoccia; order JACQLN01; family JACQLN01; genus JACQLN01. The sequence goes on from CAYJTN010000055.1 coordinate 2,154, forward strand.
AGATACCAAATTAAATTCCAAGCCACAACCCAGTAAGACAACTTTGACCATTAAACCTAGTCGCCGAATATTTGTGTGTATTTTCTAATGACGTTTCTGTGAATCTTAAGAGTAAACTATACTCACAACAGGTTTAATGAATGAGGCGACTTGTCAAAGTTGCTCTACTGGGCCACAACCTCGGTTGTGTTTGAGACTATTCCCTCTCCCACTGACTCGGCGGCGGTTGCCTCTTTTTGTTCAATTACCGGAGCAGCCGCGGATTTAACTTCTGCTTTGACCTCGCCGGCCTTACCCTTTTTAACCTTCCACGCCTTCACTTTTTCACCGGCCACAATGCCGGCGTCTACCAACATATTGTGCAATGTGGGTGAAAGCTGGGCGCCTCGGGCTATCCAAAATTTTATTCTTTCGGCTTGAAACTGTTTTTCTTTGCTGTGGGGATTATAAAAACCCAAAAGCTCCAAGGCCTTGCCCTGGGGTTTCCACTGGCTATCCTGCAAAACAATTCTAAACGAAGCCTGATGTTTTTTGCCGATTCTTTGTAGTCTGATGGTGAGCATTATTGTATCTCTCAAACTAAAATAGCTATAGCGACTAGCTTTAGCTATCAGTTCTGATATGCTACCAAATAAAATCCGCCGCGTCAACGACGCGGCGGTGCTCGGTTTAACATAAAAGTTCCACCGGGGAGTTTTTGATATTTCTTAGGTCTAAATTATCCCCCGCCGGAGTTATGGTGATCTTGGAGCAACCTCTCGGGAAAATAACTATACTGCCGTCATGGTATTCCACCGCATTGTCATTTTTCAAAACTTCAACCACATCGTCATTGGGCCTTAGCACCCAGCCCTCCGCTTCAACCAATTCAGCTACCCATTTTAAGCCTAGCCAAATTTCTTTACCGCTTTCAGTTATAAAATCAATCGGCCCCCTCCTTCTTTTGGTTGAATAGATCACCACCAGATCCCGGCCCTGGAATTTATCAGGGTTACCCAAAAAAATAGCGCTTGCGTCTGACATTATGCTAACCTCCGATTGTTAACTGGAGAACATCAAAAGAACAAAATCTCTCTTACAAAGTAGTATGACATATCATATTATAAAAAGCAAGCTAAGCCGAATAGTTGGATTTTTCCAAACGCAACACCCGCTGTTCTATTTCAACTGAAGGACGGTCCTTCACGACCTTCATTTTGCAAACGAGTCTAATTTTACTCCCTAATTTTAACCGGTCAAATCAACTCTTATACTACACATTAATACACATTTCATTTTCATACACAATCAAAAGATATTGTTAACGT
>CAYJTN010000056.1:0-3407 GCA_964373235.1 uncultured Candidatus Saccharibacteria bacterium
ACGGCGTAAAATTCAGCCAGCAAAGAAAGAAAACCAGATTAATCCTTGCGTTTTTAGGCATCATTGAAACGTTTCTTTCGGTCATGCTGATTGTTTCTTTAAGCGCTAATTTTTTATTTCCGCAAAAAGCAAGCGCCGTGGCCGGCGTTTCGGCCAAGCTTTCTTATCAGGGCCGGCTGACCGATTTAAGCGGTAATCCACTGGGTGGCACAGGCACCAACTATTGTTTCAGATTTTCAATTTATGACGCCGCCTCCGCCGGCACTAAACAATGGCCGGCCGGTACGCCGGCCAGTACTACTGTCAGAGTTAAAGATGGCGTGTTCAATACTGACATCGGCACCGCCGACTCTTTGGCTACCTTTAATTTTTCCGCTAATGATACTATTTATCTGAATGTGGAGGTAAATGCCACCCCCACCACTTGCGGCGGCGCTTGGGAGAATCTGGACCTCCGGCAAAGAATTGATGCCGTTGGTTATGCCCGGTCAGCCGAGGGCGTCTATTCATCGCTTTTGCGGGCGCCAACCGGCGGGGTAGCGGTGCAGATTGGCACCGGAGCCGGAGCGGCGACGCCAATTTTTTTGAATTTAGATGTTAAAAATACTGATGAGACTATCGGCGCTTCGTGTTCAACCAACGGTCAGATTTGGTATAACTCTTTTGATACCCGGGCCAGAATCTGCCAAGGCAGCGTGATCCGGGATTTGATTGATGGTTTATTGGTAAGAGATGAGGGCGTTGATCAAGGCCGGGCTTCTACCGCTCTTGATTTCACCGGTGCCGGCGTAAGCGCGTCCAAAGGCGCGGGCGGAGTTATAAATATTAATGTTCCTTGGGGCGGTATTGCCGTCAACGCTCTCACCACCTATACCAGCGGCGTGGTCGTGCTTTCCGCCGGAGCCAATATCACCCTTGGCACCGCCGGCCAGACAATCACCATCTCCGCGCCGGCCGGTGGAGGAGGCGGAGGAGGAGCTAATTTGTCTGCTTGGAGAAATTTTGATGAAGCGACCATCGTTGCCAATGCTTCGTTAACCGGCGCAAGTTTTTCTAAAAACCCAATTTTTATTCCTTTGAATATCGCAGGGGGCAGTCTCTCTGTAAATACCATAAGATTTCTCGCTTCCCGACCCGCTGGCACAAGTTTAAACATGACCTACGGTGCGGCTTTCTATACTTACTCGAATGCTACGCGTATTGATTTGCTTTCTTCTACAACCAATGCTATTTCATTGACCGCTTCCGTGCAATTTAGCGGTATTAGGCGGTATCAAATAACAGGATTGAGCAATTTAGTCCTTTCCGGGGGAGAATATATTTTAGCTCTTTATTTCAGCGGTTCTAATAATAGCACTGCCGTTGCCAATTTAATATTAATGGGCGCGCAAACTCATCCGGTAAATGCCGGCTACGTTTTTCCCGGTACCAACAGTACTGCTGCTACCGCCTCAGCAAGCCATTTGTATCCTTTTCAGGGTGTTTATTCTAATACTACCGCGGCCTTTCCGGCATCAGTGGCTTTAACACAAATAGCGGGGCAAGCTTCCAACGTAAGAGCGCAACCATATATCCAAATTTTGGAGATTTCATAAAAAACAACAAACATGCCACAAATTATAATTGAAAGCCGAGCCGGGCTTCATAATACTAATTCGGAAACATTGGGCAGACTTATCAAGGGTAACACTTATAAGGATCTCTCCACTGTTTGCATTGTTCCTACCAGAGGAATGATACCGGCAAAAGTAGTACAGAGCTGGATGTCCTTTATCAGTCCCATGAATCAGAAATTCACAAGAATTTTTGTAATTGGCATGGAGGTGGGAGAAGCTTACTCGGCAGCGGTTGCCCAGATTTTAGAGCATCCCGAGCTGTCCAAATGGAAATATTTATTAACACTGGAAGAAGACAACTTGCCTCCGCCGGACGGCTTGTTAAAACTTTATGAAAATGTTGAAAAATACGCAGCGATCGGCGGATTATACTGGACCAAAGGCGAAGGAGGACAGCCGATGATTTACGGCGATCCGAATGATCCGGAACTTAATTTTCGGCCGCAACCGCCGACAAAAGAAATCCAGGAATGTAACGGTCTGGGTATGGGATTCACTTTGTTTAAATTAGATTTATTCAAAGATCCCAAAATAGAAAAGCCATGGTTTAAGACCCTCCAAGAGTTCACTCCAGGGGTGGGTGCGCACATTATGACCCAAGACCTTTACTTTTTTGAAAAAATCCGCAAACTTGGCTATAAAGTTGCCTGCGACACAAGGGTGAAAGTGGGACACTATGATGTAGGCATGGACGTTGTCTGGTGAGCTACGAGTTTATGGCTGTCACTAAAAAGATTATTATTTATTTTTTGGTTATTGGCGCTTTTGTGGTTGGCTTTTTAGTATTTAGAACTACTACTACTACTATTACTACTACTACTGATTATCCATTGATTAACAAAGCGGTAACCTCAAATCTCGACAAGCATTTTATAATTAATTTCAGGCCGTTAAAGTTAGAGCTGGAAAAAATTCAGAAGAAATATCCGCAGAAGACCTATATTTATTTTTCTTATCTCAATAACGGATCGTGGGTCGGTTTAAACGAAAGAGAAGAATTCACCGCCGCCAGCACTGTAAAGGTACCCCTGGCAATGGCACTGTTAAAAGCCGTAGAAGAAGGTAAATTAAAATTATCAGATTCATATTCGTTAGATGAGTTGGATTTAGACGATAAGTTCGGCGAGTTATACAAGATTGGAGCGGATAAGGAATTTCCAGTAGAGGAATTGCTGAAAATTATGCTTGAAAAATCAGACAATACTGCCGCATTAGCCATAGTTAACATTTTTAGGAGATTAGGGGCAGAACAGCCATTTGACCAAATTTATAATTTTTTGGGTTGGCAATTCTCTTCTCAAATACCGCTTGTGGGAGAAATGCCTAATTATTCAAAAATTGATCTAAAAACTTTATCTAACTTCTTTTCGGCGCTTTACAATGCCACATTTATTAATGTAGAACACTCAAATAAAATTTTAGAATATTTAACCAATACGCCGTTCAATGATAAAATAGCGGCTGGAGTTCCGGAAGGCGTTATGGTCAGTCACAAAATTGGCGTTTCCGCTAATGATAATACTTTTTCCGATTGTGGTATTGTCTATGCGCCTAATCGAAATTATATTCTGTGTCTTGGTTCCAACGGCGGAGATGAAAAAGACGCCGCGAAATTCATGGCCGAAGTTTCAGAAGCGGTTTATAGGTATGTAATCAATAATTAGAAAGTAGTAGATAATTAGGAAATCTACCTAATATTTTTAAAAATGTCCGTCATAAAATTTGTCTATAAAAATCTAGATCATTTTAAAAGAAAATTCTTATTAATTTTCTCGGTTGGCATACTAAGCG
>CAYJTN010000057.1:0-3180 GCA_964373235.1 uncultured Candidatus Saccharibacteria bacterium
GACTACAGAGCAGTCAAGAAAGCTCTTAAAAAAGGGTGGATTGTTGGCGCCGCTTTAGATGTATTTCCAGAAGAGCCCATCAAGAGTTTGTGGCTTAGGCAATTAGTTTGCGATTCTCGGGTTATCGCAACACCACATGTCGCTGGTAAAACCGCCAGCGCTGTGAACAAAGCCGTTGCTCTTTGCGCTTACAATGTTGCTTGGGTATTGAATGGGAGACCAGAATCGGCATCGTGTGTGTCATTTGAGTGAGTATTGTTTTTTCCGCGGAGATACTTTATTAGTATCTCCGCTTTTAATTTTTGAGTTTAATTTTTCTAATCTGAATTGTCTCTTGATTCAAAATTTCTTTCATATCCTTTTTTATCACTAAATTATACAAAAATCCGCTTAAGCTAGGAGGTGGAACTCCGGCATAAATGGCGGTCAACAGCTTGAATGAAACTTGTTCAAGCTGTTTTTAATTTCTATAAACCCAAAAAATTCCTTCGCGTTTGATGAGTTCAAAATTAAACATGGGAAAACCGGCGCTGATAATTAAGGCGCCGCTTTTTAATTCCTTTTTGAATTTTTCGGCCAAAAGAGCGTTAACGTAGTTAAGCTGGAAAATATAAACAATATCAAAATCTGACAGATTAACAGCCCAGAAATTTTTTCTGATTATTCTTATATTTTTTACTTTTAATTTTTTATTTTTTATTTTCATCCGGCTCCACCACACTAATATAGGATTAAATTCTATACCAGTGGCATCAAAGCCCCGGCCGGCAAATTCCATGACCACCCGCCCGTCACCCGAGCCTAAATCTATGAATTTATTGCCCGGAGCTTTTTTGGCGATTTCAAAAAGAGGTTCTAGAATTTCTCTTTTGGCTGGGCGATAGGAAGGTATAAACGGCGCGCCGGTAAAGAGCATGGGCAGGCCGAGGAAGATGAAAAGAAAAATCAGAAAGCTTAAGATTATTGTTTCCACTAGTATTAGGACCAATATAGACATAGTTAAGCCTGCTCGTATATTTTTTCAGCCATCAGCTGGGACACGGTCTCAATATCTGGGCTTGAGGTCAACTCGGCTAGTTTAAACGACTGTCCGATTATGGCCGTGGTTCTTTTGTGGGGTTTTGGGTTCATTTTTAAATATACCGGCAGAATGGTGAGGTCGGGTATTTCCAGGGCGAGCACCGCCGCGCCTCTTCTGGGGCGCGGCGGTGGGCCAGCCGCATGCCTCTCGCCTTCAGGAAAAATTAAAAATACTCCCCTGTTGCGCAGAACTCGCCGCGGTCCGCGCAAAGAAATATCCAACCCTTGGCCGTAGTAAGAGGGAAAAGTTTGAGTCAGCCGGAAAAATATTTTCAAGAATGGATTATGATAGTACTTGTCGTCCACCATGAAAGCAATAGGTATGTGTTGGGAAAAAAACGGAAATAGCGTGCCAATAATCAAAGGGTCAAAAAAAGTGCGGTGATTGGAAATAATCATCAGCGGCCGCGGCAGATTTTTTAGATTTTCCCGACCCAGCACTTTAAACGAACCTAAAAACCGCGTGGCCGCAAAAGTAAAAAGCCAGACCACTCTTTCAAATATGGCGTAAATCCAGTACATTGTTTAAGATAATGTTATCATGAAATTAGGTGAAATATTAAGATCTAAGGCCAAGAGCAGGCTTCATTCCAAAGAGCACCTTTTAGCCGAGGATCTGTCGCGGGCTATGGCCGAACCCGAAAAGTTCGCGGCTTATTTGGGTATAGCTCAGCTGTATTACGAGAGTGATTTAAGGGCTTTGGTCAAAAGAGTTTTAGAAAAGCGCGATCTCCCGCTGGAATCACGCGGCAGGTATTTTTTTGCGTCGTTAAAGGGTTTGATAAAGAAATCAAATGCTGATTATAGCAACAGGGTCAAAAAATAAGATACTTCGCGCTAAATCGGAACCGGTCAAAGAAATAACCCCGGAGATTTTGGATTTGATAAAAGCTATGAAAGAAACTTTGGCTAAGGCCGAAAACGGAGTAGGTTTGGCGGCGCCGCAGGTAGGCAAAAATATACGGCTTTTTGTGATAGCTCCAGCAACCGCCAAAGATAATCATACTGTTTTTATAAACCCCGAAATCACTCAAGTTTCCAAAAAAAACGTGGTAGAGGAGGAAGGCTGTTTAAGTTTGCCCGGCGATTGGCGGGAACTGGCCCGAGCCGATAAAGTAACTATAAAAGCCATGGACGAAAATGGCAAAAAGTTTAAAATACGTGTTAAAGGCCTACTGGCTCGTTTAATGTTGCATGAGGTGGATCACCTTAACGGAGTTTTGTTTGTGGATCACCTAAAATGAAAATTATCTTTGCTGGAACTGGCGAATTTGCCGTGCCGATACTCAAAGCCATAAAACTCCAAGCCGATTGGGAGGTGGCTGTGGTGGTTTCCGAACCGGCTAAGCCAGCCGGCCGGAAAAATTTGCTCGCCGATTCACCTGTGAGCCAAGCGGCCAAAGAACTAAATTTAAAATTAGCCACGCCCGTAGCTATCAAAGATATAAAATCTGATCTAGCCGCTTTGAATCCGGATATTATGGTTGTGGTGGCTTACGGCCAAATCTTGCCCAGAGATGTTTTGGAAATTCCCAAGTTTGGAACCGTAAATGTTCATCCCTCGCTGTTGCCCCAATGGCGCGGGGCTTCGCCTATTCAAACGGCTTTAGCCCGGGGTCTTACTGAAACCGGAATTTCGCTGATGTTGATAGACGAAAAAGTGGATCACGGGCCGGTGATTTCGCAGGAAATTTTTTTGATCGGTGCCGATGATACCTATTTAACATTAGAACCCAAACTAGCCGAAGTTGGCGCGGGTATGATTGTGCGCGATTTACCTAAATATATTTTGGGCGAAATTAAACCCCGAGAACAAGATCACACCCAAGCCACTTTCACCAAGTTAATCAAAAAAGAAGATGGCCGCATAGATTGGCAGAAAATGTCGGCCGATGAAGTTTACAACCTCTGGCGGGCTTATCTTAAATGGCCCGGTATCTATGCTTTTTTTAAGGATAGGACAGGTCGGAATATTCGCCTCAAACTCACTCAAATACAAAAATGTCCAACACCTGGTGTTGGACAAAAGCAGGCGGGAGAGATATTTGTTGATGAATCAAAAAACCTTTATATCGCCTGCCGCGAAAGCGCGGTTAAAAT
>CAYJTN010000058.1:0-2830 GCA_964373235.1 uncultured Candidatus Saccharibacteria bacterium
TGGTCGATAAGCCATATATCAAATAGCCACCGATGTCGTAGTTGTTAAAAATCGGCCCGGTTAGATTATTTTCTTTAAAAAATTCCAAGGCTTGGCTGTTGCCATCTTTCAAACCTAAACCCAGTTCTTGCGATTTGGGGTAGAGGGTGCGAAGTTCCCCCGAAAGAACAATAAGCACAATCAATATTAGCGTGGTTATAGCCGTGCGGCTGAGCCATGCGTTAGTTTTTGGTTTTATGTTAAAAGTTTTAGCTAGGTTGCCAGCGATTAGAGGCAGAGCAAAAAGGCCGAATATGGTGAAATTGCGTATAGCCAGCCAACCGGCGGCGCTAAAACCTAGAGTGAAGATAACATCGGTTACCCAACCCTGATAGAATCGGAGACGCCAGATTCTGGCAATCAGGCTTAAAATCAAAATCAAAAAGGCGATTTTAAAAATGAGATAGTTGGGGTTGGGCAGTATTTTTTCTATAAACCACACGGTTTTATTTTCGGCTAAGCTGTAGCCGAAGTTTTGAAATATGGAAAAAGGCGCGAGGGCGCCGGCTAGGCCATAGGGGTTTAAAAAGGTGGCGACTAGAGACAGTATAAATATCAAGCCAAGATTTTTCGCGTCGCGGGCGTTTTTTAAAATCAAACTTTCTACCCAAAAGGCGCCGATTATAACCAGCCCCAGAAAAAAATAAATATGCAAATTGACCCAGAGTATTTCTATAGCCGGCAGTATCAAGAGCTTTTTCCAGGAGGTTTCACCACTCCGGTATCTCAGGAGAAGCCATAAAAATATGCCGCTGAAAAGATAGCTAAAAACTTCGGGGCGGATCTCGTCACGTTCCAAAAGCAGGGGAATCAGCATCACCGCCACTAGGCCGGCCAGACCCGGGCTAGACCGTTTTTGGGCTAGGTTAAAAAAAATAAGCAGGGCCGCCAGGCTCGCGGCTATAAAAAAAATATGAATCCCGGTGAAGCCAGAGAATTTCCAAACTAAATAGAAAACCACACCGCCCAGCCAGTGATGATTGGCGGTGGGAAAATCGGGGTAGGTATACGAATAAAAGTTAGTCTTTAAAACTTCAAGATGGCCGTTCCAGATCATCTCCCCATTTTTAATATGCCGCCCCAGGTCGGCTGTAACCAGATTGATCGGTTTGGCTAAAAGCAGGCCGTAGACCGCTAACACCAGTACGGCTAAAACTAGAGGGGCGAGCTGGTCTCTTTTGTTCCGTAAACCAGTAAACATTGTCTAAATCTTATAAGTATTATTAAAGCTTAACAAAACTTGCTAGTTTATGTGGATAACCCGGTAGAGCAACTTTGACTATCACCTCATTCATTAAACCTATGGTGAGTGTAACTATCTATAATCCGAATCTTAAGATGATACTAGAAAATCACGCAAATATTCGGCGACAGGGTTTAATGGTCAAAATTGTCTTACTGGGGATAACTTTATGCGGTTATTGGTGTAAAATTAAAGCATAACATTGTTAGGCACAAGAGAAAGGTCGTTTCTCAATTTATTTTATTAGTGTAATTAGGGTTGCCTGGTTTTAGGTCGATCAGGTTCATAACCCGCAATTTAGAAAAAACAAATGTTTGTACAAACTTGGGGCGATACATTAGTCGCTTCATTGCAAAATCTTTGGGCGTTAGTTTTGGCTTTCTTGCCCAGTCTAGTTGTGGCTTTGGTTATAATCATTATCGGTTGGGTGGTGGCCGCGGCTGTGGGCCGGGTAGTGTGGCAGGTGGTAGCCGCCATTCACGCGGATCAGCTTTTTGAAAGATTGGGCTTTAAAAAACCGCTGGAAAGGGCTGGCTTAAAGTTGAACACCGGCAAGTTTTTGGGAGAATTGGTTAAGTGGTTCTTGATTTTGGTTTTCTTTATGGCCGGCGCGGATGTTCTGGGCTTAACCGAAGTTACCAGTTTCCTGCAATTGGTGCTGTCTTACATTCCCAATATTATTGTGGCCGTGCTTATCCTTTTGGCTGGCGCCGCTTTTGCCAATTTCCTGCAGAAATTGATTAAGGCTTCCGCCGAGACGGCCGAATTAATGCATTCCGGTTTTGTCAGCTCGGTGGCCAAATGGACTGTTTTGATTTTTGCTTTGTTCGCGGCTTTGGATCAGTTGGGTGTGGCCCGCACGTTTATTATCACGTTACTGCAGGGCTTTGTGGCCATGCTGGCCATTGCCGGCGGCCTCGCCTTCGGCTTGGGCGGCCAGAACGCGGCCCGCTCGTTCCTAGACAAGCTTAGAGACGAAATGAGCGATCGCTAGTTAAAGGTTTTATTCTGCCACTAAAAATCCCTCCATAGTCCGCCTAGGGCGGAGGAGGGATTTTTGTAGTAGTGGGCGCTCAAGGGATCGAACCTACCTGCCGGCAGGCCTTGGGCTTACTCGGTGTCCCGTACAAAGTGGGCGCACTAGGATTTAAACCTAGGACCTTTCGGGTGTAAACCGAACGCTCTAATCGCTGAGCTATGCGCCCACTTTAAACGGGATTGCGATTTGTAGCCCTTCGACAAGCTCAGGGACAAATCGGGAATAAACGAGTCGCTCTGCCAGCTGAGCTAATCGCCCTTTTGATCATAATATCTTATCAAGAGAGAAAACAAAACAAAAGGGTGTTAATAAAATGCTCAAACTCGGACTTATTGAAAAATGGCTCCAGCAGAAGAAGCTACGCTTCTCTACAGGGCACATATTTTCAGCGACTTAAAGAAATTGTTTTTTCCTGATGGCCGTTCCTACGGCATTGTTGCCGAAGGAGGTAGTTTATCGAGGTTGAACCTCGATAGAATTAAAACTCCACTCTCTGTTTGCAGTTTTTG
>CAYJTN010000059.1:0-2541 GCA_964373235.1 uncultured Candidatus Saccharibacteria bacterium
TTATTTAATATCTTTTGTTAAAACCAATCCTCCTATCCAACACGTCAACGTGCCTGCTGTGCCCGCAATTATGAACTCCATGCCCAATCCAGAAGTAAAATACGGCACCACCAGCGAGGCCAGTGAAACTTGCCCTGCGGCGCTAAGAACATCAGCCAAAAATCTTACTTGGCTATCGGAAAGCATGGGTTAATTGTATGAAAGTTAATATCGTACTGTCAAACTAGGTTGGGTGTCTTAGAAGTTTTTAGGCCGAGGTGTTGGTAACCAGTGGCAGTGACCTCGCGGCCACGCGGAGTACGGTTAATAAAACCTAACTGCATTAAATAAGGCTCGTAAACTTCTAAAATAGTGTTTTCTTCCTCGCCGGCCGAAGCGGCCAAGGCCTGCAAGCCGACTGGTCCGCCGTTAAACTTTTTAATTATTGTTTCTAAAATTTTTCTGTCGGCATTTTCTAAACCTAGTTCATCTACGGCTAACATCACCAAAGCTTTTTGGGCCATATCTTTTTTAATAAATCCATCGCCCCTAACTTCTACATAGTCCCGCACTCTTTTTAATAATCTATTGGCTACGCGCGGCGTTTGGCGGCTACGCGATGATATTAACTTTAGGCCCTCGGCATCGGCTTTTACGTTTAATATTTTGGCCGAACGTTTTAAAATTTTTTCAATATCCGAGTTTTCATAGAACTCCAGTTTATAGGTGGCGCCGAAGCGGCTTCTAAAAGCCGAGGTTAAATTGCCGATGCTGGTGGTGGCGCCGATTAAAGTAAAATGCGGCAGTTTTAACTGGATGGTTTTAGCTGAAGGTCCTTTGCCGATCACAATGTCAAAAATAAAATCCTCCATGGCCGGGTAAAGCATTTCCTCCACCACTTTATTCAGCCGGTGGATTTCGTCTATAAACAAAACCTCGCCCTCTTTTAAGTTGGTCAGAATCGCGCCCAGGTCGCCCGATTTTTCCAGAGCCGGGCCAGAGGTCGCTTTTATGTTTTTACCCAACTCCTTGGCGATGATATAAGCCAGTGTGGTTTTGCCCAAGCCGGCTGGGCCGTAAAGGAGAATATGTTCCAGTATCTCGCCGCGTTTTTTGGCGGCGGTTAAAAATATATTTAAATTTTCTTTGATCTGATTCTGACCGATGTATTCCGCCAGAGTGTTTGGCCGCAAGGTTAGATCCAGATTTTTATCTTCAGGTTGGGTTTTGAGTGTGGTGATCATGTTTAAAGTATAATACCACTCTTTGGACAAACAAATCCCCGCTCCGACCCAGGTCGGAGCGGGGATCGGGCCGAAAGGTCTGCAGGCAAACCCAGCCCCCTATCAAGGGGCTGGGTAACCCCCGAATCTTGGGAAACACAGGGAGAGAATCTGGTTGAGGATGGATTCAGTCCAACACGAGGCCAAACCAAACCGTCCTAAACTAAACCAAGTCCCCTTTGCCTACAGGCCCCATGGCCCGATTGACTATGCTTTTATTTTAATCCTTAATTAAAACGCTGTCAATCCCGCCCTTGAGCCGCTCAAGGGCGGGATTTTGGCCAATATAACTGGATTACAGCGAAAGGTTCTGGATAACCTGTGGAAATAGTGAGGATAAATCTGTTAAAAACTAGGTTTCAGAACCGGTTACCCTCTCAACTTCCTCTAGAGTTGTCTCACCCGAAAGCACCCTCATTAAACCGTCTTGGCGCATATTTATATAGCCGTTCTTTAGGGCTTCGGCCAAAATATTTTGGTTGGAGGGGCTGGAGCCGATAAGCTTTTCCAGAGCGCTGTCTATAAACAGTATTTCGTATAGGCCGATTCGGCCTTTGTAGCCGGTGCCGCCGCATTTTTCACAACCCACGGTTTCGTAGACTATGCTTTCTTTGGGCCAAATATCTTGAAGCAGACCACTCAATTCTTTTTTAATGTCGGCAATTATTTGCGGGTCTGATTTTATTTTTCGGCAGTCAGCGCAAAGTTTCCTAACCAGTCTCTGCGCGATAACAGCATTAAGCGCTGAGGCTAAAATTTGCGGTTTGGCGTTTAGATCTAAAAACCTGGGAATAGCGCCCACGGCGTCGTTGGTGTGCAGAGTAGAAAAAACCAAATGCCCCGTGAGCGCGGCGTGCAAGGCCACGTCGGCGGTTTCTTCATCTCTAATTTCGCCCACCAAAATTATATTGGGATCCTGACGTAGAACCGACCGCAAACCTTGGGCGAAAGTGTAGCCCTTCTCCGGTTCAATTTGCGATTGGTTCACGCCGGCCAAATGGTATTCAATCGGATCTTCCAGTGTAACTATTTTTACACCGGGCTTATTTAAATATTTTAAAAAAGCGTAGAGCGTGGTGGTCTTGCCCGAACCGGTGGGGCCGGTTACCAAGATTATGCCGTTAGTTTTTTTGAGTTCCGGTTCCAGCTTCTGCCACATGTAATTCCTAATTCCTAATTCCCCAACCTCTAGTTTTATGGCGTTGGGATTTAGAATCCTTAAAACGATATATTCGCCATAGGCGCCGGGCAAAATTGAAACCCTCACCTCCACTTCCAT
>CAYJTN010000060.1:0-2218 GCA_964373235.1 uncultured Candidatus Saccharibacteria bacterium
AAAAACAAAAAACTGATCGGTTTGATGGCACTACTGTCGCTGGCGGTTTTGGCTTGGCCGAAGGCGGCCGGGGCCCAGTGGTTGGCGCCGATAGATGTTCTGTACGATGTTGTTTTAGCTCTCTTAGGCACGGTGGTGGATTTTATCGGCAGTATTTGGATAACCGTTACTGCCTCCATCCTTAACTACGTTTTTAGTTTTCAATCTTTTGCCACCGTGCCGGTGGTGCAAATCGGCTGGACCATCAGCCGCGACCTCGCCAACATGGGCTTTATTTTAATAATGCTTTTGATCGCCTTCGGCACCATTTTGCAGAAGGAAAGCTACGGCTGGAAAAAACTGATACCTAAACTCATAATCGCGGCTTTGTTAATAAACTTTAGTTTGATAATTTGCGCCGCCATAATAGACGTGGGCAATTCCATCGCCTTGTTTTTTATCTCGGGCGGCCAAAGCGGCACCGAAATAGACATCGGCGCTTCCATTTTAAGTTCTTTGCGGGCCGGCGCCATCGCCCAGCTAAGAAACAATGTGGCTTTGGAATCGCCCGTTACCTCGTTGATAATGGCCACGGTGGGGCAGTTAATAATGTATGCGGTAATTTCTTTTATTCTCCTGGCCTTCGCCGGCGTGATGGTTTCGCGGCTGATAAAATTATGGCTCCTGATAATTTTCTCGCCTTTCGCTTGGATCAGCGCGGCTCTGCCGGGCAAACTCGGGGGGTATTACGGCAAATGGTGGTCGGAGTTTTTTAATTTAGCCTTTGTTTTCCCCATAGCCATAAGTGTTTTTTTGACTTTGGGTTTAGTCGCCGGCGCTACTTTTAATTCTGTGGAATACCAAGGCCTGAACGATGCCAAAGACACCGGCGGATTTTGGGAACTCATTTTTCCCTCCACCGCTTTCTCGGTGATAATGCAGTTTATTGTGGTGGTGGCCATTTTGTGGGCCGGCTTGGAACAAGCCAAAAAAACCGGCCTGGCCGGCGGCACGATGGTGGTTAAATGGGCCGAAGGCCTCCGCGGATGGGCGGAGGGCAAAATGAAAGTCGCTGGGGGAGCTGTTATAAGATATGGAACTGGAAAAGCTAGAACGGCAGTCAGCGAATTGGCACAGAGGGGTTTACTAAAAGAAGATAAGGGGGAGAGAACAAAGTTAAGAGATTCTTTGGTGTCAGGAATACAGTTGCCGGTGATTGGTGGTCTCTTTGGAAAAGCCCTAAAAGCACCACTGGCATTAGCCGAACAGCGGAAAAAACAAATATCGGATTTAGAAACAAAACTAGATTCTCAATCTAACCAAATGCTGGAATTGGATTGGAAAACAGCCGATCTAAACAAAAAAACCGCCATCGTCAATATATTCAATAAACGAAATTATTTAAACAGGACAAAGGATTTCATAAAAGATGATCTGGGAGACGCCATGAGGCTGTCTGTTTCGTTGGGTACAGGTAAAGAACTCATGATGGCAGCACCCAACATTGCTATAGAAAACAATATCATCAACAACGACAGGGTGCAGACGCTGGATAAAATAATCGATCTATTTGAAAACATGAATCCTGAAGTTGTAAAAAAAGTTTCTGATTAATCGCTCGAAAAAATCAGGGGGCTTCTTAACCCTGCGCAATATGGTCAACTCATGGAAACTATATTAAAAAACTGGTCGGGTAAACACGTCGGTAACCTTTCAGAACCACCACAACCAAAAAACCAAAAGGCTATAGAGGACTATATTAAGACTAATCTTGGTACAACAGAGACAGGTCGTATAAATAATATAAGAATACGATTAGGAAATGGACGATTGGCAAACTATTTAGAATCCAGTCCAGGAGCAAAAGACATAATAGATATACGTTAAAAAATGGACCAAACTTTACCAAAAATTTCCAGAGAACAGTTTACGGCCATGTATCACGCCTTACCAGAGAACATTAAGCTGTCTTTGTTTGCCGAAGAAACAGCTGAAAAGATGATGGCTATGAAAAATAAGTACTCCCTCTCGGATGAAAATTTCTCCAGTGTGGTTAGAATAACTGGAAGGATAATGCTGGGTGTGATAAATGTTAAACTATTCATACAAGCCATTGCCAACATTGCCAAACTAGATACTCAAACAGCCCAAGCCATCGCCCAAGACATCAACCAAGCTATCTTTCAGCCGGTGCGAAACAGTTTGATGCAAGTGCATGGACTAGAGCGCGACACAAATC
>CAYJTN010000061.1:0-2158 GCA_964373235.1 uncultured Candidatus Saccharibacteria bacterium
AAAACAATCATCACCACCTCGCGATTGGTTTATAAGAATGGAGTTGATATTCTTATTCGCGCCATCGCGAAGTTACAAGTTACAAGTTACCAGATACAAGTTCTCATTGTCGGTGATGGTCCAGATAAAAAAGCTCTGGAGAGATTATCGGTCGAACTGGGGATGTCAGATGTTGTAAAATTTATAGGGCATGTCAGTCCAGATGAGATTCCGGGGTATCTCGCCCAAGCCGATATTTTTGTTCGCCCCTCCCGTTCCGAGGGTTTGGGCAATTCTTTTTTAGAAGCCATGGCGGCCGGCCTGCCGGTTATTGGTACCAAAGTGGGGGGTATACCCGATTTTTTAAGCGATGGGGTTAACGGATTATTTTCCAAGATTGATGATCCCGGTGATTTAGCCGAAAAAATCAGTAGGATTTTAAGAGATACCGAGTTATATCGCAGATTATCCGAGAACGGCAGGAAATTGGTTGAGGCAAGTTATTCGTGGGATAAAATTGCGTCAAAAATGAAGGAGATCTTGAATTCCCTAAACGCTAAACCCTCCTCCTTCGCCAAAGCTTCGAAGGACAAGTATACCCTAAGCCCTCGTATATTGCTGGCCACAGGCCTTTATCCGCCGGAGATTGGCGGGCCGGCTACCTACGCCGCTTTATTGGAGAAAGAATTGCCTCAACACGGCATCAAAGTAACCGTCTTGCCGTTTCGGACTGTGCGAAAGTGGCCTGTAGGCTTGCGTCATTTTTTGTTTTTTTTAAGATCAGTCCGGTTGCTTTGGAGTTGTGATATTGTCTTGGCGCAGGATACTATTAGTGTCGGGTTGCCATCAATACTCGCCGCTAAATTATTAAGAAAACCGTTCGTGATTCGAGTGCCTGGCGATTATGTCTGGGAGCAATCTACACAGCGTTTTGGGGTTAAAGATTCCATAGACGATTTTCAAAATAGGCGACATGGTTGGCGGGTGGAGTTTTTACGGCTGATTCAGAAGTTTGTTGTTAATCAAGCTGATATTGTAATAACTCCAAGTAACTATTTTAGGGATTTAATTCGCGGGTGGGTCAAAGATAAGAATAAAGTTATTACTATCTACAACGGCATTGAGCTTGATATAAAAAATGAAAAATTAAATATCAAAAATACAAATCAAAAATCAAATATAATAATATCGGCGGGAAGATTGATGTCGTGGAAAGGGTTCGGTTTTTTGATAGAATTGATGCAGGATTTGCCAGGGTGGAAGCTGGTTATTGCTGGCGATGGGCCAGAACGCGAAGCGCTCAAGTTACAAGTTACAAATTACAAGTTACAAGACCAAGTAGAGCTTTTGGGTCAAATTCCAAGAGATCAACTGATGCAAAAAATTAGTGAAGCCGATATATTTATCTTGAACACTTCGTTTGAAAGTTTTTCGTTCCAAATCGTGGAGGCGATGAGTTTGGGTGTGCCGGTTATTGCCACCAATATTGGCAATCTTGCGGAGATTATAGAAAGCGGAGTTGACGGGGTATTGGTTGAGTTGAATAACAAAGAGCAATTCTTAAACGCCATAAACAAACTGGATAAAGACGAAAATTTTAGAAAAAATATTTCTGAAAAAGCCAGGATAAAAGCCCAAAAATTTTCTATAGATAACACAATAAAGAATCTAGTTGATTTATTGAACCAGAAAATATGGAATTGAAACCGCAAAAAAAGAAAGAGCATTATTTTAAGTCCAAGTACAACGGTCTTGAGAGGTTTATCTCGTATTTTTATCAAATAAGTTTGATAACCGATTCGGTCGAGAGTGGCAGCAGGATTTTGGAAGTCGGCATCGGCGGCGGTTGGGTTGCCGACTATTTAAAGAAGATGGGTTTTGGTGTGGTGACTTGTGATTTTGACGAAGCGTTAAAACCGGATGTTGTGGCGGATATTAGGAACTTGCCGTTTGAGAACAATAGTTTTGATATTGTTACCGCCTTTGAGGTTTTAGAACATTTACCCTGGGAAGATTTTGAAAATACCCTCATGGAATTAAAAAGAGTGAGTAAAAAATATATAATTATTTCTTTACCTTATCGTTCTACCGGTTTTGAATTTGTCCTTAAATTTCCTGGAATCAGGACAATTTTTAAAAGTAATTTTTTGGTGTTTTTCCTAAGATTTCCTTGGTTTTT
>CAYJTN010000062.1:0-1910 GCA_964373235.1 uncultured Candidatus Saccharibacteria bacterium
TTTTCTCCGGCGGGTAAAAAGTTTACACAAAAAGATGCTCAAAGATTGTCTAAATATAGCCAACTGGTTTTGGTCTGCGGCCGATACGAGGGCGTAGATAATAGAGTAGAAAAATATTTAGCCGATGAAATTTTTTCTGTGGGGGACTTTGTTTTGTCGGGTGGAGAAATTCCGGCCATGGCTTTAGTAGAATCGGTCAGCCGTTTAGTAAAAGGTGTTCTTGGTAAATCTGAATCAATTGAGGAAAAACGCTATGGTGTAGGTGTGCCAGCCTTTACCCGTCCAGAGGAAGTTGTTATTAAAGGTAAAAAATATCGTGTGCCGAAAGTTTTGCTTTCGGGGGATCATAAGAAGATCGAAGAATGGCGAAAATCTCAAATTAAAAAATAAATATACCGAGATAGCGGCCGCTACCTCGGTATATAGTTGGATTGAGATAGATAAAAAAGAGGGTTGCTGTTTGGGCAACCCTCGGGGTTCTGTTATATCTGTTTTTTGCACAAATCATTTTTCAGGCGGAGTAACTTTTTCAAAAAGAACAATCAAGTTGTCGGTTTCTTCTGGGACCATGCTGTTTGTCAGAGCTTCCAGCATCGCCCCAAATTCAATCGTATCAGCTCGGAAATATTTTCCCGATCTCTTCCTTGGTATACAAACGCTAGCAGCAAACCTATCACCAAGTTTGTACTCCGGATCTAAATCCTGAATCTCTAGCGTCACTTTCAGAACCTTGTCCATTTCATATCTCCTTATTCCTTGAGGTTTTAGGTACTCTAGTTTATTAAGTTATACCCATAGCACGATGTTGTCAAGTCTATGTTTGACACTGATTTTCTTATCGGCTAGAATGGGTAACACACGTAAGAGTCAGTCCAGTACAACTTCAAAATACTTGTTAATGCATCTTCGAAAGTTTCTTGACTCAAGACTAGGAAATTTCCGAAGGTGTGTTTTGTTTTTTAAATACACCCAGAACTTTAACAATTGAATAGAGTCAGCACATGGATAGCTTTCTAGGAAATTAGGGTTTAGGATTTTAGGAAGTTCCTAACAAGCTAATAACCTAACACCTAAAAGCTATTCGAATCTGTATATTCTTTTGCAGCTTGCCCAGTAACGCATACGAATGTACGTTACTGGGCTTATTTTGGATCAGGACGCAGACTGCGCGGACTAGACGCTGAACAACGCGGAATTTTTTTCTGCGTAAGTCGGTGTTGGGTCAACGTAAGTCGGCGTTCATAACGAGAGTTTGATCCTAGCTCAGGATGAACGCTGGCGGCGTGGATAAGACATGCAAGTCGTGCGGTCGTTTGCGCCTCACTGCGTTCGGCACAAACTTAAATTAAAAATTTAAATCTCAAAATTAAAAATTATGGTGTCCGCCCAAGGCGGACTAGTCATAACTTTTTATTTTTAACTTTTTATTTTTTAATTTGAGTGAACGCCGAGCATAGCGAGGCGTGAACGATAGCGGCGAACGGGTTAGTAACACGTAGGTATTTGCCCCAAAGACGAGGATAACCAGCCGAAAGGTTGGCTAATACTCGATGGTATCGTGCTTCACTTTTGTTCAGCACTAATTAAAAAATAAAATCTCAAAAATCAAAATTGAAGTATCGCTTCGCGATTTTTATAAATAAATTTCACGAAGTGAAAACTATAGTTTTGAGATTTGAATTTTGACTTTTAAATTTTGTGCCGAGCGGTAGCGAGGCACGATTAAAGCAGCAATGCACTTTGGGAGAAGCCTGCGGGCTATCAGCTAGTTGGTGGGGTAACGGCCTACCAAGGCGACGACGGCTAGGGGGTGTGAGAGCGCGACCCCCAACATTGGGACTGAGACACGGCCCAGACTCCTACGGGAGGCAGCAGTCGAGAATATTCGACAATGGGCGAAAGCCTGATCG
>CAYJTN010000063.1:0-1691 GCA_964373235.1 uncultured Candidatus Saccharibacteria bacterium
GGTTCGGGCAAGTGCCTGGACGGCGACTCTCTAGTTTTATTGGCTGACGGACGGCGAAGAGAAATTCGTGACTTGGTTGAGGCGGCTTTAGCTAAATCAAACCCGAAGGCAATGGATGACGGGTTGCTTACCACCGAAAATTCTGAAGGGGTGGAAGTTTTTTCTTTGGATTTGGCAACTCATAAAATTAAAAAATCCCGCGTAGCCGCCTTTGTAAAAAGGAAATCGCCGGACAATCTTTTACGGATCAAGACGAGAAGCGGTCGGGAAATAACGGCAACGCCCTATCACCCGTTGTTTTGCATTAAAAACGGTCGGTTGGAAACATTAAGAGCCGATGAGCTTAGAGCGGGAACTAAAATTGCCGTACCGCGCATATATCATTTGGAAAATTATAACGATCGACTTGACGTTTTGAATACACTCCAAGCCTTTAGAGTGGAGGATAAAGTTTATATACCGTATTCGCTTAGACTCAAAAAATTTTTAACCGACATTGCCGCGCAGTGCGGGGGTTTGTTAAATCTATCAAAATTGGCATCAGTTAACTACGAAGGCATAAGGACGATTAATTCCCATCAGGCAATTAACGTCGCCTATTTCCCGCAGCTATTAAAAATTTCTCAAGCAACCACAACGTCTTTTGAATTTACAGAGCTAAAATCTAAAGGTGCTGGCCGGATGAAAGTTCCAGTCGCGTTGGATAAAAACCTGGCCCGGTTCTTGGGATACATAATTTCCGAGGGGCGAGTGAACAAGAGCGCGCAAGTATGGTTTGTAAATAGCGATCGGGCGATTATCGAAGATTTCAAGATCACCGCTCAACAAGCTTTTGGCTTAGAAGCGAAAGAGTTTAACTATAAACCCACAACCGCGGACGTCATTATCTTTTCTCAAGTTTTATGCAAATTTTTACAGCAGGTTTTTGACCTTAAAATCGGGGGCAACTCTTTTGATAAAAAGGTACCCGTCCAGCTTTTCAGCGCCTCGCCGCGAGTGGTCTGGGAATTCATTTCCGCTTTGTTAGAAGGAGATGGTTATTTCAACGTAAAAACGCGCGGCAAAAAACACCAGATTTATATGGAATATGCCACCGCAAGCAGGGAATTAGCCGACGGTTTAGCAACGTTGCTGCTGCGAGAGGGCGTCTTGGCGCGGGTGCGCGCAAAATTGAAATACGCGGCTAACACGAACTTAAAAACAAAAGGAATATATTATTCTGTTTATGTTTCCGGCGCTGACAATCTCCGAATTCTGACTGAAAAACTTAATTTAGTGGGAGAAAAACATAAAAAACTTGACGAAATAAGGAGGCTGTCATTAGTTCCGAACCCGAATTTGGATGTTATTCCCAATCTTTCATCGTTGATAAAAAATTTAGTAAAAGAATCAGGAATTAAAATAAAAAAATTAAGGAAAGAGTGTCCAAAACTCGCCGCTTATTATGAGAATAGATGCGATTTTAGCCGCAGAGGCATTATGGAAGTTCTCGAAATTATTAAAAAACACGGCATTTTAACCGCCAGAGCGAGGCAATTTATCGGTACGCTTGAGATTATTGCCGACTCAGATGTTTATTACGATGAGATTACGGAAATGGGGAAAATAGGCGGTAAAGAATGGGTATATGATCTTTGTATAGAAAAAGATCACAATTTTATAGCTAATAATATAGTAGTTCATAACAGCAA